>CAZWIA010000019.1:0-20519 GCA_964633955.1 uncultured Candidatus Peribacteria bacterium | reverse complement strand
GCTCAGCCATGAACCACTCGCTGCGCTCGGGTTCATGACAGCGCCATCCTTTACATTCGTGCGATGAAGGTGGTTCCTACCCTGCATCGGAACCAAACGACTGATGCAGGGTCAGGCTGCAGTTTCATCCCAATCCCATATACTTCCTCCTCCATCCTCAGTAGACTCCCCCGGCATGCCTGAGCCGATCATCGACGTGAAGCACCTGGCCAAGACGTTCAAGGGGGACATCAAGGCGGTGGACAATGTGACCTTCTCCGTGCAGCCGGGGGAAGTGTTCGCGTTCCTGGGCCCCAACGGCGCGGGAAAGACCACCACCATCCGCATGCTCACCACCCTCCTGCGGCCCACCAGCGGAGAGATCCGGGTGAACGGGCATGATCCGCTGCGCGACCAGGTAGCCACGCGGAAGTCCTTTGGCATCGTGTTCCAGGATCCCAGCTTGGATAACGAGCTCACGGCCTGGGAGAACCTGGAGTTTCACGGCATGCTCTACGACGTTCCCAAAGCGCTGCGACGGCAGCGGATGGAAGAGCTGCTCAATGTGGTGGAGCTGTGGGACCGGCGGGGGAGCTACGTGAAGACGTTCTCCGGCGGCATGAAGCGGCGGCTGGAAATCGCCCGCGGGCTCCTGCACCACCCAAAGATCCTCTTCCTGGATGAGCCCACGCTGGGGCTGGATCCGCAGACCCGCAATAAGCTCTGGACGTACGTGAAGAACCTGAACGCCAAGGAGGGGCTGACCGTGTTCCTCACCACCCACTACATGGAAGAGGCGGACAAGATGGCGCAGCGGATCGCGGTGATCGACCACGGAAAAATTGTGGCGCAAGGCTCTTCCGCGGAACTCAAGGCCCAGACCAAGACCGACAGCCTGGAAGCCGCGTTCCTGGAACTCACCGGCGGGGAGATCCGGGAGGAGGCGTCCGCCGGGATCGATCGCATGCGCGTGAACCGCAAAGTCTGGAGGCAGTGAGCACCCGTCCACCCCGCTTTTCTTCCGATCATGAAGACCATCTACATCCTCTGGCTCCGGCAGCTCACCCGCTACATCCGCACGCGGTCGCGGATCATCGCGTCCCTAGGGCAGCCGGTTCTGTACTTGCTGGCCATGGGCTACGGCCTGGGACCGGTGTTCCAGCGGGCGGGGGAGGGGAATTATCTGCAGTTCCTGGCGCCGGGCGTCATTGCCATGACCATCCTCTTCTCCGCCATTTTCACGGGCATGGAAGTGATCTGGGACCGGAACTTCGGCTTCCTCAAGGAAACGCTGGTGGCGCCCGTCTCCCGGGCGCAGATCATGCTGGGGCGGACACTGGGCGGCGCCACGGTGGCCACTCTCCAGGGACTGATCGTGTTCGTGCTGTCGCTGATCTTTGGTTTCCGGCCGGAAAACTGGTCCGCGATGCCTGCGGCGCTCCTCAGCATGTTCCTGATCGCCTTCCTGTTCACCGCGCTGGGTACGGCCATGGCCGCCCGGTTAGAGGACATGCAGGCGTTCCAGCTCATCATGAACTTCCTGGTGATGCCGCTGTTCTTCCTCTCGGGATCGCTCTTTCCGCTCAGGAACCTCCCTCCGGCACTGGCGTTCATCACGCGGATTGATCCGCTCACGTACGGCGTGGACGCCCTGCGCAGCACGCTGATCGGCACATCCCACTTCAGCCTGGCGCTGGACCTGGGCGTGCTCACGGGCGTTTCCCTGGTCATTCTGGGGCTTGGATCCTGGCAATTCCAGCGCGTGGAGGTATAGCGCCTTTGGCGGACCAACCGGCTGTAAGAGAAGACGGGCGATCCCGTCACACTCCAAGCGCACGCGACGTGTTTTTCCGCTCGAACGTGCGGCATTGCACGTGCGTTCGTGGTACGTTTCCCCTACATGGAACCCGTTTCATCCGCCACCGAGACCCTGGCGCAGGACCAGGCCATCCAGCTGGCCCTGCAGTACCAGCTGCTGGCGGAAGCCATTCCGCAGATCGTCTGGACGGCGGATCCGGACGGCTATAACGACTACTTCAATGACCGCTGGTTCGAGTACACCGGCCTCACGAAGGAAGAGACCTACCGCAGCAACAAGGACGCCATGCATCCGGATGACGTGGAGCGCTACCGGCGCGCATGGGAGGAAGCCGTACGCTCGGGGGAGGAGTATGAGATAGAGTACCGGTTCCGGCGGGCAGAAGACAGCACGTACCGCTGGTTCCTGGGCCGCGCCATTCCGGTGAAAGATGAAGGGGGCAGGGTGATCAAATGGTTCGGCACCTGCACGGACATCCATGACCAGAAGATGGCACAGCGCACGGTGGAAGAGACCAACCAGGAATTGGAGCGCAAGGTGGAGGAGCGCACGCGGGAGCTGCGCGAGCAGATCAACGCCCGGGAGGCGCTGGAAGAGCGCGACCGCATCAATCTGCGCCGGCTCCAGTACGTCATGGACAACATGCAGCTGGGGGCGCTGCTCCTGGATGAGAACCTGACCATCCTGCAGGCCAACGAGCGGCTGATCGCCCTCCTCAACCTGCCTCTGCAACCGCAGGACCTGCCGGGCCGCCCGGGAGAGGAGCTCTTCCGTCACATCAGCCAGAAACAGCTGGATCCGTTCGCCTACCGCAGGGCGCTGGGCATGATCCTGCATGAACGCATGCCTACCAGGTCCGATCTTGAACTGGCGAGCGGCCGGCTCCTGGAACGGGACTACGTGCCCATCACCGTAGACGGACAGCCCCGCGGGCATCTCTTCCTCTACCGGGACGTCACGCAGGAACGGCGCATTGATGCCTCCAAATCCGAGTTCATGGCCCTGGCCAGCCACCAGCTGCGCACGCCGCTCACGGCCATCCGCTGGACGCTGGGGAAGCTCAGCCGCCTGCTCAAGAGCGAGCAGCCGGACGTGCAGTTTCTGGTGGAAGAGGGGCGCAAGGCCGCCGCGCGCATGGCATCCACCATCGATACCATGCTGACCATTTCCCGCATAGAGGCCGGCAAAGTGAGCCCCACGCTCACGGATGTGCATCTGCGCTCCTTCCTGGATGATTTGCGGGATCTCCTGCGCCCGCAGCTCCTGGCATACGGTCAGAAACTGGTGGTGGAATGCCCAGACGGACTCTTCCTCCTCACGGACGGCAGCCTCCTTCGGGAGATCGTGCGGAATCTGATCACCAACGCCATCAAGTACTCCCCGCACGGCGCAACCGTCACGGTGCGCGCGGAGGAAGGGGACGGTGGCGTGCGGATTCACGTGATAGACCAGGGCTTGGGCATTCCCGCGGACCAGCAGCGCAAGGTCTTCTCCAAATTCTTCCGCGGATCCAATGTGATTGAGACGGAGACCAACGGTTCCGGCCTGGGCCTCTACCTGGTCCACAGCCTGGTGCGCATTCTGCACGCAGACATCACCTTCTCCTCCCGCGAGGGGGAGGGAACCACATTCACGTTCACCCTGCCCCACGTGATGCCGGAAGCATTGTGACGCGATCTGAATCATGCCCCGCCCGCAGCCACCACTGGCGCCGGAAGACCCACATCGGGAGCAGAAGCTCTTGGTGGAAAGCGTGGTAAGCGCCAAGCTTCAGCAGGAGCCAGGGACGCCGCCGGAACTGGTGCAGCTGCAGTGCGAACGGATCGCTTCACTGGCGTGGCGTGCTTTGGCGCTGAATGGCCTTGGCCGCCGCGTGATCCGCGAACGCGTTCACGCCGGACGGCTAGACAGGGAATCTCCGGAAGTAGAGAACGCCATGGAACGCATAGCGAAGGCCGTGACGCGCGATCGCGCGCCCGTGAAACAGCCGGACAGGGAACCGCCAATATCGCGGAGCGCACTCAAGCGTTTTACAAGGCTGATGCGTGTTCTGGCCGAACAGCCGGATAGGGCGCCACCGGAAGAACCGGACCGCCTGGCTGAAGACGATCCTCATCTACAGATCGATGAAGTGAATCAGCAGGAAATCTGGGATGCAATCGCGGAGCTGCTACGTGCGCAGGAGAAGCGTTTCCTGGACCTGGTGCCAGAGATGTTCCCAGACACGCAGAATACGCACTTAATCCGCCAGGTCATCGGTACAATCATGGACTCCCAAAGGCGGCCTACCAGACACACCGAATGCCCGCCCGCCATGCAGAAAATGATCCGGATGGAGATCGGCAGCCGCTTCCGCCACCTCCAGTACCGCATTCTCACCAGCCGTGACCTGACGTACATCCGGGATAATCAGAAACGGCTGGAATACCTGCCGCATGACGAACAGACACTCCGCCATATCCAAGCGCTCTGGGAGAGGTTCACCACTTCCAATGCGGCGTTCGGAAGCCTCTCCCACGCCACCATGGGAACCGCCACGCGCATGTTCACCCAGAGCGGATTTCCCGAGGGATGGGAACCTACTCCCGTCGAGCGGGAAGCGTACCAGCAGGCGTACGCCCGATATGGCATGGACCAAACCTACCAGTCTCCAGCGGAGATCTACCGATCCCTTCTCCTGGAGCAAGATCCGGCGAACGGACGGGTGGTGACCATCGGGACGCCGGACCGCCAGAACATCTGCGTGGTACGGCTTCCGCCGCAGGAGGAACAGGGCCGCCAAGCCTACGCCGAGCGTAACAAGGCGCTCTTTCACCGGCGGGGAGGCGTATGGATGCCGCTCATGGAAGACCAACTGAAGGAACACTACGGCAGCCTGGCGGAGATCAGCATGATTGCTGCGAGTAATCGCGGCATGTCCTACTCCCTGCTGCATCAGCTGCGATCGGAGTTCGCTCAGTGCGATGTAGTGATCGCGGAGCACTTTGGCATTGTGGGTGATCAGGAGATGGTGAACATGGGCAGCCGTACGCTGTTTGAAAACCTCCAAGCCAGCCTGGTCTATTCCTATCCGGACATCGTTGCCCGTGAGCTGGATCCGGGGAAACCGCCGGTCACGCGTCCACTGGCCTGGTACGTACGGGCCGCTCCCAGCCAACGGTTCGTCCATGCGTTACTCAATCAACTTCAATCCCAAGCCGTACAGAGCTTTGCTCTCCATCCCCCGGAAGAGGCGTAAGTTTTCCCCCATCCGTTCGTCAGAACCTTCCCCCATGCTCTTCCCCCCGGACTTTGAACGGCAGCCGTGCGCGCGGGTGAACCTGGATGACGCTGCCCAGCTCTGGCTGCGCCACCACGGGCTGGATCCGGAGAATCTGGAAGTGAACCCGCTGCTGGACCCGGACATCTGCCGGCAGATGGTGAATGAAGTCCACCGGCAGCTGGAGGTGGTGTGGTCCTCCGGCGGATGGCTGGAAGACCGGCGCCATCTGTGGGGCGGCCAGCGCCCCAACGGCGAGCGGCTGTATCTGACGGAGAAGGAACGCTTCCTGCACATGGGAGTGGACTTCAACGCACCCGGTGGCATTCCCATCCAGCTGAAGGTGGATTCTGAGGTGATCCATATCAGCAACGACCGGGACCAGAACGGCGGCTGGGGCAAGCACATCTTCCTCCGGCGGCTACCGGAGGGCATGTACGGGGAGTACCTGCTGGTCATTGCGCACATCCGGGACATCCGGGTCAAAGTGAGAGATGTGATCCAGGCGCACACGCCGTTCGCACGAGTAGGGCATCCGCCCAGGAACGGCAACTGGTACCCGCACGTCCACCTCCAATCCATCCTGGCGGAGTACTTCTTCCGCCTGCGGCAGAGCGGCGCGCTGCACCACTTTGACGGTTACGGACCGGATACCCCGGCCTACCGGCGGATCGCCCGGAACCTCTACCCGGATCCGCTGCCCCTCATCCATCCGGATAGGAGGCGGGAATAAGGGCTTGCGAGGGCGGAACGGTTTCCCTAGACTCAACCGGCAATTCCCAGTTTCATCGTGTTCGCCATCGTGGACATCGCCGGATCCCAGGAGAAAGTCGCCATTGGCGACCGGATCCGCGTGCCTCTCCTGGACGGTGAGGCGGACAAGAAGATGATCTTCTCCGATGTCCTCCTGGTAGTGGACGGGGACAAGGTGAATGCAGGGAACCCGCTCGTGAAGGGCGCCTCCGTGGAGGCCAGGGTGATTGAGCACGGCCGCGGCGAGAAGATACGCGTGGTGAAGATGCTCAAACGCAAGCGTCACAAGCGCGTGAAGGGGCATAGGCAGCACTACACCAGTGTGGAGATCACAGGCATCTCAGTGAAGTAAGAGTCGGGAATGATGAATCATGCACGATTCATACTTCATGATTCATCATTCTCAATCTGCAAACGGAGATGTTGCAGAGCATTTAATGTCACACCTAAGTTTTGTAGGCATGCGATCGTCTCGCCGTACCGTTCGCCGATGCGCAGGAGGTAGCTCAGATAACTCTTGCGGTGGATGCGGCTGAGCGGAGAAGGGGAGTCCGGATCCAGGATCGAGTGGTCTTGGAGGAAGCTGGCGCCAGTGATCTTCAGGGTTGATCCGTCACTGAGGAAAATCCGACCGTGCCGCGCCTCGCGCATGGGGAGGACGCAATCGAACATGTCTACGCCCAGCGCTACGGCCTTCCTCACCTGGTCGATCCGCCCAACGCCCATGAGGTACCGCGGAGATGCTTCCGGCAGATGCGGCATCACCGCGCTCAACACATCGAACATCTCCGCTTCCGTCTCTCCCACCGCCAGCCCGCCGATCGCGTAGCCGTCAAAGCCGATCGCGCGGAGTTCCTGCGCGCACTTCTCCCGCAGGTCACGCTCCAGACCGCCTTGGACGATGGCGAAGAGCAAGGGTGAAAAGGGCGAAGATGGTGAAAAGGGCAAAAGGGATGAGCGTGAATTCTCCTTTTTTACCCTTTTCATTCTTTCATCCTTTTTCGCCCTTTCATCCTTCAGCCGTTCATGCGTCCGCTTGCACACCTCCGCCCACCGCAGCGTCCGGTCCACCGCCGCCACCTGCTCCGCCCGCGGCGCGGTGCTCGGCGGGCACTGGTCAAAGCACATGATGATATCGCTGCCCAGCCGGTGCTGAATGGTGATGGATTCCTCCGGCCCGATGAAGAGGGGAGTGCCGTCAATGTGGCTCTGGAAGTGCACGCCTTCCTCCGTGATCCTGCTGATGCCGCGCAGGGAAAAGACCTGGTAGCCGCCGGAATCCGTGAGGATGGGCCGCTCCCAGCCGATGAACTCATGCAGTCCGCCCGCGGATTCGACCACTTGCTCACCCGGGCGCAGGTGCAAGTGGTACGTGTTGCACAGCAGGATCTGCGAGCCCAGTTCGATCAGCTCCCGGTGCTCGATCCCTTTCATGGCCCCCGCCGTCCCCACCGGCATGAAGAACGGGGATTCTATCACCCCGTGCGCCGTAGTGAGGCGCCCGCGCCGGCCCAGGGGGGAAGTGGAGAGGAGCTCGAACATACAAAAAGAGGGCTCAGTATAGGGATCGATGAGAAATCCGAATACTCAATTTTCCCAAGAATAAGCCACAATCGCCACAATCGCCACAACCAACACCAGCAACGCCAATCCGCACACCCGCAACGCCACCCGCCGGTGGCTCTTGAGCGGTCGGGCAGGCTGCGTGGGCAGGAACCAGAGAAGATCAGTGATAGCATCCAGAAGCTGATGCAGCATTAACCAATAGCAGCAGCCAGCCATGGCTGGCTGCTGCTCGGACAGCCTGTTAACCGGGGGGTAAACCCCCCGGTTAACAGGCGAACGTTCTTCTTATTCGATTACTTCTTCACGCTGGTAATGCCCTGCTTCTCGATGATGCGGTCAATGAGCCCGTACTCCAGCGCCTCCTTGGAACTGAGGAACTTGTCGCGCTCGGTGTCCACCTTCACCTGGTCCACGGGCTTGCCGGAATGCTGCGCAATGAGCTCGTTGAGCAGGTTCTTGGTCTTGATGATGTGCTCCGCGTGAATGGCGATGTCGGTCGCCTGACCCTCCGCGCCGCCAAGCGGCTGGTGGATCATGATCTCTGAGTGCGGCAGTGCAAAGCGCTTCCCTTTGGCGCCGCCCATGAGAATGATGGCGCCGCCGGAGGCCGCCATGCCCAGACAGACGGTGGAAACATCCGGCGCCACGTGCTGCATGGTGTCGTACATGGCCAGGGTGGACGTCACCTGTCCGCCGGGGGAGTTCACGTAGAGCGTGATGTCCTTCTTCTGATCCTCCTTCTCCAGGAAGAGCAGCTGCGCGATGATGGAGTTGGCCACGTCATCATTGATGGCGGTGCCCAGGAAGATGATGCGCTCCTCCAGGAGCCGGGAGTAGATGTCGTACACGCGCTCGCCAAACTGCGTCTTCTCAATGACCGTGGGGATCACGAAGTTCACGGGGCTCACGGAACCCACGGAGATCTGCCGGGCGATGGATTGGATGAGGGGATGCATACTTAAAAAAATGTAGAATTGAAAATGTACAATGTACAATGAAATCGAACTCTTAATCTGAATTGTACATTGTCCATTGTACATTGCACATTTCCCATGACGAGTAAAAAGGACAATATTCGGCAAGAAGAGCAAGACTGGCGCGTGCTGGTGCGCGATCATGTGCTGAAGCATAGGAAGCCGCTCATTGTAGTGCTCGGTCCCACAGCCAGCGGCAAGACCGGCTTCTCGCTCAGGGTTGCGGAGTGGATCGATCGGGAACTGAAGGAGGATTTTGCGGAGTGGAAGGCCGGGGCGGAGATCGTGAACGCGGACTCCCGCCAGCTCTACCGCGGCATGGACGTGGGCACCGCCAAGATCACGGAGCGGGAGATGCGCAAGATTCCGCACCACCTCTTAAGCGTCTTAGATCCGAACGAGGATGTGAGCGTGGCGTGGTACAAGAAACACGCGGAGCAGGTGATCAACGCGATCCACGCTCGCGGCAACGTACCCATCCTGGTAGGTGGCTCTATGCTCTACATCTCCGCGGTGGTGGACGGACTCATCCCGCTTCCTTCCGCCAGTCCGGAGCTCCGAGCAGAGCTCGAGGAAGAATATGACAAAGACCAGGGTCACACTCTGTACAAGAATCTCGCATCTCGCGATCCAGAAACTGCCTCCGCCTTTCATCCGAACAACAAGCCGTATGTCGTCCGGGCAACCGAACTCCTGCGCATGACGGGGGAGAAGCCTTCCGCGCTCAAGACGACCGAACCACCCAAGTACGCGCCGCTCATCTTTGGCATGCACTGGCCCAAGGAGAGGATCGACGAACGCATCAGCGAGCGTACCAAACAGATGCTGGAACAAGGATGGATCGAGGAGACGGAGCACTTGCTGGACAGCGGCTGCACGCCCCGCTCACCCGGCATGAGGAGCCACGGCTACCGGGAGATCGCTGGCTGGCTGGCCGACCGGGAATCCCTGACGCGGGAGGAGCTGGCGGAGAAGATCAGGGCCAAGGTGCGGCAGTATGCCAAGAGACAGACTACCTGGTGGAAGCGCGACGAACGCATTCACTGGATCAATCCCGGATGACGTGGCTTGCCCACCGTAGCCCGCAGGCGAAGGTGGGTGGAGGAGAGACGGTCGGATTCATTGGATTCAGCCGGACTGACTTGCTCTTCCTACAATCACCATTGATGGGCGAGGCACCTCAAGCTGACAGGCTTTTACCCCGGTCACCCTGAGCTCAGCCTGCACTGAGCCGGACGAAGTGTCGAAGGGTGATCGGGGTCATTTCTTCCACCGTGTTGGGGCACCTGGTCAGTCCATGGACCACCAGTGACCGAAGTCTAAAAAGACATCGCTTGCGTCGAATAATCAGCTGACACGAAAGCTCGAATGGCAATCAGAACTATCCTCAGATCTTCAGCACATCCCCGTACTCCTCCTCCAGCTTGGACTTGGTCTGCCAGATGTGTTCGACCATCGTCTGCAGGTGCGGACTCTCGTTGGGAGTCTTCTGAGACTTGTAGAAATCGTAGATCTGGCGCGCCTGCGCGGCGATGTTCAGGAGGGCCAGGCTCACTTGCTCGCGGGCTTCATCGCTCAGCGTCTCCGCCACTTCCGGGTTGAGGAACGTATCGGTGACGTAGAGGTCGATCGCCCCCTCATCCACCAGCTTCACCAGGAAGAGCATGAATCGCTCGTGCTCGTCTGACATCTTCCCGGGAATGGCCTGCCCGGCTTTCACCTGGTCGTGTTCCGGAAGATCCTGGTGCTGGGCGGCGAGGTCTGCGAGGTCGGGCATGGGTGGAAGAGTAGCATGGGTAACAGTGGATGCCTATGACTCCGAACAACGGATGACAAGGGTAACAACGGCGAAAACGGTGACAAGGAGAGCCCTTTCTACCCTTGTAACCCTTGTCGCCCTTGTCACCCTCGTAAAGGTGTACAACCGTCCTCCCTCCTTTATACTAGCCCCGTGAACCCCAAGACTCCTCTCTCCAAGGCGCTCCGGACGACCACGGATCACATTGCCGTCCTGAAAGACATGGGCCTGGAAACGGTGGAGGATCTTCTCCTGTACCTGCCCCGTTCGCACGAGGACCTGAGCGCGGTTGTGACGCTGGCCACCGCGGATCTGGACAGCAAGGCCACGGTGCGGGGACAGATCGATCGGTTGAAGCTGGTCCGCACGCGGCACGGCAAGCAGCTGGTGACAGCGCTCTTCACGGACGCGGAGGGGGACACGGCGGAAGTGGTGTGGTTCAACCAGCCGCACATCATGCGCATGCTGAAGGACGGCCAGGAGGTGGTGCTCACGGGGAAGCTCCTGGAGAACGGCTACAAACTGCAGTTCCAGAGTCCTACGTTTGAACGGGCGGGCGCAGGGCCCTTGGTGCACGCCGGAAGGCTGGTGCCGGTCTACCCCCAGCACGACCTCATCAACACCAAGTGGCTGCGGGAGAAAATCCACCTGCTGCGGGATGCGATCGATGAGCTGCCCGAGACGTTGCCGGGAGATCTGGTAAAGGAGGAGAGCCTGCTTTCCAGACGGGAAGCCATCCGCGCCATGCACTTCCCGGACAACCCGGAGCAGGTGACGCGCGCCCGGGAACGGATCGCGTTTGAACAGATGGCGCTCCTGCAGGCCGGTGCGCTCCGGCGCAAGCAGGAGCTGGTGCAGGCGGCGCAGGACCGGCTGCGCACGCCCATGTCCGTGGAGCTGATCAAGGCACTCTTCTCTTCACTCCACTTCACGCCCACAGACAGCCAGCGGGTGGCCATCTATGAGATCCTGCGGGACATGGAGAAGGACGTGCCCATGTCCCGCCTCCTGGAGGGAGACGTGGGCTCGGGGAAAACACTCGTTGCCGTGGCCGTCATGGCCAATACGCTGCTCCACCGCGGGCAGTGCGCGCTCATGGTACCCACTGAGGTGTTGGCCCGGCAGCACGCGGCGGGCGTGCTCAAGCTGCTCCTGAATTTCCACCGCTATCTGCAGGCCAACCGGCTTCCCGGCCTGGCAGACTTCCGCCTGCCCAGCGTGGCGCTCCTCACGGGATCCGTCCCGCGCGGCGAGGCGCAGGAAATCAAGGGGCGGGTGGCGGCCGGCGTGACGGACATCCTGATTGGTACGCACGCGTTGATAGAGGACGATGTGGAGTTTCACGACCTGCGGCTGGTGATCATCGACGAGCAGCACCGGTTTGGCGTCATGCAGCGTGATCGCCTGAAGGAGAAGGGCTACCCCCACGTGCTGGCCATGACCGCCACGCCCATCCCGCGCACGCTGGCGCTCACCGCCTACGGCGACCACGACCTCTCCGTCCTCCTGGAAAAACCGGGCAATCGGCAGCCTATCCATACGGCGGTCGTCCCGCCATCCGAACGCCACACGGTCGAACGGTTCATTGACAGCCAGATCCAGGAAGGCCGGCAAGCGTTCGTCATCTGTCCGCTGATCACGGAATCCAGGGAGCTGGATGAGGTCCGCAGCGTGGAGCAGGAGACCAAGCGGCTCCAGGACGCTTTCCCGCATCGCCGCATTGCCATGTTGCACGGGAAGATGCGGCCGGAGGAGAAGCAGACCATCATGCAGGGCTTCCGCGACCGGGAATCGGACATCCTGGTCTCCACGTCGGTCATTGAAGTGGGCATAGATGTTCCCAACGCCACCATCATCGTGATTGAAGGCGCCGAGCGGTTTGGGCTGGCGCAGCTGCACCAGCTGCGGGGGAGAGTGGGGCGCGGGGACCACAAGAGCCACTGCTTCCTCTTCACCACGGACGAGGCTCAGGCAGGCTCCCAGCGCCTGAAGGCGATGGAGAAGTACCACTCCGGCTTCCAACTGGCGGAGATAGACCTGCGCCTGCGCGGTCCGGGGGAGCTCTTTGGCCTTCGCCAGAGCGGCATTCCGGACGCGGAAGTGGGCGCGTTCATGCACCCGGAGTTCATCGCGCGGTGCCGGAAAGCGGCGGAGAAGTACCTGGTAAAAGGGTAAAAATGGCAGAAAAGGCTAAAATGATCAAAAGGATAACGATAACAGGGATCCCCGTGTCCTTCCCATCCTGTTCACCCTTCCACCCCTTTTAGCCTTTTCATCCTTTATACCCTTTTCACCCTTGTTACCCTTATACTTTGCCTTGAGAAAGCCCTATTCGCTGCTAGAGTTGATTTGAACGAATTCTTCCAGCCCCTGTCTATGGACGACCACACGCCTCCGACCGACGGCAGCCAGCCCGCCCCGCCTCGCCCGGGCGATCCGGTGCCTACCGGCGGACTGGATCCCACGCAGGTATTTGCCGCACCGCCGGCTCCGCCATCCGGCGCGGGCGCCGGGACGGGCGGCCAGGGGGATGATGACGCCGCCCCCCCGCAGGACTCCGGCCCGCCCCCGCCGCCCCCCGGCGTGCAGGCCACGGCGGAGATGGGGTATGACGAGGAAGACCTGAAAATCCTGGCGCAGGTGGGAACGTACCGGTTCGGATCCATCACTACGGCCCTCACCAATGACAACATCCAGGTCCCCGCGCACCCGGAGACCGCGTTTGACGAGCAGATGTTCCTCACGCTCCTACGGGGCTCCATCTCCCTCACGCGAGATGAGAAGTGGCGCATCATCCAGGCCATCCCCAAGCTGAGCCAGTTCCAGATGGATGAACTCCAGAAGATCCTGGACGAGGAGCGACGCAAGTTCTCCGAGCTCTCTCCCAAGCACCTCCTGCAGCTCATGAAGCTGGAACAGAAGCACGCGGAGGACTGGAAGGATCTGCAGACTGTGGCAGTCCAGCAGAACGCGCAGGATGAGGCGCAATCCCAGGCGGAGGAGATCCGGCGGCAGCTCGGACTCTGAGCGGACTGCTGCATTACTGGTATTCAAAGTGACGAGTTTCGAGTGAGCAGTTATGAGCTGAACTCGTAACGTCAAACCTGTAACTCGCAACTGATGTCAGACGTTCCCCCAGAACACAAACAGCACCCCCGCCCCCACAATCGTGAAGACCGCTCCCAGCAGCGCGCCGCCCCGCGATCGTCTATGGATCGAGCTCAGTGTAAGAAAAAGAAACGCCGTGAACGCCAGGCTCAGGACGGTCTTGGATCGGAAGAGTTCTGGCAGGTAGGGAATGCCCAGGTCCCGGTCGCGCAGCAGCTGGTAAGAGCCGAATGCGAAGATGAGAAAGTACCACGCCGCGAGCCACCCGGCATACAGACGCAGCGTCTCCGTGAAAGGATGGTAGCCCGTACGCGCCGGAGATACAGCAGAGTTCTGCGGCGCGGACCAGTCTATGACCTCCTCCGGCTTGGCCGGCTCCGGCACGGTCTGCCCCTCCGCCACCATCACGATCCGCTCCTCCGCCTCCCGCAGATCCGTGGGCGAGATTCCCATGTCCGTCAGGGCGGAGCGCGCCGCTTGGATGTTGGCCGCCTCAATGCTGCCGGTGCGCACGGCTCCGTCATCCTGCCGGAAGGAATACCGGAAGAGGCGCATGGATCAGAGGAGGAGAGGAAGAGGGAGCAGCTTCAGGGCACCACGGCCGATGAGGCACTCGCTGGCGGGAGGGAGATGTTCTGCAGCATGTACTGCGCCATGGTCTGCAGCTCCGCGGGAGCGCTGATGCGGATGACCTTGCCCTCCCAGGAACGGTATCCCACTGCCCGGCCGCCCTGCACCGTCACCTGGCCGTCCGCGGCGGCGCCCGCGGATGCCGGGAGCACGTCTACAGCCAGCGGTCCCTGGCCAAGCTCCGTGATCTCTTCCGTGCTTACCTCCACGTGCCACTGGGCCTCCCCCGTGGCGCCGAACGCGTTCCACCACCCATTGCGATGGATGGGCACGCAGAACCCTGCGCGCCCGCTGCAGTACTGCTGCGTCATGGTGGTGGCGTCCACCCGCGCCTTGGCCATGGCCGCGGCGGGACCAGAAAGTTCGCCTGTGGGGGCTGGGGCAGAGGACTCTGCGGCCGGCACCGGCGCGGGAGGCGGCGGAACAGGCATGGCGCTCACAGCCGCGCTGCTCAGGAATTCCGCGGAGCTGGCAGATTCCGTGCTGGACGCCCCCGCAACACTCGCGCTCTCCACGTCCACGATGAGACCGCCCGCCTCCACCGTGCTGCGCTCCAACCCCCGCACCTCCACGGTCTGCCCCAGGAAGGCATTGAGATCCAGCACGCTGCTCTGAAGCAACACAAAGGATCCGTCCGGCAGAACCAACCGATGCGTGCCTTCCTGGTAGATGGAGATGCCCGCTTCCTGCACCTGTCCCTGGTAGGTGACCGGCCGGGGCGCCTCTGAGGACGCGGCACTGGAGGATGCGACCGGCTCCGGCAGTTCCTCCGGCGATGGCGGAGCAGATCCGCATGCAGTGAGCGCCAGGGTGAGGGTGGCAAGGACGGTGAGACGGGGGAACGATGCGTACGGCATGGCAGAGAAGGGGAAGGGAGTTACTGCAGCTGCTCGTCAATGACGGACTTGAAGCTCTCAAATGGCTGCGCGCCGTCCACGCTGCGGGATTCTCCGTCCGCGTTCCGCACCACAAAGTTGGCCGGAGTGCCCTGCACGCCGGCAGCCGCGCCGGCGGCCATCTGGTCCGCTACCGCGTCCGCGAACGTCCCGTCATCCAGGCACGTGCGGAATTCCTCCAGGTCCAGCTGCAGATCCCGGGCAATCCGATCGAACACCTCCCGGCTGAGGCCCTCCGCCGCAAAGAGCGCGTCCGCGTAAGTCCAGAAGACCTCGTTGCCGCCCTGGTCCGCCGCGCACTCCGCCGCTTCCGCCGCCTTCTGCGCATTGGGGTGGATGCTTGTCAGCGGAAAATGGCGGTAGACCCAGTTCACGTCATCCCCGTAGGTACGCAGGATCTGTTGCATGGTGGGGTGGTGGCGCTTGCAGAAGGGGCACTCAAAGTCCGAGTACTCGATGACCGAGACCCTGGCCCGGCGGTTGCCGCGCACGTGGTCCTCCCGGCTCACGGGCGGCACGGGAGCGGACGGGGCGGGGGCATCCGGGGCGATCGGGGCGTTGGGTACCGGCGGAACGGCATTGATGCGGAGCGCGCCATTCGTGCCGATCGTGTAGCCCACGATGATGCCGATGAGCCCCATGGAAACAGCGAACCATGGATTCGACGGGCTCACCACAGGCGGATGCGACTGGTTTCCCGCAGAGGGGTTTGAGTGGCTTCCGGCGGGAGAGGCTGTGTGGACCATGCGGGAGAAAAGAGAGACGCAACAGAGTGTAGCGCACCAGTATGAGGCGATGCGGTGATCCGATTTGACGAATGCATCAGAAAATTTTTTGATCAAATGACGAGTGCAGACGCAACTGCCATGCGGGAGAGTCACCAGGGCTGTTGTCGTCCTCGTCGCCTTCTATGCCTTGGGTGTCCTTTCCGTACCCTCATCACCTTCTTCGCCCTTTCGCTATCCTTCCTATCCTGGCAGGAACTGGCTGATCTTGGGCCAGAGGTCGTCATCGTCCATGTCGCTCTTCACCAGGAATCCGCGCGCGCCCAAGTCCGCGCAGCGCTGGCGGTCCAGCTCGTCGCTGAGGTTGGATAGGATCACCACCGGCGTCTGGCGGCCGGCCTGGCGCAGGATGCTCAGCACGCCTATGCCGTCCACTTTGGGCATGAGGAGATCCAGGAGGATCAGCACCGGATCATGCTGGTCCAGCAGCCGGAGCGCCTCCTCTCCATTGGAGGCGCAGAGCACCTGCACGGCGTGCTGCTCCAACTCCTGCTGGATGGTATCCCGCAGGAACGGCTCGTCTTCTACAACCAGAACGGTGGGGGGTGTGACGGGTGCGGATTCAGACATACATGGTACGAACGCGGCCTCTCCAGCCTCTCCCATTATCACAACGCTCTCCCCTGAGCAGCCTGGAGGGAGTGGACCGCTATGAAAGATGACGGTCGATGAGGATGGTTCTGACAGCAGAACATGGAAGAAGACTTAGGCAAGATACTTCTCCACTACGGACCCGATTTCATCCCAATCCACATTGCTCTTCACGATGTAGTCGGCAACGCCGTAATCGTGCTTTGCTTTGTCAATTTCCACCTGGTCGCTGATATTGGAGAAGACCACGACGGGAAAGGTGTAGCCCTTCTTCCGGATGTGCTCCAAGACGCCAAAGCCGTCCACGTTGGGCATACGCAGATCCAGGAGGAGCAAGTCCGGCTGCTGCCGCTCAATCTCCTCAATGGTCTGCAGGCCGTCACGGGCCTTGATGGGCTGGATGCCGCGTTCCTTGAGCTCCACGTTGATGATGATGGAGAGGAACGGCTCGTCCTCAGCCACAAGCACGGTCTTAGGCATAGCGGGTCAGGGGAGGGAAGTGAGGATCAGTATGCACGCGGGGGGTGGCGGAGGGAAAGGGAATCGATCAGCGGAGCCGCCTCCGCGCCGGCCCGCAGCACACCGGTCCCACGCGTGAGACGGGAGACAGCGGGGGATATTACAGGGTTGAGCCCAGTTTTGCGTTCTGGGTTTAGGGATTTTAGTGCGCAGTACAAATCTGACCCTCCTCCAAGCATCCCGGTCAACGCGTCAGAGCCCCGCTCCGTGCAACGTCTCCGGCTGGTACTTGAGGGTGATGGACCTGGGCAGGCTGCGGTACTGGGCGTAGACCGACCGGACTTCCGCGCTCCCGTCCGACCGCTCCACGCGCCGGGTCCAGAGGATCTCATTGGCGCGGATGGATCGTCCGCTGATGGTCATGCCGGGCAGCGCGGTGTTGTGGAAGTACGGCCCGGCGAGCGTCACCTTGCGCCCGTCCGGCATCCCCCACACCCGTACCTCCGCCTCCCAGCCGTTGATGACGGACTGGAGGAGCAGGGGATGGCCGGTGTCGTTCAAGAACTGCAGATCCTGGCTGCCGGGGAAGACGGTGGCATCCAGGCCCACGCCGTACTTCTCATAGTACGTCACGTACAGGCTGTGACTGCGGTGCCGGATCACCGGCAGGCCCGCCAGCAGCATCCCGCGGAAGACGGTGGTGGACGCCTGGCAGATGCCGCCGCCAGGTCCGATCTCCAAACTGCCGTCCACGATGATCTTGGCCAGCTGCCAGCCGCCGGCGCCCTCGATCGTCTCATTGAAAGAGAAGACGGCGCCCGCCGGCACCACCACGTTGTGTACGTGCTTGGTGAGCGCCTTCTTCACGTTGGCGATGCGCCCGTAGTCCGACCCCTTGAAGTTGGAGCGGCCCGTGGCTAAGAGCGAGAGGCCGTCCAGACCGGAGTTGCTGAGATCCCGGATGACGGCAGGCTTGGGGCTCAAACGGAGCTCCAGCGTGGACACACCCGCCTGGAGCGCCTGCGTGAGCTTCTCCGCAGCACCATCCGCCAGGCCCACGCCGTTCTGCGCCGTGGCGGACGTGACGGCGCGCAGGACCGCGCGGTCCGGCACCACGTTTGTCACGTTCATGGGTACCGGCGCGGACGTGCCCGGTACCTGACCGCCCTCCACGGTCATGCGGACAGCCGCGGGATCTAGGAAGGATTCCGCTCGCAGGAGACTGATCCGGTAGGCCACCCACTGCGGGTGTTCCGCCACCGTGGCTCGCCACGGCACCATGCCCGTCCCGCTCTCCGGCACCAGGGTCACGTCCACCGCGGAAGCGAGGAGCCGCTGGCGCTCGGCTACGGCGCGCGCAAGCGCCTCAACAGACGGGGCGGACCGCCCATGGCGCAGGAGCCGCCGCTCCAGCCGCTCTGCAATCCGCATGGCCATGGCGGACGGCGGCGGTTCCGCCGCCCATACCAGCTGCGCCAAGAGCGTCACCGTGATCAAGATGGCGCACGTGAGGATTCCCAGGATGGCCTGCAGGGCGGACAGACGGGTGTACATGTGTGTATTGATCATATTATACAATACTTTTATGAACTAAGCAAACACCACCGCATCGCTCCGGACGTCAAGGAGCAGATCCTCAAGCGCGTGAGAGACGAGGCCATCCCCGTCTCCCAGGCTGCCAAGGAGCACGGCGTCCATGATCAGAAACAACACAAGACGCAGCGGGAGGATATCCGCCGGAAATACGAGAATTGCATGAAGGCGATGCAAAATCTCGTCAGCCTCTACGTGTCGGCAGCCAACGGTGATAAATCGCTCTTGAGCGACGATGAACTCCGGAAGCAGAAAGATTCCCTAGCGGCAGAACGCGACCGGTACAAAGCGCTTTTGGATGAAAACGAGCGCAACGCCGACTCGGCGCTGGACCAGACCATTCGGATTTTCGATTTTGCCCAAAACGCCCTGATGCACTTCGACAGCCCGGATACCGACGTAGCCCTGAAACGTGAGATTCTGACGACCATCGGCTCGAACTGGAAGTTGTTCCGGGGTTTGGTGAATAGGGAAGCCACCTTCCCGTATTTCCACATTCAAGAGGGTGTCGAGGCACACCGAAAGCTACTGAGTCGGCCCGAACCGGCCCTTGTCTCCGCTGGAAGGGCCTACAAAGGCGATTCACCTCTTTCCGAGAGTGAGATTTCAATATGGTGGCCCAGACCAGGATCGAACTGGTGACACCTCGCTCTTCAGGCGAGTGCTCTACCAACTGAGCTACCGGGCCACTGACGTTGATGCGAGTGAAGAAAGGAACAGAGAGCGAGCAGGAGTTGTTTCCTGACGCCCCGCTACGCGGGGCTGGGCAACTGAGCGAGCGGGCCACGGTTTTCAGCTCGCGGAGCATACCATAGAGTAGGGGACTGCCAAGGGATCAGGTGGCCTGTTTTCCGGGGGATTCCGCCTGGGACGCGAACTTCAGCGCCGCGGAATTGATGCAGTAGCGCAATCCTGTGGGACTGGGTCCGTCCGGGAACACATGTCCCAGGTGCCCGCCGCAGCGGCGACACGTCACCTCCACCCGCCGCATGCCGTGGCTCTGGTCCTCTTGCGACTCCACCTTGTCATCACTCACCGGCTGCCAGAAGCTGGGCCAACCGGTACCGGAGTCATACTTCTCCTGGGACCGGAAGAGCTCCTGCCCGCACCCGGCGCACGTGTACACCCCGGCATCCTTCAGCCCGTAGTACTCCCCGGTGAACGCCTGTTCCGTGCCCTTCTCCCGCAAAATCCTATACTGCTCCGGCGTGAGGCAGGACTGCCACTCGCTCTTGGTCTGGGGGAGGGGATCGGTCATGAGGAGAGTATAGAGGAATGAAGGAATACGTGCTGAAGGCAGGATCTCACGATAGACAGTCAGGCTATGTATATTGTATAGTTATACTACTGCTCTTTGCCGAATCATGCTACTTTGATTCAGTATATCCTCTTCCACCTCTTAAAGATCTTTATATCGGCAGATGTCAGATCAAACCATTCACCATTCATACGCTTTGACTCAAAGCTCTTGTGCCAATAGGACTCAATGCCGCTCGGATCATCTGTTTTGATGGAATGAATCAAGTCCATCTTTTCTGGCAGTTGAATCCTTAGCTCACTTCCACGTCGTACCGTGTCGTTCGTTTTTCCAATCTTGTAATAACGGCCTGATTTGAAGAGATATACTTCACCTAAAATTTGATCAACATCATCAGTAGTTTCTTTGTCGCTAGCTTTAGCTAGAACAAGATCGCACATCTCAATGATATCTGTGTGATCGGATTTGCCTTGGCAAAATTCCATTACCTTGGTCGCAAACTGTGTCTTGGTTCCAAGACGATAAAATGCTCCTTTATCAGGGAATTCGTTATCACTATTTTTTGCTGCTTGAATTTCTCTGTAGGTTGGAAATTTACCCAATTTACGAGCAAGCCCAATTATTTTTCCAATGAGGAAGTCATCTGCATGGGCACCTTGGAGTTGATTCGGCTCAAAGCCTGCCTCTTTTTGGGCATCACCAAATCGAGCCCAGTATTTACCCCAATCATAGGGATTAATTCCTGTTTCATGCTCAAATCTTGCTACACCCAACGGCTTTCCTCCATTTTGTGTAGCGGTACGTTTGATTTCATCGATGATTTTTTCTCTTGTGAGCACAGCGACATATTAACAGATTTATTGGACTGGACTTAATTTAAGTCTCTGCAGGTCGAGCTAGTTAATTTCTTAAAAGAAAAAGTTCTCACTTTTGCTCTTCAGATAAACAAAATGTTTGGTTTGAATGAGATGTGTTGGTGGAGCTGAGGGGATTCAAACCCCTGACCTCCGCAATGCGAATGCGGCGCTCTATCAGCTGAGCTACAGCCCCA
>CAZWIA010000018.1:19458-21814 GCA_964633955.1 uncultured Candidatus Peribacteria bacterium | reverse complement strand
TACGCCGCCCACGCGGCCCACGCGCTTGACTGTGTGGCCTTGAGTCGTCCCGTGGCGCCGCCGCCCCCCCCCCCCCCCCCTCCCCCCCCGCCTCCCCCCGTCTGCGTATCGCCGCTGACCTATGACCAGGTGCAGACGTTCATTGCGCAGGGCAGGATTCAGGTGAGTATGAACGCGAGCGCCGGGACGGCGCAGATTGTGAACGACACGGACTGCTCCTTCCCCGCGGAGCTGGCGTCCTACAAGCTGTTTGAATCCCAGCCGCTTCGTCCCAGCCAGGTGTTCTTTGCCGCTTCCGGCGTGCGGACAGTGCAGGCACGCAGTACAACGCAGTTCACGGTATCCGTGCCCCAGTGCGCGTATCACGTGTTGCTCACGTACGGTGCGGCACCGCGCCAGATCCAGGCTGGGGCCACCTACCAGATTCTGCAGACGCAGGTCAATCTCCAGCTGCCGCTGTGCGCGGCACCGGTCGAGGAGAAGGCTGTCTGCGTGGATGCCACGGGACCAGACGTACTGGAACCGGGCCAGGCGGGCACGGTGACCATTCGCTATCGCAATGAGGGGAATACTACCTGGCAGCCCCAGACGCACCGGTTGGACCGCGTGGACCTGCCGGAGGCGCCAACACTTCCCGGCTACAACGGCGTCGCTCTGCTGCAGTCCGTGGCGCCCGGTCAGACTGCCGTCTTCACCATTCCCATCACGGCTCCTCAGACGCCAGGAACCTATACCGTCGTGGGGCGCCTCATGTCCGGCGGTCAACAGGTGGGAACGGAGATCTGCGGACGGGCCGTCACGGTCCGGCAGCCCACGACAGATTTGTCCGTCCAGAAGACGGGTCCGGCCACCGTCCTGCGCGGACAGACCGTGCAGTACACGGTGATCGTACGAAATAACGGCCCATCTACCGTGCCGTCTTTCACGGTGACCGATGAGATCCCGGCCGGCTTCACCTTCACGAACGTGAACTCGGATTTCCTCACCTGCCAGCAGAGCGGTCAGAACGTGGTCTGCCAGGGATCCAATTTGGCGCCGGGACAGATGCGCAGCTTCACCATCTCGTTCCAGGCTGCCACCACGCTCCAGTGCGGAGCGCCGGTGGTGAACCGCGTGCGGGTGCAGTCTGCCGTGCAGGATACCAACCCTGCCAATGATACCGCCACGGCGCAGTCCACCGTGGACTGCCCGGTGACCACCACCACGCTCAGCATCCAGAAGCGGACGGACCCGCAGGGCCAGACGCAGGTGAGCCGCGGTCAGGGCCTCACGTATGTCCTGCGTATCCAGAACACGGGAACTGTTACGGCCAACAATATGACGGTCACGGACCAGCTGCCCTTCCCGCTCCTCTACAACGCCCAGCAATCTGATCCCGTCTGTAGCATTGCCGGCAACCAGGTCACCTGCGGCAGCTTCTCCCTGGCGCCGCAGGCCGTGCGTGAGCTGCGCATCGTCACCAGCGTCATGCAGAGCGCAGCGTGCGGCAGTCCGTTCAGTAATGTCGGCTACGCTCGGGCGGACAATGCCGATCTGACCCAAAGCAACGCGGTCTCCACCGAGGTCGCGTGTGTTCCGGCCACGCTGGCCGTCACCAAGGTCACCCGCCAGCCCGCCACGGTGACGCGCGGCGGCTACGCCACCTTTGATATCACCGTCCAGAACACCGGTGAGACCGATGCCCAGAGCGTGGTGGTGCGGGACGCCGTGCCCGCGGGGCTGGAGTACCAATCCGCCACGGGCGCCAGCTGTTCCCTAAACCAGGACGCCGTGATCTGCGGTCTTGGGACCGTGAGTGCCGGTGAAACGCGGGCTCTTAGTCTGACCTTCCGCGTGAAGCAGGATGCGGTCTGCGGCACCATCGCCAACCAGGCGCAGGCGCGCGTGGGTGATGGAACTCCGGTGTCCAGCGGCAACGCGTTCCTGACTGTGGAGTGCGCCCCGGCATCCTTGACTCTTGAGAAGACCGCCCAGCAGCCGACCGTGACCCGCGGAGGGGCCATCGCCTTCACGCTCCGCGTGCGCAACACCGGCCAGCAGACGGCGCAGAACGTGATAGTCACCGATGCCGTTCCAGCCAGCCTTTCCTACCAGTTCGCCTCCAATGCCTCCTGCGGCGTGCTGCCCAGCGGCAGCGTGAGCTGCGGGATCCCCAACTTGGCTCCCGGTGAAGAGCGGGTGTTCAGCCTGACCTTTGGCGTCCTTGAGGCCGCCGCGTGCCAGGCGTTCACCAACACGGCCGTGGTTTCCGCCAATGGCACGTCCCCCGTGCCCTCCAATGCCGCGCCGTTCACGGTACTGTGCCCCCCCTCCGCCCTCGCCCTCCAGAAATCCGTGGACAAGACCTCCGCCCAGC
>CAZWIA010000018.1:0-19358 GCA_964633955.1 uncultured Candidatus Peribacteria bacterium | reverse complement strand
CGCCACCGTCTCCGGCGCCAGCGCCGCAACGGTCACCAGCAACCAGGTGACAACCACTGTGCTGTGTCCGGTCGTCGAGACGGGTTGCGTGGAGATCCAGAAAGAGGCGTTTGACTGGCACAGTAACAGGCTTGCCATTACTCCGCAGTTCACCTTCAAGCTGGACGGCAGCCAGACGGTGCAGAATAGCAGCCAGGGCATCGCCCGGTTTGAGAACGTGCCGGTGGGCCAGCACACGGTGACGGAGGTGGCGCAGTCCGGTTGGGACAACGTCCTCGTGACGCCTGCGGGCGGCACGGTGAACGTGACTTCCGGCTCCCAGTGCGCCGGCGTGACGTTCAAGAACCGCCAGATCAACGTGCCGCAGCCCGTGCTGTCCATCACTAAGACGGACGGTCGGACCACGGCGCAGCCGGGTGAGACGCTGACGTACACCATCACCATCCAGAACTCCTCCCCCGCCGCTGCGTCCGGCGTGACGGTGACGGATGCGCTGCCGTCCCAGGTGACGTACCAGAGCGCATCGGACAGCCCTTTGGTAACCGGCAACACGCTCACGTGGAACGGACTCAACGTACCCGGGAACGGCCAGAAGATCCTGACCGTCCAGGTGCGCGTGCGGGATGACGCCCAGAACGGTGTCATCATCAGCAACACCGCGCAGATCCAGGGTGGACCCAGCGCTACGGACACCACGGCCGTTGTGGGAAGCACGCAGGAGAGTTTCCGCGTGACCATCACAGACAGCCCGGATCCCGTGCGACCGGATGAGAACCTGCGGTATGAGACCTGCGTGACCAATCAGACCAACGCTCCGGCCACCACCACGGTGCGCCAGTCGCTGGATCCGCGCACGGACTTCCGCAGCGCCAGTCACGGCGGGTTCCTCGCCAGTTCCGGAGAGGTCCAGTGGACCAACCAGTCCTTTGCCGCCAATGAGACGCGGTGCTACACGCTTGATGTGCGCGTGGACCGCGATGCGCGGGACGGCCAGACGCTCCACACCACGGCTACCGCCGGCAGCGCCTATGACAGCGAGCAGACGCGTGTGGAGGACGAGGGCGGCGATGAGGACATCCGCATCGACATTGTGGATGATCCCGATCCAGTGAAACCCTGCGAGGAGCTGGAGTACCGCATCCGCCTCATCAACCGCAATGACCGTGACGCCACGGTGGACGTGGTGGCGGATCTGGACGACCAGACGGAGTTTGATGACGCGTCCGATGGCGGCGACGAGCGCAGCGGCAACCGCGCGGAGTGGCAGGACATCCGCGTGGACGGAGACGATGAGGAGGAGCTCAGGCTGACTGTGACCGTGGACTGTGATGCGGAGGACGGCGACGAGCTGCGCCTGGAGGCTCGCACGGACGATGATTCCGCCACGGAGGACACGGACGTGATTGAGGAGGAGGTAGCGTCCAATCCTCTGCCTGGCGTGATCCGCTTTGAGAAGACCGCGGACCGCTATGACGCGCAGCCCGGCGATCAGATCACCTACTCGCTCATGGTGAAGAACGGCACCAGCGAGGCCATGCAGAACGTACGCATTGAGGACGTGTTCAATGCCTCACAGCTCCTGGTGCAGGTGGCGGACGGCGGCAACATGATTGCGGGCGGCCGCATCACGTACGAGCTTGGCACGCTGAATGCCGGTGAGAGCCGGACCATCCGCTACACCGGCCAGGCGGCTGCAACGCTCCGCCACGGGGACATCATTGTGAACACCGCTACCATGACCTCTTCCAAGGGCTCCCAGTCCGCCACCGTCCAGGCGCGGATCCTGCAGCAGCTGCCGCAGACGGGCGCCGGCTACACCGGACCGCTGCAGAGCGAGCGCGCGTTCCTCCGGCCCGTCACCCACGGATCAAGCGCCGGTGCGGTTCCGGCCGCGGCCACCGCCAGCATGATGGTTTCCGGTGCCGGCGCGCTTGGCTACTTCCTGCGCCGGTTCTTCCTGTAGACGTTCTTTCTCCACGCACGCAAGAGAGGTCTCCGCAGCGGGGACCTTTCTTTTCTTATCATGCTGAGGTGCCCCGCCCACCTCTGAGACTCGTCTACTCAACTGCGACATACCCCGTGAATGAGCGGCGGGACCTCGAAGGATGATTTGAGGGGTTAACTTCCATCGAGTGTTTACGAAAAAGAGTAAGCGCAAGCGACGCCTGTCCGCCCTAGTCTGCGAGAACGGACGAAGGCGGGTCTTTTTAGCTTGCGGCTGTTCCTGGTCAATGAACGGATCTGGTGCCAGCCCCCACCCCCATCCCCACCCCCGTCGCGGGGGAGGGGTGGTCCGCCTCAGGCGGACCGGGGAGGGGGCGGCAGACGGCCCGATTGAGGAGTTACATCTCCCCCAGCACGTACTGCCGCACCATGTCCGGCATCTGCTTGAGCGTGACACTCAGGAGCTCCTGGTCCTCCGGCGGCGGCACGCTGAGGATCCACGCCGCCAGGTCCAGCTGGTCGGGCTTAGGCCCCACGCCAATCCGCAGCCGCGGGAAATCCTCTCCATAGAGAAGGTGGACGGACTTGAGCCCGTTGTGGGTGCCGGGGCCGCCTTTCTTCCGTAGCCGCAGCTCGCCGAGCGGGATGTCGATCTCGTCGCACAGGATGAGGATCTGCTCCCGGGGATCCAATTTGTAGAAGTCCACGATCTTCCGTACGGCGTCCCCGGACAGGTTCATGTACGTCTGCGGCTTCACGAGCAAGATGGGCACCGTGAGGATGCGGGCCTCCTGCACCAGGGCGGAGAACTTGGGCCGCTCCTTCCACTCCCCTTCCCCAAACGCGTCAGACAGCACGTCGATCGCCTGGAAACCCGCGTTGTGGCGCGTCTGCTCGTAAGACTTGCCGGGGTTGCCTAGGCCAATGATGGCGAGTGAGGGTTTCACGGGGTGGTCAGTGGTCAGATGTTAGTGGCCAGTGTACTCGCGTTCCGCTCTGCGTTGGAGCGGGCGCGATCACGGCTCGCACGCGTAGAAGATCCCCTTGGTGATGAAGACTAAGTCCTTCTCAATGCAGCGCCGCAGGGCGTCCAGATCCTTCCACAGCGGGGCGAACTTGGATTTCCGCATGAGGTAGATGTAATCGCTCTTCACATAGAGCGCGGCATCCGGCGTCTTGGTGAGCTGCAGGTTCCGGCTGGACCTCAGCTCATACCACACCGTTCCGTGCTGCTTGTAGCTGCGGCAGTAGAGCGGGCTCTGCTTGATGGCGGCGGTCACCGCTCCCCGCTTGGCAGCAGAGAGCTTGCGCCTCAGCTTGAAGACGAACTCCGGATTCTGCGCGCGGACGGTTAAGACCTTCTGCATGGGGGGAGTATACAGGCGGGTCGGATGCCCGGAATCCCATCCGGCACGCTCACTGCGTGAACTTCCGCACCACTCGTTCGAACGCCGCCATCGCCTCCGCCTCCTCTTTAGGGGACACCTGCGCGCCTGGCTCGTGGGCTAGGCGGTTCCGGAGCTTGTGCGCCCGCCAGGCGCCGTTTTTGTCCGGCAGGATCCGATCGGCTCTTTTGAGCTTCTCCCCCAGCGTCCCCTTGTAGCCGAGTGCGGCAAGGAGATGATCCAGCACCTTGTCCCCTTCCATCACCCGGCGGTGAGGATCTGGCAGGTTCACCGCGTGCTGCCAGGCGGCGGTGATGCGGGCTTTGGCGGCGGAGTCCAATCGTCTCTTCCGCGGCCACAGGAGCACGGCAAGCCCCATGCCCAGGACGATCAGGATCCCGAGGGTGATGAGGAGGTCGGACACGGGATGAGTATAAAGGGATAAGGGAACGTGGGAAGGGGCATGACGGAAGAGCATCCCTTCTCCCTTGCGTCTTGATTCGATTCCCTATCCCTTCTTGCGGGATCTGGCCGCTGGAGCCTTGGTCGGTTTTTTGGCTTTCTCCTGAGGTTTCTCCGGCTCCTCGGCCTTCTTCATGGTCTGCTGCTGCACGTGCTCGGCCACCAGGGTGGCCAGGAGCTCCTGGACGTGCTTGGCGTTCTTCAGATTCTTGGCGTGCACGTACGTCTCCATGTTCCTCAGGATCACGCCTTCCACCGCCTTGGGGTTTGGCACTTGCTCCAGTGTGACAGCCGCGCCGCTGGAGATCTTCTCCACGGACAGCGTCCCGTGGTTGAGGATGGTTCCGAGTATCCCCTGGATCTCATAGCTCACGCCCTGGATGTCGCTGTAGAGGATGCGGGAGGACTGCCTATGGAACCAGCCGTGCCACTCTAGATCAATGATCCCTTGGTTGGTCACGATCCAGGAATCCAGGTAGTAATCAAAGAAGTTCCGCACGCCCCACAGCACGGAGCCCAGGATGAAGACCAGGAAGATGAGCGTCATGGTCTGGGACCCCAGGACGAACGGCAGCAGCAGCAGGCCGGTAGCCGCGCAGAAGGCCGGCCACCACAGGTACAGGAGCCCCACCAGCCAGTGGCGGTGCACGATCTCCGCCACCGTCTCGCCGTCCTCCAGGTGAGGGAGGAAGAGCTGTCGCTCGAACATGGAGGGAGTATAGCGGGAAGTTGGCCGCGTGGTACGCTTGCGATCGAACAAATACATCGTAAGGGATACGTAGAAAGGGATACGGGCGCAGGCGCACCTTGGACTATCCCCTCATCCCTTGATACATGCCCCTTGTCCCCTGTTACTTTTGGGGTGTGCCACCGTAATCCCAGCGGCTTCCTTGCGTCTCACCCATTGGCGCAGGCCCGTTTTCCCCGTACACTTCTCTCGCTATGGAGCAGCAACCCAAGCAGCACGGCATCCTGTTTCACCTGCTGGATGTGCTCTTCAACATCGTGGTGATCGTGGCGGTTGTGGCCGCCATCCGCACGTTCTTAGTCTCCCCGTTCCAGGTGGAAGGGAACTCCATGCTGGATACGCTGCATGATAAGGAGTACATCGTCATCAACAAGCTGGCGTATCACATTGGGGAGCCGCAGCGCGGGGACGTGGTGGTCTTCCATCCGCCCACCGAGCAGCGCAGCAAGTACTACGTCAAGCGCGTGATCGGGCTGCCCGGGGACACGGTGACCATCCGGGACGGATACGTGTACGTCAGAGAGGCCGGTTCCAACCAGGAACTCCAGCTGCCGGAGGAGACGTATCTCAATGAGCGGAACTTGGGCAACACCTACCGCCATCCGCCCACGGGAGAAGACACGGATGCCATCAGTTACAAGGTGCCGGAGGGGTCGTACTTCCTCCTGGGGGACAACCGGGAGGGCAGCTACGACTCCCGGAGCTTTGCCCTGGAGAACGGCCAGAAGCCGGTGCCGTTCGTTCCGCGCCGTGCCATCAAGGGACGGGTGTGGTTTGTGGCGCTGCCCATCACCAAGATCCACGCGATTGAACCGCCGCCCTATGCGGAGAAGTGATAGCCCGTGCGAGGAATCACCAAATGGTCGAATGTGTAAAACGCTTATTTGATTGAAAATTTGAGTATTCATTGATGATTGGTGCTTGAGCATTGGTCATTCGGCTCGGCGCACCTTTGGCCTTGCACGATCCCCCGATTTTCCATACGCTATCTGTGCCCGTGAGGGCTTTTTTGATAGGGTTCGCCTCGTCTCCATGAACGCCATCATCCGGTACCTCAATGAATCCCTGGCTGAACTCCACCAGGTGCGCTGGCCCACCCGCAACCAGGCGGTCCGCCTGTCGGCGATCGTGATCGGCTTCTGCGCGCTTGCTGCCGTCTTCTTTGGGATCGTGGACCTGGGCCTGTCAGAGGCCATCCGGTCGATCCTCTCCTTTGTTGTGTAATCCCCCACCCCATGGCTAAGCAGGATCCACGAGCGGGACGGAATTGGTACGTCATTCACACCTACTCCGGGTATGAGGACAGCGTGAAGCAGGCGCTGGAGCAGCGCGCGGAGTCCATGGGCATGCGGGACTACATCTTCCAGGTGCTGGTGCCCAAGGAGAAGCAGCTGGTGTTCAAGAAGAACGAGGCGGTGGAGGAGGAGCGCAAGCTCTTTCCCGGCTACGTGCTGGTGGACATGATCGTGACGGATGAGAGCTGGTACCTGGTCCGCAACACGCCCAACGTGACGGGCTTTGTGGGCTCCGGGAACATCCCGGTCGCGGTCTCTCCGGAGGAGTTTGGCGTCATTGAGCGAAGAGTTGGCGAGCAGGAGGCCAAGTTCAAGAGCGATTTCCAGGTGGGCGATCTGGTGGTCATCGTGGACGGGCCGTTCAAGAACTACGAGGGCACGGTGGATTCCGTGGACGTGAACAAGGGCAAGCTCACCGTGCTGGTCCTGATCTTCGACCGTGAGACGCCGGTAGAGCTGGATTTCACCCAAGTTAAAAAGAAGTAATACCGCCCATGTCTCCTGAGCTTGTCGAAGGATTACGCAGGTGAAGAAGTAAAGCTTCTATCCACGAGAGCGGGCATACTGCCCGCGGACCCTTTGCCCGCGACGACTGCGTACGGTTCCCTAGTGGTCGAGCGCCATCCACCCCTTTTCCCTGAACACCGCGGCCACGTATGGCCGCTCTCGTTTCTGGGGTTTCCCTTGCCCGTTCATACCCATCCCTTAATACTTTTCCCATGCTCTCCCGCGAGTTCCACATCACCGGCCGCGTGCAGGGGGTGTTCTTCCGGGATCGGACTGTCAGGAAAGCCAGGGATCTGGGCGTGCAGGGATGGGTGGCCAATAACGGCGACGGATCCGTGACGGTGCACGCGGAGGGGCCGGACTGGGCGGTGAACGATCTGGAAGAGTGGTGCCGGGTAGGACCGCCGGAGGCGATCGTGACGGGGTTCGATGTCCGCGAAGCGCCGCAGGAGGGCGGGGAGGGGTTTACGATCGCGTATTGAGTGGCGCACTGCGCTGAGTAGTTGCGAGCCATGACTCAATGTGCTCATTACAGGTGGCTCGCCGCTACGTTTGTTTCTGTCGAATAGCTATCAGACCCCCTAGTAGCGCCGTCTGCAGCACCTGTCCCGCGCTGAAGCCCGCTGCCAAGCCCTGCGGTCCGTATTGACGCGCGGTCAGCCAGGCCACCGTCACGCTGGTTGCGGCGCTGAGCACGCTCACAATGGCTGGAATGCGCGTGTCCTTCATGGCGTAGAAGGACCGCAGCAGGAGGTGGTTGAGGCTCTCGAACGGGACGGAGACCGCATAGATGGCCAAGGTCTGCGCAAAGGCCAGGATGGCGGTTTCCAGGCTCACCAGTATTGCCGCCTGTCGCCAGAGCAGCGCGAGCGCCACGGCGCTGGGGATGGTTACGGCCAGCATGAGGAGTGCGGACTTCCGCAGGTACGTGCCGAAGATCGACCGGTCTCCCCGTGCGATGGCGGCGCTCATGAGCGGGAAGGCGGATTGGGCCACCGCGATGCCCACCACGCCCACCACCACGGACTGGAAGTTGCGCGCCGCCACGTTCACCGTGATGGCGCCTTGGCTGAGGCCGGATGCGATCCGGTCAAAGAACAGGAGCTGCCCCTGCAGCGCGCCGAGTGCCAGCATGCGCGGGAGCATGAGGACGCCCATCTCCTTCAGATCCGGATGCCAGAGGCTGAGTGACGGTCTGACTCCCGCCAGACTGATGCCGCTGAGCCGCCAGAGGACAAAGACCACTGCGCCCAGGAGCGTGCCGGTGATGGGCCCGTACGGGCCGATGAACGGCGTGAGGAAGAGCGTGCCCAGGATGGTGCCGACCGTGTAGAGGATGGGCGTGAGGCCGTAGATCCAGTACCGCTGCACCGTGATGAGCGCCTGCCCGGCGGCGTTGCCAAAGATGAAAAGGAAGTTAATGAGCAGCGCCAGACGGGCAAACTGGACATAGAGCGCCAGCTGCTCGCCTTCAAACTGCACCAGGAACGGCGCCAGGGACGGCATGGCGAGCGCTAGGAGCAGTGCCAGACCGCCAAAGAACGCGGCGCCCAGGCCCATGGTGCCGCCGAGCAGCCGGCTCATGCCCGGCTGGTCGTCACGGGACCGGTACTGCGCCAGGAGCGGCACCATGACGGTCCCCATGGCGGACATGACGCCCACCTGGAAGAGGAGGTCAGAGGGCCGGAAGGCGGCGTAGTAGACATCCGTGATTCCCAGTTCCGGGAATGTCCGGTAGAGCGCCCGGTCGCGCAGGAGGCCCGCGACGGACGCGCCGAACTGCGTGACAGCCAGGACCAGCGCCCCGCCGGCCAGGCGGTCTTGGGAGAGGAGGGGGCGGAGGAAGCGCACGGAGGCAGGATAGCGGAACGGGATGGTCAGGGAACGAGCAATTTCCAACTCTCAAGCTCGAAATCCGAAACGGAAACAAGATAAACAATCGTGAAAACCCCGTATCCCCTACTCCGCGCGGGCGGTGGTCCGGGACGCGTTCCCGGACGTGACAGTCAGGACCTGCGGCAACGCGCGGGCCGGAATTTCCTGTCCTTTGACGGCCGTGAGGATCTGCTTGCCGCCTTTCATCAGGTACGCGGAGCCGCCGCCGTCCAGCATGAGGATCTTCTCCTCCTTCACGCCAAACTTGCGGAGCATCCGGGCCACGTAGTTCTGCGTGGTGGCGGGCGAGCTGTAGATGTACACCGTGCCCCGCTTCCCCACGCCCAAAAACGTCCGTCCGCGGCGGCGGCTGGCCTGCTTCTCCGCTCTGGGGTCGAGCCCCACGATGGCGTTCAGGGCGTCTGTCTTGAGGAGTGCATCGGGATCATCGGGATAGAGCCGGACATCCGACCGGGTCCCGTCCAGGAGGAGCATGCGCTTCCTGCCCGCGTACTCGGTCCGGTCGGCGTAGCCGGAAATGATGGCGCCATTGGCTTTCACCGAAAACGCCAGTGCCGCCCGGTCGCCCTGGGATTGGTTAAAGAACTGTCCATTCACCACGCTGAAGGGCCGTTCCATGTCTCGCTCCGCCAGGTTCCACCAGTCTGCAATGCCTTTGCGTTCCAGCGTGAGCGTCTCCGACCACTCCATGACCTTCCCGGTGAGGAGGTGGATTGCGCCGCCCTCCGCGGGATTGATCACCTGCACAAAATCCCTCCCTCGGCTGAGGAGCGCGACGCCCGGTTTCCGTTCTACCAGCTTGAAGTCTTTGGGAAAAGCGGCCGCCAGCGTCAGCTGGGGGATGAGGAAGAGCGTTGCGGTCAACAGGATGGCTCGGCGCATGGAATCATTGTTGCTGCTTGCAGAAGAGTTACAAGGTTACGAGGGTACAACGTTACGAATGAGCAATCCCAAACCGAACCTTGTCATACGCCTTCGCGATTGAGATGATACGAACTTGCGGTCGCTCTTTGTGCCGCATGGTACTCATCCCGCTACGGCGTACGGGAGGAGGGAGTGTTCCTTCTTCCGATACGTAGCCTTTGTATTGCAAGTTGGTATCACTCGTCACTCGTGACCTTGTAACCTTCAGGCCGGCTGCGGCAGCATGGCGTCCGCCAGTTCCGTGATATCCCCCGCTCCCATGCAGAGGAGCACGTCGCCGTCCTCTAGGATTTCCGATCGCAGAAGCTCCTCTGTCCGCTTGAGGGATTTGGTGTGGCGGACGGGGATCTGGGATGCCGCGGCAATGTCTTTCACCAGCTTGCCCGCGTCCACCAGATCCGTCTCCGTATCCGTGCGCGCGTCGTAGACATTGGGGATGAGGAGCAAGTCACAGTCCGCAAAGCACGGGAGAAAATCCTGGTACAGGGAGAGCGTGCGGTTGTGGGTGTGCGGCTGGAACACGCAGACGATGCGGCGGTTGGGATAGCGGTTACGCAGGGCCTTGAGCGTGGCGCGGATCTCCCGCGGGTGGTGCGCGTAGTCATCCACCACGGTCACACCGTTCTCCGTAGTTCCCTTGAACTCCATGCGCCGCCAGGTGCCGGCAAAAGGCTTGAGCGCCTCAACGGCTTCCTCCTGCGGGATGTCCAGCAAGTTCGCCAGTGCCAGGACCAGCTGCGCGTTCTGCTGCATGTGGAGACCGGGGGTCGCCAGATCGATGAGCGGGAACTGGTCGGCGTCCAGGATCTTCCGGTCGCTCTCCCCCGCAACGCGCGCGCAGTCCGGATCCCCCATGTGGGTGATCACGGTGCCGGATTGCGGCAGAAACCGGATGAAGTCCCGGAATGCCTCCAGGTAGAGCTCCTTGCTTTTGTAGTAGTCATAGTGATCGCCGTCGCAGTTGGTCATGAGCACGATCTGCGGCCGGTAGAAGTGGAAGGACTTGCGGTACTCGCAAGCTTCGATCAGGAAGAGGCTGCTGCCGCCGCGGCGCCAGTTCTTGCCGTCCAGCTCCTTCACCTTGGTCCCCACCACCACGGTGGGATCCCGTCCCGTCTCCATCAAGAGGCGCGCGGCCATGGCGGTGGTGGAGGATTTGCCGTGCGTGCCGCACGCGGCGATGAGCGTGTGGGCCTCCGTGAGGCGGGAGAGCGCTTCCGGGTAGGAGAGCTGCGTCACGCCCAGCTCGGATGCGCGCAGCCGCTCCGGGGCGGAAGGCGGGATGGCTTCAGAGTAGACAAAGAGTTCCAGGTCCTCCGGGAGCGCGCTGCCATCCTGATTCAGGCTGACTGTCACGCCCTGCTCGCGCAGGGAATCCAGGATGGGGCTTTCCGATCGGTCACTGCCGAACACGTCATGCCCCGCTTCGCGCTCCAGCGCGGCGTACGCCGAGAGCCCGATGCCGCCGATGCCACTGCAGAAGATGCGCATAGTTCCGTTCTTGCGGATTCTAGAGGGTTTTGAACGGAAGCAACATACGGAATCAGGAAGTACGAATCATGAATGATGGACCATAATTCATGATTCATGACTCAACATTCACATGCATTCTGGTAAGCTGCCATCCCGTGGCCTCCGCCTTCTATCGCCAGCTGGAGCCGGTGAGCAAGCAGCTCACGATCGTCATAGGCCTCACCGTGGTGGGGTTCATGGCGTTCGGCCTTGCCGTTTCCTTCTACCGCAACACGCTCTTTGAGGATGACCTGAAGAAGATGGCGGAGGAGAACCGGTTGCTGGCCGGGCGGGTTGAGGCCAGCCGGTGGGACCTGGAGTACTACCGGTCGTCCCAGTACGTGGACAAGTACGCCAAGGAGAACTTCAACCGGCTCCGGCCGGGGGAGAAGCTCCTGCTGATTGAGCAGTCTCCCGCTCCCCTGCCGGGTTCCTCCGCAGAGGAAACCGTCCAGGACCAGGCGGCGCTGGAGGAGTACCTGCGCAGCCTGCCCATCCTGGAGCACTGGAAACTGTACCTGTTTGGCCGGGACCGGTTGGAGCAGCTGAAGAAGGGATTACGGGACGCGAACGTCTGAGCCGCGTGGCCGCGCCACGTACAGCCGCTCCGCCGCTCTGCTGGCCTATCAACTGTAGCGCAGACGCAGTGCCGCTTTAGCTTGCACGAGGCAGAGCTACGGCCGGCAACCTTTACTGCGCAAAGGTTGGTTGCGGGGGAGGGATTTGAACCCCCGACCTTCAGGTTATGAGCCTGACGAGCTACCGGGCTGCTCTACCCCGCGGAGATGCGGCCATTCTGACGGAGCGTGAAAGGCCTTGCAAGCCGGAATCTTCCTTGTAGAATGCCCGCACTATGGCCCACAAAAAGGCGGGTGGATCTACCCAGAACGGCAGAGATAGCGTTGCCAAGCGCCGCGGCGTGAAGCGGTTTGGCGGCCAGGCGGTGAGCGCCGGGGAGGTCTTGGTGCGCCAGAAGGGCTACTGGTACCGCCCCGGGGAGAACGTCTACATGGGCAAGGACTGGACCATCCACGCGGCCGTGGCCGGCACCGTCTCCTTCAGCAAGGCCCGGGTGCGGAAGTTCTCCGGCGCTAGGGAGCGCTGCACGTACGTGCACATTCTCCCGGCGGAGGCAAAGGCGTGACAGCCCGGCTGCCGTGTTTCTCACGCGTGTCCGGCGTGACTACGTACGGGATTTGCCAAACCTTGTAACGTTGTAACCCCGTAACCTTGCAACGTTCCAACCGGGTCACCTCTTCCGACCGGATTGCCCGCCTGGTACGCTCTCCGCATGTCCGAATACGGCGCTGAGTCATTTTCACCGAGCGAGGGCGGATCCGGGGCGCCCGAGCAGCTGAGCGAGGAGGCCAAGCAGCGGTTTGCCGCCGCGGCCGCCGCCATGCAGGCGGCCAAGCGGGAGGAGAAGAAGAGCAAGAAGAAGGATTCCCGGGTGGCCAAGACCATCGTGCGGTTCCTGAATGACGACCGGTACACGCACCTCTTTGTCCTCATCTCCCGCCTGGTGGGACGGGACTGCCCGTCCATCTTCATCCTGGCCATCCTCTCGCTCATTGATGAGGAATGCCGGTCTGTAGTCCGCGAACATCTGGGCGAAACGGAAGAAGCCGTTCCCGGCCCGGATGCGCGGGTGCCAGCCGTGACCACCACCGCGCTTTCTGAGCAGACCAACCGGGATTTCCTGGAATGGATCACGCGGATGCAGCTAGTGCTCTCCCGGGAGCCCGGTGCCATCCTCCATCGCCTCCTGGTGGATGACCGGAACATTGACGGTACCGTGCTGCAGCTCACCAGCTTCATTCTGCAGGAGTACTTCCGGTCTGACCGCGGTGGCCAGAAGGATCCCCCCTTTGAGAAGCTCCACCTGTTTGCGGTGAGCATCCTGCAGACGGTCTTTGAGCCGTTCATGGAGGACGTGGACCGGTCGCTATTGACACAGCCGGCGGCGGGTGAGGCAGCGGATGACGATTAGAGGAAAAGGGCGAAAAGGATGAAAGGGGAAAGGAGGATCCTTGTAGAGCCGCATGAGAGCGCACTCGATCCCGAACGCGAAATTCATCACGGTAGCGGTAGTCCGATCGCGTCAGCGCTTCAAGACCGCTAAGAACGCTTCTTGAGATAACGTCACCTTCCCCATCTGCTTCATGCGCTTCTTGCCCTTCTTCTGCTTGTTTAAGAGCTTATTTTTCCGCGTCACGTCTCCGCCGTAGAGGTAGCCCGTCACGTCCTTGCGCAGCGCGCTGAGCGTCTCCCTGGCCACCACTTTGGAGTAGACCGCCGCCTGGATGGGGATCTGGAACTGCTGCTTTGGCAGCACCTCCTTGAGCTGCTTGCAGATCACGGAGCCAACACTATGCGCTTCCGACCGGTGGACGATGGTGGAGAGAGCTTCCGCCGGTTCGCCGAGCAGCAGGATGCTCAGCTTCACCAAGTCCCCGGGGCGGTAGCCGATCGGCTCGTAGCTCATGGACGCGTAGCCGGAGGTGCCGGATTTGAGCGCGTCAAAGAAATCCAGCACGATCCCCTGCAGGGGAACTTCAAAGTGCAAGAGCGCGCGATCGGCATCCAGGTACTCCAGCGACAGGTAGACACCGCGCCGGTCCTGGACCAGCTGCATGCAGGTGCCCACGTCCTCCTTGCGGCAGACCAGCTCCAGCTTCACCCACGGTTCGCGGATCTCCTCTATGTACGTGGGGTCCGGCAGGTCCGCGGGATTGCTGATGCGGGCCACATTCGGCTCATCCTCCTTGAGGAGGCTCTTCCTGACCACGGCGTCCATCTTGGCCGCGCGGATCTTTACCTCATAGAGGACGCTTGGCGCCGTGATCACCAGGTCCACGTTGTACTCCCGCTCCAGGCGCTCCTGGATGATGTCCATGTGCAGCAGTCCCAGGAAGCCGCAGCGGAATCCGTTGCCCAGCGCCGAGTTGTGCTCCGGTTCCATCTTCAGCGCCGCGTCATTGAGCGAGAGCTTCTCCAGCGCCTCGCGCAGGTCCGGGTAGGCGTCCGCCTCTGACGGGTAGAGCCCGGCGAAGACCATGGGCTGCACCTCCCGGTAGCCGGGCAGCGGCTCTGAGTCCGCCTTGGCGGCGATCGTGTCTCCCACCCGCACCTGGCGGACATCCTTCAGCCCCGTCACGATGTAGCCGATCTGGCCTTCACTGAGCGCGTCATCCGACACATAGCGCGGATTGAAGAAGCCCGCATCCAGCACTTCAAACGGCGTCTGCGTGCCGAGCAGGTGGACCTGCTGGCCCTTCTTGAACTGTCCCTCCATCACGCGGACGTAGGCGACTGCCCCTCTGTACGTATCCATGATGGCGTCAAAAATCAGCGCACGGGAGGATCCAGAGGACTCAGAAGACGCAAAGGACTCAGGGGAAGATCGCTGATCTGCTTTCGACCCTTCTTCAACAGCATTCCTTTGAGTCATTTGAGTCCCTTGTTTCCCTTGAGTTCCCGCCGGAGCGGGCACCCGCTCGATCACGGCATCCAAGACCTCCAGCACTCCCCTCCCCTCCTTGGCGGAAATCCGCAGGATCTCCTCCTTCCTGCAGCCTAGGAGATGCACCACTTCCTCGCTCACGCGATCGGGATCTGCGGCGGGCAGGTCGATCTTATTGAGGACCGGGATGATGGTAAGGTCGTGCTCCAGTGCCATGTAGAGCACCGCCAGCGTCTGGGCCTGGATGCCCTGGGAGGCGTCCACGAGTAAGATCGCGCCTTCGCAGGCCGCAAGCGAGCGGCTCACCTCATACCGGAAGTCCGTGTGGCCGGGTGTATCGATCAGGTTCAGCTGCACATCCTTATAGTGCATGCGGACGGGCTGCAGCTTGATGGTGATCCCCCGCTCGCGCTCCAGGTCCATCATGTCCAGCGTCTGCTCCTTCATCTCCCGCTTCTGGAGCGTGCCGGTCAGTTCGATCATACGATCGGAAAGCGTGGACTTGCCGTGATCGATGTGCGCGATGATGCAGAAGTTGCGGATGTTCATAGATGCTTAGGTGCGCGACCTGCCCGTCCGGAGTACGGCGCGGAGGCGGGTGCAGAAGTTTCTTATATTCACGATAAACGCAGTCTATCGCATCGTTTTGACCATTAAAACGGCATTATCCGCGAATTCCGCTGGTACTTGAAGGGCTCTAACGCCCTAGGAGGCGCAGGAGGAGCGTGTGTTTATCGCTCTTGGCAAAGTCCTGCAGCTCCTTCACCTGCTGCTGGAACGTGCGGCGGAGCTTTGCGTCCTTCTGGTCCTCGGTCCCGTCCAAAAGCGTCTCCTTTGCGGCATCCACCGTGGCGGCCGTTGCTGCGACCAATCGGTCGAATTTCCCCAGGACCTGCTCCCGCTGCCGCTGGGTCATACCAATCGCTGTGCCTTCCAGCTGGCGGCGCTCATGGGCGAACGCGCGGTTCACCGCTTCCGCGCTGGACGTCCCATGGAGGCTGACGTCTAGGGAGAGCAGTTCTAGCGCATGCGCGTCTGTCTCGGCTTGCCGCTCCTGCACGAAGGCCCGGATCTCCTCCGGACTTCTGTCGTACAAACTCGTCAGATGGCGGTTTTTGGCCTCCGCGGCGTTCGTCATCACGGTGGCGAAGTGGTCCGCCTCATGGAGCGTTTGTGCATCGACCTTCTGAAACGTGCCGTTGGTGACTTTCTTGATGTAGATGAGCTTGCGGTTGATGAGTTCCGCCGCGAAGTTCCCGTTCTGCGTATCGGTCGCCGGAGCGCGTCCGCCGCCTCTCTTTTCAATCGTCCGCGGCGCCATGGTGGTCGTCTTCCGGAAGTACTCGCGCCACAGTTCCGAGCGCGCCTGCGCGTCAGCCTCATCCGCTCGCTCCACCAGTTGCCGCGTGACGGCGCTTTGGCCGGCCGTCTGGATGCGGTGCAATAGTTCTGCCGGTGTGAGACCGGCCAGTTCGTCAGGCCCCTGAAGCCAGAACTCTACGCTGCGCTCCAGTTCATCATGCGTATAGCGAGCGGCCTGGGAGGCCAGGGCCAGCGGGAGAGCTACCGTGCTGCCGGCGAGGGATACCACTTCCATTCCCTGGACGATGGTACCTGAGCGCAGGAGGGCATTGGAGGATTCATAGAAGGCGCGAAGATCCGTGTCCGTGGTCACCTCCGCTTTCTGCCGGTTGTCTTGCTCCTTGGCGTGCGCCTCGGCCAGCGCCAGGAGATTCAATCCGGTTGCAACAGCGCCGATGACTTTTGCTCCTCGCCCGTACTTGCCGAGCCGTTCCGTAATTTCTCTTTGGGCAGCGCCTGGAGTAGTAGGCGTTTCCTGCGGGGTTGGCCCCTTGGGCGGCTTGCCTCCAGCTGGTCCTTCAGGCGGCGGGCCGGGCGGTTCATCCGGCGGGGTTCCAGGACCAGGAGCATCCGGCCCGTCCGGCGGCTTGGGTGCGCGCTTCTTCAATTCCTCCCGTGCGGCCTGGGCATCTCTCCGAGCGGCCTCGGCTTCGCGCTCAGCGGCCAACCGTGCCGTGCGCTCCCGTGTCGCCGTTGCTTCGGCATCTTTTACCCGGCGGTTGAGTGCGGCGGTTTTCCTGGCTCGATGTACTGCGCTAAAACTTCTCGCTGCTCTAGGAAGCACCTCCCGCAGGAGGATGAATGCGCCGGCAGCCATGGCCAGATATTTCCAGAAGTCATCATAACGCTGACCGAGCTGATGAAGGGCGTTGCTCACATCTCCGTGAACATCCACGATCTCCGTGATCTTGCCGTAGAACCTCCTATATTCGCCGATGAATCCCGTGCCCTGCTCCTGATCGCCCCATTGTTCGTCCAGCTGGCGGAACAGCAGGGCGTAGACCGTGGGGCCGCCCAGCCGTTCGATGTACGGTTGAAGCTCCGCGCTTGTCGCAGCTTCAATACGCTCGTCCGGGAGCGGCTCCCGTACCGCCTGTCCCGCGAACGTGGATGCCGGCGGCATCATGCGGATCAGGTTGACCGTCTGCTGGAATGCAACGATCTTCTTCCGGTCAAACGACCGGATGGCGTCCAGGACGCTCTGGGTTTTCTTCTGAATATTTTCCTTCTGCTCCGGCGTGAGGTCCTCCCATTTTACGCCCGGTGGCCAGCCCATGGCTTGTTCCAGGGGGCCCACCAGGTAGTCACGGAACGTGTTGCGGAGGCCGGCAGTCTCCGGCACCACGGCGGAGAAGAGGTTGGCGATGCGCTGGGAGAGGCCCAGGACAAGGCTGCGCCCCGTTTCATTGGAGAACTCTTCGATGTGTTCAGGCAGACCCACATGGAGCACCTCGTCCTGCACCGTACGCATGAACTGGTTCATCTGGTTCAGGTGGAACTCGCTGCGGAGCTCCATGGACTTCTCCATGGCGCCGCGGGTGTCCGGGGATGAACGCTCACGCTTAGGCTGGCTGGCTCCCGTGGGATCCCAGTCGTCGCCGAACTGGTGTTGGACGGTGGCGAGCTCGGCCATGTTCAGCTGGTACCGTCCCAGTTCGTCCGTGACGGTGACCATCTCCTCCGTGAGGCGCTTGCGTTCCTGCGCCTCCGGCGAATCCTCCTGCCACTTCCCCGCCCGGGCACGGACGCGTTCCTGCTCAGCAAGTTGCTGGATCCGTTCACTGAGCAGTGCTGTGTACATCCGTTGCGGCAGGAAGTTCGGCTGCACGCCTTCCAAGTTGGCGTTGCCTGAGAGGATGTCAAAAATGCGCTGGTCCAGTTGATTGCCGCGGATCCGCTGCCGGTCCGGGGACTGCATGACAGCGCGTTGCGATTCGGGAGACAGCGAGCGCATGGCGGCCTCACGCATCGCAAGCAGATCGGCCGGTATACGGTTTCCCTCTTGATGCTTTTGGAATTTTTGATCCAGATAGCGCACGTTCGCGTAAGCGATTCGCTCCTCTATGGTTCCGTTAAGAGTGCGAAGGTAGGTGATACTCTGCTGTTCCTGCTGCTGGAGGGCATCGGAGACCTGCGGAATCCTGCCTCGGAGCTCGGCATATCGGCTGAGGACGTTCTGCACCTGGTGGACCACCGATGGTAGGTATTCGAAGTATGTGACGGTCTGCTGGCTCACAGCGAGTTCCGAAATGTCCGGTTTGGCGACCTTCCGCTGCTGCAGCGCGTCCAGTTGGGCTTGTAATCGGTTCATGGCGGCCTGCTCCTCCAAACTCTCGTACCGGTGGTCGCTCTGTACCCTGCGCATGCGCAAGAGTAGGTCCTGCTCGTTCAGCGGCTCCTGAGGTTCTGCCACCGGCTTGCCCAGCAGATCGCTGAGACGCTGCCGTTCGATATTAAGGACATCGACGACTCCTTCCTTCTGTTCCTTGCCGCTGGAAGATTCTAGTCCTCCCATGGATCTCACGTGCCGGGAACGATGTCCGGCGGCATGATGGGCGCCGGAATGTCATACACGCCGCCCCCTGGGAGCGGCGGTGTCACCGGCGTGGGCGGAACGAGGGTCTCCGCGGCTTTGGCGCCGGTGAAGATCTTGCTCAGGCCCACCCGGCTCATGAGCAGCTCCCAGTTGCCTGTCAGATAGAATCCGGCGGCCACTCCTGCGGCCGTCAAGGCGACTACGGCCAGAGTGGTGACCACCGGGTGCTTTTTGGCGAACGTCTTAACCCGGTCGAACGCGCGGCGGAAGAGGTTCTTCTTCTCTGGAACCTGGATCTGCTCAAGGAACCTCCGCTTCTCTGTAAGCGTGGTGCCTACGCGGTCTAGCTCTCGCTCCAGGCGATCGGCGCGGAAATCCGGATACGTCTTGCGCAAGTCCGCCTCATGGCTGCCCAATTCCTGCGCGAGTTGCCGGCGTCCGTCCACGCTGCTTAGCTGCGCTTCCACTTCCTGGGTGTTGCGTTCCAGGTACTGAGAAATGCGTTCCGGCGTGGGGATGAATGCAGGAAGGGGTTCCAGGCGATTGCGCTTGCCGGCATCTGGATGTTCCTGCGCGGTGCCGCCAGTGGTAGAAGTGGTTGTTGCCATCAGCGTGAGAGAAGGGAGTGGCGGATGAAGGCGAGGGATTCGATGTCGGCCAGCTGTTCGTCGTTCTGGGCATCCTGGAGGAGCGCCGCGATGATCTGCGAGAGCGGAGTGGGGCCCAGGGCAAAGAACAGCTCGCCCAGGTCGGCATCTGACGCGTTGGAGAGGTCAATTTCCTGAATGGCGTCTGCTAGTTCCTCCACGCTTGTTCCGGCCTTGGCTTTGTCCACCAAGGAGGTGAGGTGCGGGTCGCGCACGCGAGCCAGCATGAGCCGTGTCCGTCTGTCGTCGTCGGATTCCGCGGGGACATCTGCTTCCTGTTCCACCTGCCATCCGTTACGCAGCGTCTCAGGAAGCGATTGGAGTATGCTTTCTTCTTGCTTGGTCAAATAGAGGGTTGCCATGCTCCCATCATAGGCCAGCGATGCCGTACGGCAAGCATGTTATGGCGGTGAAGAAACACTCATCCGTGAGAGACATCATTCCCTGCCCTGATGCCAGGCTCAGGGCGGGCATTTCCTCATATGATACCACAGATCGCCAAATGGCGCCAGGTGGGCTGCGCGGCCAGCATCACCAGGTTGCTCCAGAGTTCCTTTGCCGTAGACTTCTTTCGTTCGGGGCGTAGCTCAGTTGGTAGAGTGCCTGGTTTGGGACCAGGAGGCCGCTGGTTCGAGTCCAGTCGCCCCGACCAGCATAGGAAAGCGACAGCGATCGTT
>CAZWIA010000017.1:8120-22009 GCA_964633955.1 uncultured Candidatus Peribacteria bacterium | reverse complement strand
TTCCAGAGCGGTATCCCGAGCATGAACCGGTGAGAGTGCACCAGCTGGAACAGGACAAAGAGGAAGTACATACGCCGCTGGCGCATCCCATCTACATCCACCGGTATGAGGAAGCGGAAGTGGTGGACGCATTCCGCAGTTTGCCGGATGGCGCCGGGGTCGCCTGCAACGTGCTGGCGAATGGCCGCTGGCAGCCCGTGCACTTAGAGAAGCGCGATGGATCGCTGGTCTACCAGGAGGATGTTCCAGGCGCGCCATCGGTTGATAAGCTTTTGAAACAGCCCCTGCGCTACATGAATCCCGTATCTTTGACGTTTGAGCGCTAAAAATGTATAATAAGGGGAATGGCGACTGGTTCCCACACTGCCGACGAGCAAGAGGAGCTTCCTGCTCCGAGGGACAGCGCTGCGGAACTTGCAGCGATGCACCGCGAGATGCTCGCGGAGTCTCCGGCTGATACGGTGATTGGTGCCAATCAGAACGTCTTCAACCGGTACTACCGCAGCTTGATCGGTCTGGGATTGCATCCAGGTGAGGAGCCTACTGGTGTGCAGGATCCGATTGATATGCAGGCCCTGAAGGTCTTCAGTGCCTTTGAGCATGGCCGCCCGGTGACGCAGAACGATTCACCTGAGCAAAAGCGCCGGCGGTTTGAGACGTGGCTCCATCACCTTGCGGCCAGTATTGGTGTCCGTGCGCTTCCGGACGAACTCTACCCGGTTCTCTTGGGAGAGAGGCCGGTTGATCAGGCATTCGTTTCTGAAGAGGCGTTCCGCCAGACCATCCAGAGCGCGTACCGCGGCATGGCGCACCTGAGCGAGGAGCGCATGGTTGCGGACTGGGTGACACCGGGTCTCACGCAGGCCGTGCGCGGATGGCCCGCTACGCCGCAGGATCGTAGCCGCGCATTCCGACGGATTTTCCGGCAAGTAGTGGTTCCCGCCATCCGTACCCAGTGGGACAGAAATCAAGCTCGGGTTGCCACTCCTCCGACACAGCCGGACATGAATGATGCAGAGTTTGATAGGCAGGCCAGTGCAGTGGCTGACCGCATGGAGCGCTTGGCGCCACGGCAGCAGACGGAGGAGCAAGCCCGCCAGTTGCTTGAGGGAGCCGCACAGCGGCTAGCGCTCGTGGTGTTCTCTCCAGATGAATTGGGGCAAGGCGCTGTGAGGAACCGGCGCAGAGAGCTCCAGCGGCATATGGCATCACTCAACCGGCCAAATGCATGGGCGCCGCTCCCGGATGATGCTCAGGCCACTGCGCGCCCGACTGAGCCGCGGCATGGGACTGGGAGGCAGGCTACAGGTGGGGGTGCCCCGGAAGAGGGCAGGCAAACAGCACAGGGTCAACCTGCCGAGGGAGCGCCTGAAGCGCGAGCACAGGATACGCGACCGCAAGCAGCACCTCAGACAGCAAGACAACCAGGCTGGCTGAGGAGAAGGTGGAACTGGCTCATGGACGTGCCCGGCCCTCCCAGCGGCTTGGCATATGGAAATAACCCCATTGGTCGCTGGATGGCGGGAGTGAATCAGCCCAGATGGTTGCATATCCCACGCATTGCACTGTATCCCAGCGTCTTTGTGTACCAACACGTGGTATCCCAGGCATGGCGCCAGCCCCGTCATGCAGCAGCAACTGTGGGCAGCGCGGCTTTAGGCGCCCTGGCGGGTGGTCCTGTGGGCGCTGTGGTAGGCGGGGGGATTGGCGGATGGCTCACGCGGCACCTACGCAGGCCAGTTGCAGCTACAGGTGAACGGGCACATACTGACCGTGCTCCTACTCCTTAATCTATGCTGTTCAAACACAAATTGAACAACGGCAAGGTGAGCCTCATGAAGGAGCACAGACTGTGTTTTGACAACGGTATGGATACTTTAGGGGGCCTTCGTGACTCTACGGCCAGGGGATTAGAGTGGGCGTGGGACTATGCTCACTGGGGTTTTGAGAAGGCGGTTAGAGGGGCAACCGGAGCTGTTGCGGAGACGTTCTATCATGCCAACCGTCTTGCGTTGCGAGACTTGCCTGTTGGGGTGGTCAAAGGAGTGGGAGATGTGATTCATGAGCATTTCACCAAGACAGACTTTGAACAGTTGAACTCCCACGATCGCATGGAAACAATCAAGCAACTATCTGATCAGTCAAATTGGATTACGGCATTTGAAGACAGTGATGTCCGGAATAATGTGAATGCGACGCCAATTTCCGCGAGCATTATTACTCCCAAGGAATACCTCCTTTCTCTACCCATAGCGGACAGGGAAAAGATATTCAGAGACTTTGTGAATCATCTGATTCCAAATGAAGTGCAGCAGAAAGATCCATTTAACAAGATTAACAATGATCGAAATGCCCTTCTAGCATTACTAAATAGAGTCGTGGGAATCTCCAATGATACTACCTATGATGATTTGGCCAAAGAGGCAGTCCGCACTCACTACTTTGGGCAATCAGGCAACGCTTCTCACCCGCGGAAGATGTTGGCGGAAGACATGGCGGACGGTCTGGCCGCGCAGCGTGCGCATGGCGGCGGCGTGACGTCGCCGTCCTACGATCTGCTACGGAATGATCTTCCGGCTTCCCGTCTGAAGGGAGCGCTCCAGTTGGGCGCCATTACGCCGGAAGAGTTCCAGATGTTCGCTGACCGTTTTAAGGAGAAGGAGGCGGAGACCACGCAGGTGACACAGGATGTTGCCCGGAAGATTGACCAGATGACCGGGGCCACCAAGCTGGAGATGCGGGAGAAGTCCAAGACCATGATGGACCAATGGCGGGGTCTCAATCCGTTCCTCAAGTTAGGCTTGATTGGCGCGGCTATTGCGGCCATAGCCCATTGGCGCCCTGCGCGGTGGATTGCGGGAGTCATAGGCGGCGTGGCTGCGTACCGGTACTTCATCATGCGGGACCAGAAGCCCTTCACGAGCATGACGGGCTGGGTGACGGGCGGCGTAGATGCGCTCAACACGGGGTTCTGGAACGCCACGGGCACGGAGTTTGGGAAGAAGATGAACATGGTGGATGCTTCTCTTATAGAGCAGTCTCGCCTGATGGTGGATTTCTTGGAACAGGATGACCGTGAAGGCCTGGAGCAGGAGGCAACGGGGCTCACGCTCCTCAGTGACCAGCCGATCGGCCTGCTGGCCAGCCAGTTCAATACCAGTAAACAGGATATCCGGGACTGGAAGCTGGATCTTACGCCTGGCAGCGCGCTGGACCAGGGTCTGGTGAAGGCCATGCAGGACCGCGGATGGAAAGTGAACCATCAGTCATTCTTTCAGCATCCGCACAACCAGCAGGAGGTATCTGAAGCGCTGGCGCACGTGTTCTACCTCTATGCAAGACAGGATCGCCGTAATTTCCCGGATGTGAAGCTGGTAGAAGAAGCCCGGCGCAAGTTGCCGGAGGAGGCGGGGTACATCCAGCTGCGGACCATTCCCGGCGGGCACAAGGCGTATGAGGCCTACATGCGTCTGGCAAAGGAGGGTGTGGCAATGAGCCGTAAAAACAGTCAGTCACTACAGAGCGTTGTGCAGCTGGCGATGGGGTTGGAGCCGGAGCAGGCTCTTGTAATCAATGCGCCTAGCATATCACCTGATCCGGCTGGAGGGTCTGGAGGAGAGATAAAAATGAGTGAGTCGCCGGAATCAGATGGCGCTGGCAGTGGTGAAGTAGAGCGATCTCCAAACCCGACGGGAGGTGCAGAGGGGGTGTCTATGGCCAGTTCACCCGACTCTGCTGGTAGCGGGGTTACTGGTATGGTCTTACAGCCTCATGCTAATAGCGGAGCAGGCATTGGTGCAGTAACAGAGGGCACGCCAAATGCGTCTGGCGGTTCTGTGGGAGATACCCAATCCAGTCCGCCACCTGCTGGACACTGAACACGAAAAAGAGCCATCTATTGGATGGCTCTCTGGGAGTATGCCTCCCGCATTGCTTTGGCGGTTCACAAGAGGAGCCACTCCCGATACCTACCACCCCTGTCACTGGTGAAGTAGTACACGCGGATACGCTTTGTGTCAGCAGGGATGTTTAGCTGGACTGGGATGCGGTTGGGATCCGCGTTCACCGGACCAATCTTCTTCCCGTCTACCACCACCTCGGTCTGGTAAGTGGCATGCGGTTTGACAGTGATGGTGGTAAGATCCACCCTCACGACGTCGTTCTCATCTGGCATGGGCATGCCGGTAAGTTCCGGCAAAAGCCAGCTGATTACGGGAGTATCGGTCGGCAGTGGCCCTGGCTTAAAGAGCACCGTGCCGAGGTAGCCGAGTGCCGCCCCCAACACAAGGAGGGCAATGACCCAGATGAGGAACGGTCCTTCCATGTGTCCGGCGGCCGTTCTAAAATCTGCCCGGTTAATGAGTGAGTAGAGCAGGCCCACCAATGCCACCATGATGAGCATGATGAGTCCGCCCCTCACAAGAGGAGGCAGCTGGGGCCGGAAGATTTCCAGCACCACCAGAATGGCGACGAGGATCAAGTAGGGCAGAGCCTTCCGGAGGAAGGCCCACACGTTCGCGAGTAGATCAGCCATCTCTGTTCTCCTTCGTGTTCACGAATGTCAGGAACCGACGTTTTGAAGCAACGATGCCCTATTTATACTCTAAATATTGTATTTGTCAATATTACGTAAAAATGCTATAATACTCAAAACATATGACACACACAGAGCCATTGCTGGATCCGTCCGTGATGCGGGAAATCGATCACCTGTATGACGCCATCATGGCGGAAATTGAGCCGGAACTGATGAGCCAGTTGCTGCCGGAGCTGGACCGTATCTACGCCCAGGAAACGCCGGAGGAGCGTGCGGCCCGCATGGAGCGGTACCGCAAGGCGTTTGAGCTGTGTGAAGAGCGGGTGCAGGCCGTGGTAGGGGAGTGGCAAGCAGAACTGGAGCAGTTCAAGCGCCAGGCCATTGCGGAGCGCAAGCAGGAGAGTGTCACTGAGGATCAGTCTGCTCTCAGGAACATTGAGCAATCTTTCTCCAAAGAAGCATGAGCATGCCTCTTCTTCCCAGTGGCCCGGACCCTGCTGGACGTGAGCATCGCCTGCTGCATGTAGAATTTAAGAAAGACCCAATTAATCCACAGGATAGGCCCATGATGGATCAGATTATGACGGGGTTAGACAGAGTGAATCCTCAGGATCATGAGCTGCTTAAGCAGGAGTTCCAGGAGCGAGCCAAGGATCACCGCTTTGCAACTGGCCGTCATGTGCAGTTTTTTTGGAAAGGTATGCAGGATGTGCTGGAGAAAGTGGATCCTACCCTGCAGATTCCAGAGAAATTTGGATATGAGCATCTGATAGAGATTGCCTTCCGACGGGGGTGGATCACGCGGGATATGCTGTTGGGACAGAGCAAGTCTGCATCAGAAACGGTATCACCCAAGGCAGAGCGCGCCAGGCGGAATGCAGCACGCCGCGCTTTCTTGGATTTTGTGACGAAACAATGGCGCTATGGTACCCCTCAGTACGATGTAGGCATGAAGCTCTTTGCCCTGCTCCACCGCGAGGACATGGCCGAAGTTCCTAAGGAGTACTATGACATGGCAGCCAGAGGCCAGCTGGCAGGTTCCACCACGGACAGGGCCCTGAACGCCGCCGGCCTGGACTCCCTGGAACTCCTCCCGGGCGTGCCCGTGCTGGATGAAACCGGGCGGGAAACGGGCCTGCGCCGCCTGCGATTGAGCAATACCTTCCCCGGCGTGCCCAGTGAATACCGCGGCGGAGAAGCCCGGCCCACGGTGACAGTACAGGTACCGGAGGGCACGGATACGCCGCGTGAGGTTGAGCTGCCGATTGTGGTAGACCGAAGCGGACAGTACATAGAGGGTGTAGTACGCAAGGCAAATGACAACAGGACGTTTTTCTTGGAGGTTCCTCTGGCTGGCGGCGGTTCCGTACAGATGGACATCAAGCAGACAAACAACCAGTATGACGGGGCGCCGTATGTGGCTGACAATAAGATCTGGTTCACCCGTTCTGCGGAGGAAATGGGCAAGAGCATACGGACCAGTACCGGATACCAGCATCCCACGCTTGGCGGGACTGGTTTGCGGATGAGACAGAATCAGGAGCAATTGAGAGCGCGGGGCGTCATGCCGGTGGATGTCATTAACGGCGGGCACGCTGAGTGGTGGCAGAGAGGCGTGAATGGCAGGCAGATGGACGCGCTCCCCGCCAGCGGCGGCGCGTACACGGCGCAGTGGGGAGCAAGACAGGAAGCAAAGGCGGCGGAAGCATTGCGGGCACAGCGGCAGGCGGAATACAGGGAGTTCAATCAAGGGCTGGACGCGCGGGACATTAGCCGCGCGTACCAATCAGTATTGGGAGAACTCCTGCAGATCCAGCGCTTCCCCTATAATCGTTTCACAGCTAAAGAGATGCTGCCGCTGGTGCGGTACGTCACCCAGCGGCATGAAGATGCCGCCTATCGTCTAGCAGAGGCCAAGCAGTACGCCGCGGATCCGGGAGCGTTTGACCCGGTGCGCGACCAGATCCGCCAGGTGGCCCGCATGCAGGACGGGCTTCTGGCACTGGCCGGAATGCAAGCTGAGAAGCCAGAGCAATACCAAGGGGAAGTGGCGCAGCTGAAGAATATGGAGGACTATCAGCAATCCATTCGCCTGGAAGCCCTGGCCCAGCGGCACAGCGGGTTGGTGCAGAAGGGGAAGGAGGCAGCGGACCAATCGGGAACTAACGTGCTAGCAAGGTTAGGTAGGCTGATTATGCGAGCAACAAGCAAGGGAGACAAACAAGTGAAAGTGCAAACAGCGACCACGGTGCCAACAGAGCCGAAGGCCAGTGGCACTGAAGCTGTAGGAAGAATAGAGCAGCCTGATGTCCGCGAATCCATTACAGAGAGCCGTATTCTCAAATCTCAAGAGATCGTGGTGCAGGATTGGGACAAGACGTTTGCCATTACGCTCAAAATCCCAAAAAGCCATTCTCCAGGCGCAATCACTATTCCCCAAGACATGGGGTACGAGGAGGTTATCTATAAGCCTGGCAGTCGGTCATTCTGGAATCAGAATGCAGAACAAGTGCTTGAGCGGGCGGGTGTAGAGCTGAAGGTCAATGGCATTGGCAACGTGGTACTGAACTTCCGCAGGCCCGGGACGTATGGGGTAGTGCTCTCCTCCGGTCAACCGGGAATGACCGGCCAGCTCACATCAGAGTGGATACAAGTAGCACCAGAGCGGATTTATAGAAGCGAGCAGCGTGAAAGAGCACAGGCTCCTACCCAGTTGTCCGTCTCCAGACCCGGGCAACGTGCTCATTTTCGTTTGGAGGGAAAACCAGCTGACTATCTAGTCTTTCAAAGCTTAGGACAAGCATGGACGAGGTTAGGAAACGATCCCACGTACCAGTACCGAAAGAACGAGAAGGGCCGTGTGTTTAGGTGGGATGAGGCAGAGAAGCAAATGTGGTATTATGGTGAGAAGGGAGAATGGGTGAAGATTCCTAAGAATGCCATTCCTGCCAGAGAGAGCAGCCAGAAAAAAATCAATTCTTCTGCTGCAACAGCACCTGAGTCACTGCCAGCATTTGGAGTGGAGGACATGGCAGCGGCACTACAGAAGCAGGATGACATCATACCAAAGGTTTCTAACGCATTTCAGTCCATCCCACACATGCCAAGTGGTGGCGGAGCGTTTGTGGATGGTAACTCCGCGCCGGCGGAAACAACCACCCCGCCTGTTCGCCCTTCGGCTACTCCTAACGACGTGGAAAGTCCGCAGCCAGCCAGAAGTTTGGAGCAGTCTGATAAGCTGGTGCGGCCAACCTGGCAGCTTGATCGAGCCGTGAAAGAAGCAGGAATAGCCAAAGAAGTAGTAGATACGTTCAACAAGGAGTACGGCAATCTGGTGAAGAGTATCGAGCGCTTGTTAATGGACGGATCACAAGCTGCATTAGTGGATGCAGTGAATAAGGCGAATGCACTGGATGATGGTGTGTTCCTTAGGAAGGATCTTCAACCAATGCGCCCGCTCACGCTTGCACTGCGCGCGCGTGCTATCAGGGCCGCCGCTCCGCTGCAGGAGGGGGATACAAGAAAGAGGTGGGAGACTATTGCAGCGAATTATCTTAAGGAGGCAGAGCGGCTTGGTGGGGGTGGCGTGAAGAATTCCCTACAAGAAATACGGAGGGAATGGAACCGTACAGCCACCTCACACACCCATACACATGCAGATTCTCCGCCGCCCACTACTCCGGTACCGGAAATTTCTGATGATCAAAGGATTGAAGATTTGGAGAGTCAGCTACGGAAAGCACAGGAGGCAATGCGCAAGAATACGAACGCTGATGAGCTGGAGCGCCAGGTGAAAACGTTGCAGAGTGAGATAAAAAAGTTAGCAGAAAAAAAGACACAATGACCCACCCATCTCCCTTGCGGGGGATGGGTGGGCTGTGGAGGGTTAACGGGGGCAGTTGCCCAACCTGCAGGCCGGACAGTCTGGATCAAAGTAGACCGGAGTGGTGGATTGCACCACCACCGTTGCAGGCCGCTGCTGCCGCTTCTTCTTCAAAGCGGCCAGGTCCGCCAGGCCTTGCTTGATGTCTGCATCCAGCTTCCTGAGCCTCGCATCCGTTTGCTGGAAACGCGGCTGGACGACCTGGGCGTCGTACGTTCCTAGGGCCTCGTTGACCGTTGCCGTCGTCTTGTGGTCGACGTACGACCGGAGGGTACGCTCCAGGTCTTCCAATTTCTTTTCATATGTGTGGAAGCCCTCGGCGACATGCCGTGCCTCGGCCGCGTCGGTCGGCTGGTACCCCACGCTGCCGATAATCACAGGCGGAATGTACCGCCGGGGAACCATACTGCCCTTCTCTAGCGCGGAGCCAGAGGGGATAGCCAGGTCAGTCGTGAGTGGACCCAGCGTGTATGTATCACCCTGACGCAGAGTCAGCTGCGTACTGCAAGGTGACCCGTCGATGACCGTACCGCTTGGTACGACCATGTTCCGGCCGGGAGAGAACGCCGGCACGTAGCTGCCCGGCGGGAGTGTGTCGTCCGTGTGAATCACCACGTGACTCAAGAGGATGACCATGTCTCCCGTCGGCATTACAATGGCCGGAGGTACTGGGGGCGGTGACGTCTGGACAGGATTTGCTCCCTGCCCCCACGCCGCGCCCGTCGCCGCCAGGATCGCCACCATCGTCATGATCGCCTTCATCGTTCTTCTCCTGTTGGAGTCCTGTACTGGAAGGGCACTGAGCTCTTGTGTCCTCCACAGCGTTCCTGAACGCGACGTGCGGTCAGGAGTATGCGGAGGACGCGGTGGTGTGAAGCAGCGATTGTGTGAAAATTAAATATTTTATGTAATTTTGTCAATATATCAAATACTATGAAGCATATGCTCCATTTTGAAGCATATTCTGAGAGTATACATCGAGGGTCTGAGTGGGCTACCATCCCCCCATGCCCCTCCCGCCGTTTCCCGCCGTCTGCCGGTCCATCGATCTCATTGCCAAGGACGTCTATGACATCCGGTTTTCCAAGGCGCCCGGGTTCCAGTTCAAGGCGGGGCAGTACGTGATGTTTGATATCCCGCATCCGGATAATCCCGCGGATATCCAGGCCAGAGCCTACTCCATCGCCTCCGCGCCGCATGAGCCGGAGGTGCGGTTTGTGATCCGCCTGCTTCCCGGCGGGCGGATGAGCCGGTTCATTGTGGAGAAGCTCAAGCCGGGCATGGAGCTCACCATGCGCGGGCCGCTGGGGATCTTCACCTATAAACCCGATCAGCTCCCGGTGGTGCTGGTGGGAACTTCCACTGGGATTGGGCCGTACCGGTCCATGATCGCGGACGCGATCGAGCGGCAGGACGCGCGTCCGGTGGATCTGGTCTACGGCGTGCGGCATGAGGAGGACCTGTTCTGGGAAGAGGAACTCCGGGCGCTGGCGGACAAGCACCCGGACATGCGCTTGCATATCGCACTCACGCAGCCACGGAGCCCGCACCCCCTCCTGCGGGGAGAGGGGGAGTACTTCACTGGTCGCGTGCAGCACATCATCCCCCAGGTCATCACGGATATCACCAAGCGGCGGGTCTACCTCTGCGGCAATCCGGCCATGGTGAAAGAAGTAAAACAACTGTGTTTGAATAACTGGGGACTGACGAAGGATAGGATCCATGCTGAGGAGTACATCTGACGTGAGATGGCCATGAACAATCTGATATCCATCATGGGGTATGACTCGGCAGACGCCGGTCGCCTTGTAGGAGATAACCCCATTGCCGCAGAACAGCGTTTATTCCTCCTTGCTGCCAATTACGGGCGTAGGATTGTCGATACCCTCGATTGGAAACTGCTCTGGCTCGGTCCCGTTCCTGCGTTGGATGTGGAGAATACAGCCGATGAATCAGTGGCTGCCGCGGTGGAATTGGTGAGAAGCAAGCTGCGGGTGATCGAAGATCAAATGAAAGAAGACGGATACGCCGGCATACACGTCCTGCTTGATCGCTACCGAGGAACATGGGACGAATGCTGCAATGTGAGCATCCATGTGGAGTTCGTGCCCCGCAGTTCCTCTTTTGTAAACTAGGATAGCCCGTTAAATAAGTCGACTTCCGGCTCAATCCCCGGTACCCAGCCGCAGAAATCAGACGGCTTCAAGCCGTGATCACGGATGACGGCGGCGGGACAGGATTGGCCTGCGTTGCCCATGAGGAAGTTGGCCATCGTCGCCAGCTGATCGGCTACCGCTTCCACCGTGATCGTTAAGGGCCGACCGAAGAGGTCCGTGTTACCGATCTCCTGCTTCAGCGGATCGATTCCCGCGCACGCGAGCGTAAACGCCGTGACGCCGATGCGGCGGGGGGAGACGCGGGAGTCTGTGAGGAGGACTGCGATCTGTGCCCCCACCCCCAACCCCTCCCCCGCGACGGGGGAGGGGTGCGAGCGGAGCGAGCGGGGAGGGGGCAACTCTCGGGAGAGTTCTTGCTGCAGCCTCTTTACGCTCATCACCGGATCCCTAGGCCAGCCGATGGCCGTGCCGGGCGGCGTGTTGGATTCATCCAGTCCCGCGTTGGCGGTGATGATGGTTCCCTGAGACATGCCGTCCGGCCGCACGTCCGTGAAGAGCGCGCCCGGACAGTGGCCAAGCACCCGCCCGCGGAGCCGGTCGGTCTCAATCAGCACCGCCTGGCAGAACGCCTCCGAGCGGCGGCACTTCTCCGCCCAGTCCGCCGCTTCTGGAGAGACAGTCAGCTCGTGCAGCTGGTAGAACGCGTCCTCGCAGGTGGCCACGGCCTTGGAGGAGAGGGCCAGGATGTCGCCGGGCTGCAGGTTGATGGCTTCCTTGAGAATCGCGACGAGGTCATCGCCAGGACGGAGGAGCGGCGTTGGGACGGGGAGGATGATCATGGGGAGGGCGCGGCGGGGGGATCGGGGAGGGGGAGCGTCACGGGATCGCGCATGATGATGGACTCATCCTCGCGCTCGGCGCCGGTCGTGAGATCGACCGACTTCACGCGGGCGCGGAGGGGTTGGGCGGTGGGATTGTGGATCTCCAGGCGGTTGATCGGCTGGGGCGCGATGAACGATGCGCCTCCAGCTGGCATGCGAAGGCGCTGGTAGCCGCCTTCCGCGTCCAGCTTCACCACGCTCGTGAGGGGCACGCCGCGCGTCTCATGCAGTTGCCAGCTCTCTGGCACGGAGAGGATGACGGCTTCCTCCGCGCGGACGGAGAGATCTATGAGCGTACCATTGCCCTTGGCGCCCAGTGCCGCGTCCAGGCCGGCGGGTTTGGCGTGCTCCAGGGCGATCGCAGCGGACGCAGGTTCCATGGCCGGCGCGGTCTGTCCTGCGCCGCGCGCGGCAAACGCCGCAGCGCCCGCAATCAGCACGATCGCAACCAGTGCGCTGGCGGCGTGGGCGGCGGCCGGTGGAACGGAGGCGTCCTGTGCCATTGGCAGGGAAGAGTAGCGGGGAATGGCGGACGGAGGGAGGCCGGAGCGGTAGGCAGGGAAGGCATTCCCTGCTTACCACTGGCCTGCTATCCTAGCGGTCCATGGAACTGGACCCCCATACCCTGCAGCAGATCATCCGGCGGATAGAGCAGCAGATGCGCTGTCCGCAGTGCTCCCGCCGCGTGCCGGTGGACTTCTCCGCCGTGCGCCTGGCCGGGGAGGACTTCCTCCTCCTGCAGCTCAAGTGCGAGAGCTGCGAGGCGTTCATTGTCCTCCATGCGTCCCTCCAGGGCGCGGAGCACCTGGGCGTGCAGGCCAAGGAGGCCGGCATGGTGAACGCGTCATCGTCCCTGCACTTCAGCGAGGACGAAGTGGCCCAGCTCCACCAGGCGCTGCATGAGTGCGGAGGATCGTTCGCGCAGCTCTTTGCCAAGTATGGAGAGGGGGAAGGGGAGGGTGCCGGGAAAGATGTGGGAGGGATCGCGTGAGCAGGCGGTAGGGGAACAAGTTACGAGTTACGAGTTTCGAGTTACAAGGTTGTGTGTGTTGAGCGGACAGGAGTATGATTTTCGCATGTCGTTCACGTTCCAGATCGTCTTCCGGCCGGAACCAGAAGGGGGATACACCGTGATCGTTCCGTCGCTGCCCGGTTGCGTGACGTTTGGTGAAACGTTGGAAGAGGCTAAGCGCATGGCCAAGGAGGCGATCGAACTCTACGTTGAGACGCTGCGAGAGAAGGATGAGGAGGTTGTTGATGATACCAATACGTTTGACACGAGACTGCAGATCACGGTTGCATGACTGCCAAATTTCCTCGCATGAGTTCGGCGGAAATTGTTCGATTGCTCAAGGAGCACGGATTTGAGGAGGTACGGCAGAAGGGCAGCCATCTCATCCTCACGCACGTTGAAACCGGCAGGCACGTCACTGTGCCCGTCGGAAAGAAAGATGTGCCCATTGGTACGGCGCGAGCCATCATGCGATCGGCGGGAATTGAACTGGCTGGCAATTGAGAAGCGCTCCGGTGTCCTGTTTCATGGGATCCATGAAGCGATCCATCCTCCTGAGCGTGCTCCTCCTATCCGGCTGCGCGACCGGGCCCGCGGACGTGGGCGGATCCGGATCGCTCCTGGGCACCGTGTCTGAGACGGCCACGCGGGGGGTGGAGACCGCCCGGGAAGCGGTCGATTCCGCCAAGGAGGGCGTGGAGAAGCTGCAGGAAACGGCGGAAGATCTGCAGAATAGGGCTCAGAAAATCCAAAACGGGGTCAAGAGCATTAAGGAAGGACTGAGCGGCGCAGAACCGGGCGGCGATAGTTGACAAAAATAAATGTAGTTGTAAAATATAGATACATTCCTCCTTCCTTCCTATGACCGCTGATGCGTTCCGCGCTGAGCTGGAATCCTTCCAAGGGTGGTTTCCGCGCCTGTTCCTGAAGGATCTGGCAGGCCGATCGGAGAGCCTGTCCCTGAGCCAGCGGGAGGAGACGATCAAGATCCTGGGGGAGAGCCGGGCGGTGCAGTCCAAAGCCCTGGAGGAGGCGGTTTCCAAGCTCCACCGGGTGCAGACCGGGATGCCGGTTACGGCGTAGGTTCGATCACGATCGACCCAGCCCCGTCTGAAGCGGGTTATTTGTGACTACCTCTGCATACGCGGGAGGACGACCCCGGCCAGTTAACCGGGGGTTTCAACCCCCGGTTAACGGACGGTTTCCTCGAGAATATCCTTGCATCGATCGGCTTCTTCCTTATACTACGCCGGTAATCACCGATCTCCCGCCGGACGTTTGAGACGAACGCCGCGGAGGGGGAGCGGGTTTTCGTGCCTTGCTGTCGCGCTTCGTCCGAGCCTTCGTCCACTTCTAGCGGACTACGGCCAGCAGACAAGCTCAGTGTGACAGAAACAGCTCTAGCCCAGCATTCCTCCCAAACTCGTAACTCGTAACTCGTAACTGGTAACTCGTAACT
>CAZWIA010000017.1:0-8020 GCA_964633955.1 uncultured Candidatus Peribacteria bacterium | reverse complement strand
GTAACTCGTAACTCGTAACTGGTAACTCGTAACTGGTAACTCGTAACCCGTAACCCTGTCCCCTTCTCCCTCCCCGTTATGGCCTTCCCCCAGCCCAAGACTTCCGCCACAGACTCCTTTGACGCCGTGGCGCTCAGTGTCGCCTCCCCCGAGGACATGCTCGCCTGGTCGCGCGGAGAGGTGACCAAGGCGGAGACGGTCAATTACCGCACCCAGCGCGCGGAGCCGGACGGGCTCTTCTGCGAGCGCATCTTTGGCCCCACTAAGAACTTCCAGTGCTTCTGCGGCAAGTACAAGGGCGTGCGCTACGCCGGCGTGGTGTGTGAGAAGTGCGGCGTGGAGGTGACGCGCAGTATCGTCCGCCGCGAGCGGATGGGGCACATCAACCTGGCGGTGCCGGTAACGCACATCTGGTTCCTCCGGTCGTCTCCCTCCCGCATTGGTCTCCTGCTGGACCTGCCCATCAAGACGCTGGAGCAGATTGTGTACTTTGCGGCGTACATCGTCATTGCCGTGGATGAGGACGCCAAGGCGGAGGCGGAGAAAGAATTAAACGCCACCATGGAGCAGCGCAAGAACCAGGTGAAGCGGGAGTATGAGGATGCCAAGCAGAAGCTGCAGGAGAACAAGGCCACCCGCGCGCAGCAAGACGCGCTGGACAAAGAGGCGGCTGACCGGCTGGACAGCCTGAAGGCCAACCACAAGGACGCACTGGATGACCTGAAGAACCTGGCCGTGGGGTCCGTGCTCTCGGAACTCAAGTTCCGGGAGATGAACATGAAGTTCGGCCACGTGTTCCGCGCCGGCACGGGAGCGGAGAGCCTGCGGGAGATCATCGGCTCGGCGTCGCTGGAGGAGGTGATCGATGAGCTCCACAAGGAGCGGGAGGAGAGCTCCGGCCAGAAGCTGAAGAAGGTGATGAAGCGCATCAAGCTGGTCTCCTCCCTGCAGCAGGCCGGCATCCGGCCGGAGTGGATGGTCCTCACGCGGCTCCCGGTCATCCCGCCGGACCTGCGGCCCATGGTGCAGCTGGACGGCGGACGGTTTGCGGCATCGGACTTAAACGACCTCTACCGCCGCGTCATTAACCGCAATAACCGCCTCAAGAAGCTCATGAGCATTGGCGCGCCGGAGGTCATCTGCCGCAATGAGAAGCGCATGCTCCAGGAAGCGGTGGACACCCTGCTCAATAATTCCGCCCGCGCGGGCAAGACACTCTTCACCGCCGGCGACCGGCGCAAGCTCCGGTCGCTCTCCGATATGCTCAAGGGGAAGCAGGGCCGCTTCCGCCAGAACCTGCTCGGCAAGCGCGTGGACTACTCCGGACGGTCGGTGATCGTGGTGGGGCCGCACCTGAAGATCAACCAGTGCGGTTTGCCCAAGGAGATGGCCATGAAGCTCTTCAAGCCGTTCGTCATCGGCCGGATCATCCGCGCGGAGCTGGCGCACAACGTGAAGGCGGCCGAGCGCCTGATCCAAGACGGCATGAAGGAGGTGTGGGACATCCTGGAGGACGTGATCAAGGACAAGTACGTGCTGCTCAACCGCGCGCCCACGCTGCACCGCTTGGGCATCCAGGCGTTCAAGCCGCAGCTGGTGGAGGGTCTGGCCATCCAGCTCCATCCGCTTGTGTGTACGGCGTTCAACGCGGACTTTGACGGCGACCAGATGGCCGTCCACGTGCCGCTCAGCGAGAAAGCGCAGGAGGAGGCGCACTCGCTCATGGCCGCGTCCAGGAACGTGCTCAAGCCCTCCGCTGGCGAGCCGATCATCAACCCCGTTCAGGACATGGTGCTGGGTTGCTACTTCCTCACTCAGGTGCATGACGGCAAGAAGGGGGAGGGGATGGTCTTTGGCAGCCCGGCGGAAGCCCTCATGGCCTATGATCACGGCGTGGTGGACCTGCAGGCCAAGATCAAGGTCCGCTATCGTCATCCCAACGCCGGCCCGGATGCGGCGCCGGAGATCATTGAGACCTCCGTGGGCCGCCTGAAGTTCCAGGCCATCGTGCCGCCGGAGCTGGGAATCATCAACAAGACCATGAAGAAGGGCGGACTCTCCCAGCTGGTCGCCCAGTCCCTGGAGGCCGTGGGGCCGGAAGAGACCGTTGCGTTCGCGGACCGGATCAAGGACATCGGCTTTGAGTTCGCCACACTCTCCGGCATCTCCATCGCGTCCACGGACATCATGGTGCCGGATGAGCGCCGGGACGTCATGGAGGAGGCTAATGAAAAGGTGCGCACCATCAACAACTTCTACTGGAAGGGCCTGGTCACGGCGGACGAGCGCTACAACCACGCCATCCGCGTGTGGGCGCAGGCCAAGAACGATGTCTCCGCCGCCATGATCAAGACGTTCCTGGCAGAGCCGGAGAACGACATCACCTACGTGATCGACTCCGGCGCCCGCGGAAACTGGGGCCAGGTGACCCAGCTGGCCGGCATGAAGGGGCTTGTGGCCAACCCGTCCGGCCGCACCATCGAGCTGCCCATCCAGAGCAACCTCAAGAGCGGGTTCTCCGTGCTGGAGTACTTCATCGCCACGCACGGCGGACGCAAGGGAAAGTCAGATACCGCACTCAAGACCGCGGAGGCCGGCTACCTCACCCGCCGTCTGGTGGACGCGGTGCAGGATGTCATCATCCGGGAGCCGGACTGCCTCACGGAGGACGCCCACGTCATCACCCGCAGGGAGTCGGAGGAGATCGGGGAGAAGTTTGAGATACGCCTCTTTGGCCGCACCTTGGCGCAGGATCTGGCGGCCGGCGGCCAGACGATCGCCCGGCGCAACCAGGAGATAGACGCGGACCTCCTGGCCCGCATCAACGAGTCCAAGCTGGATGCCATTCCCGTGCGCTCCGTCATGACCTGCCGCACGCGCGGGGGCATCTGCGTCCGCTGCTACGGCCGGGACCTGTCGGACAACAAGACGGTGAAGATCGGCACGCCGGTGGGCATCATTGCCGCGCAGTCCATCGGCGAGCCGGGCACGCAGCTGACCATGCGCACCTTCCACATGGGAGGCGTGGCTGAAGGGGCGGACATCACGCAAGGTCTCACCCGCGTGGAGGAGCTCTTTGAAGCGCGCAACCCCCGCACGCCCGCCACACTCAGTGACATCGCCGGTCGCGTCCGCGCGACCCATGAGGGCGGGAAGACCTTCGTCCACGTGGTGGCGGAGGAGCCGGGCCAGGATTACTACTTCATCCCGGCCGGATTCCAGATTGTGGTCAAAGAAGGCCAGGCGGTGAAGGAGCGGACGGTGCTGGCCAAGTCCGTCACGGACAAATCCACCATCAAGGCCACGATCAGCGGCCAGGTCACCAAGGTGGAGGAGCACGGCGTGACCGTGAAGCACGGGGAGATCCAGCAGCGCAGCTATGAGTTTGGTCAGCGGGAGAGCCTCTTGGTGAAGAACGGCGCCTTTGTCCAGGCCGGCGAGCCGCTCAACCTGGGTCACTTCAACTTGCAGGAGCTTCTGGAGAAAAAGGGGCCGTACGCGGTGCAGAGCTACATCGTGAAGGAGGTGCAGCACATCTACGCGTCCCAGGGCCAGACCATCAATGACAAGCACCTGGAGATCATCGTGAAGAAGATGTTCAGTAAGGTCCGCATCATTGATGCCGGGGACACGCGCTTCCTGCCCGGAGAGACCGCGGACATCGGCGAAGTGCTCTATGAGAGCGATCGCGTGAAGAAGACCGTCAAGGGCGGCAAGAGCGCCACGGTGGAGCAGCTCCTCCTGGGCATCACCCGCGTGGCGCTGGCTACCGAGTCCTGGTTGGCCGGCGCGTCCTTCCAGGAAACCATCCGCGTGCTGGTGGAGGCGGCGACCACCCGCCGCATCGACATGCTCAAGGGCCTCAAGGAGAACGTGATCATCGGCCGCCTGATCCCCACGGGGGAGGTCTACCGCAAGCGCTTCGTTGGTGAACAGGAAGAGGAAATGGCGGCCGGGGTGGAGGAGATTGAAGAATCAGGCGAATAGCGATGAGCGGTGAGCTTTGAGCGGTCAGCAAAAGGTTGCTCAAAGCTCATAGCTCTCCGCTCAAAGCTCCACAGAACAGCTTTACTCCCACCCGGAAATCCCTTACGATCGCCTCCCCATCCTATGCCAACCGTCCAGCAACTCATCCGCCGCCCGCGCACCAAGAAGCGCAGAAAGAGCAAGGCTCCCGCCCTGCAGACCGCCTGGAACGCGCTCAACATGCGCGATGTGAAGCTGCCCAAGGGATCCCCCTTCAAGCGCGGCGTGTGCGTGAAGGTGACCACCATGACGCCCAAGAAGCCCAACTCCGCGCTCCGCAAGATCGCCCGCGTCCGTCTTTCCAACGGGTATGAGGTCAAAGCCTACATCATGGGCGAGGGCCACAACCTGCAGGAGCACTCCACCGTCCTTGTCCGCGGCGGCCGCGTGAAGGACTTGCCGGGTGTCCGCTACCACATTGTCCGCGGCGTGCTGGACACGGAGGGCGTGCGGGACCGGAAGCAGGGCAGATCCAGGTACGGGGCTAAGAAGCCCAAAGCGAAATAAGCGATCAGTGGCCAGTGATCAGTGGTCAGATCACGAGCCGCTCCTATCCTCCTTCTGACCACTGACCACTCATCTCTGACCACTCCGTTATGGCAAAAGCAGTGAAGCAGTACATTCCCCAGGGTTCCGATCCGCTCCAGGAGAAGTTCATCTCCTGCCTGATGCTGCGGGGCAAGAAGCAGCTGGCCCGCCGGCTCTTTGCGGATGCCTTGGAGGTGATCAAGACGCGCACCAAAGAGCCGCCCATGGAGGTGTTCCAGAAGGCCCTTTTGAACGTCACGCCGCTGGTGGAAGTGCGCCCCAAGCGCGTGGGCGGATCCGTCTACCAGGTGCCGGTGGAGGTGAACCCCAAGCGCCAGCAGACGCTCAGTATCCGCTGGATCCTCACCGCCGCCCGGGACCGCAAGGGCGTACCCATGGCCCACAAGCTGGCGCTGGAGCTCTTGGACGCGTCCACCGACCAGGGCAACGCCATCAAGAAGAAGCAGGACGTACTGAAGATGGCGCAGGCAAATAAGGCGTTCGCGCATTTGGCCAAGTAACATAGGGACTGTCACCCTGAGCTTGTCGAAGGGTGATCGCTGTCATTGCTTCCTCCAGGTTGGGGCACCAGATCAGTGCATGGTCATTGAGCGACCGCCAGGTAAAAAGACATCGCGAAGCGCAAATACGTATCATGGGAGTCTCATCTCAGATCACCCTTGGACTGTCTTGGTCTGACAAGGACGAATATTCGTCTTTGGGAAATCCCTAGCGTAGCATCCACCGGGTCTGGGGAAGACACCCTAGCCCGCCCCTCTTCCCCCACCACCGTATGGAACACTCGCCACGCTCTTGGCCGGACAGCCAGGAGGAGTTTGTTCAGGCTCACATGCAGATCTCAGCCGTGCCCAACCACCGGCTGGACCCGGAGACGTACGCCACCCGCCAGGACTACGATACGCTGAGGTACCTCTATGACCTGGGAGTGTTCTCCTATGCTGATCTCACCCGGCTCACGCCGGATCAGGCCCGCGGGCTGGAAGAAGAGCTGCAGGGCATTGAAGCGCGGGATGAGCCGCCCTACGTGGTGCAGGCGGCGCTACGGCGCCGGTATGACGCCCTGCTGGCCGGACCGAATGATGATGACCGGGATGCGGCTTAGCGCTAGAATGAGTAGGAGATTTGCGCTTTCGCGCGATCAACGGCTTCTCTATACTCCTTTGGCAAGAAATGCGAGGTCTGGCTATACCCTCTAAGTCCTCTCATTCCTCTGTTTCTTTTGTTTCCTCTGTTTCCCCTCCCATGGACCTCAAATCCGTCCGCAATATCGGGATCATCGCGCATATTGACGCGGGCAAGACCACCACGTCCGAGCGCATCCTGTACTACACCGGCCGCACGCATAAGATCGGCGAGGTGCATGAGGGGGAGGCGACCATGGACTGGATGGAGCAGGAGCGCGAGCGCGGCATCACTATCACGTCTGCAGCAACGCAAGCGCAGTGGAAGAGCCAATTCCTCACGGGGGCGGAGGAGGTTCTCACCACCATCAACCTGATCGATACTCCCGGCCACGTGGACTTCACGGCGGAGGTGGAGCGATCCCTCCGCGTGCTGGACGGCGGCGTGGTGGTGTTTGATGGATCGCAAGGCGTGGAGCCGCAGAGTGAAACCGTGTGGCGCCAGGCAGACAAGTACCATGTTCCGCGCATGGCGTTCATCAACAAGATGGACAAGACCGGCGGCAACTTCTACATGTCGCTGGATTCCATCTACGACCGCCTCAGTAAGAACGCGGTGCCCATCCAGCTGCCCATTGGCGCGGAGAGTGACTTCTCCGGCATCATCGACCTGGTAGCCATGAAGGCGTGGACCTTTGAGGGCAAGATGGGGGAGACCCGCAAGGAGCTGCCCATTCCGGAGGACATGCTGGACCAGGTGAAGGAGTACCGCAGCCAGCTCATTGAGCGCGTGGCGGAGAATAACGATGACCTGCTGGACGTGTATCTGGAGAAGGGCACGCTGACCGATGAAGAGCTCATGCGCGGCATCCGGGCGGCTACGGTAGCCAACCGGATCTACCCGGTCATCTGCGGCTCGTCCCTGCAGAACATGGGCGTGCAGCTGCTGCTGGACTGCGTAGTGAACTACCTCCCCTCCCCGCTGGACATCCCGCCGGTGAAGGGCGTGAATCCCAAGACGGACCAGACGGAGGAGCGCAAGGCGGACAACAGCGAGCCTTTGGCGGCCATCGCGTTCAAGATCGCCACGGATCCCTTTGTGGGCAAGCTCACGTTCATCCGCGTGTACTCCGGCGTGCTGACATCCGGCAGCTACGTCTACAACGCCCGCAGCGGGCAGAAGGAGCGGATTGGCCGCCTGGTGCGCCTGCACGCCAATTCCCGTCAGGAAATAGAGAAGATTGAGGCCGGGGACATCGGCGCTGCGATCGGCCTGAAGGACACGCGCACCGGGGACACCATCTGCGATGAGAACCGTCCCATCCAGCTGGAATCCATCACCTTTGCGGAGCCGGTGATCTCCATGGCCGTGGAGCCCAAGACCAAGGCCGACCAGGAGAAGATGGGCACGGCGCTGGGGAAGCTGACGGAGGAGGATCCCACGCTGCGCGTCTTCACCAACGAGGAGACCGGCCAGACCATCCTCTCCGGCATGGGCGAGCTGCACCTGGACATCATCGTGGACCGCATGCGCCGGGAGTTCAAAGTGGAGACCAACGTGGGCGCGCCGCAGGTGGCGTACCGGGAGACCATCCAGAAGGAGGTCAACCATGAGGAGAAGTACGTCAAGCAGACGGGCGGCCGCGGCCAGTACGGCCACGTGATCTTCACGCTGCGGCCGCTGGAGCCGGGCAAGGGGTACCAGTTCACCAATAACATCGTCTCCGGCCGCATCCCCCGGGAGTACATCCCGGCCTGTGACAAGGGTTTCCAGGAGGGCATGAGCCGCGGGATCATCGCCGGGTATCCGGTGGTGGATGTGGAGGTAGACCTGCAGGACGGCAGCTACCACGATGTAGACAGTAACGAGTTCGCCTTCAAGATCTGCGCCTCCATGGGCTTCCAGGCGGCGGCCAAGAAGGCGGATCCGGTGATCCTGGAGCCCATCATGAAGGTGGAAGTGGTGACGCCGGAGGAGTTCTTTGGGGATGTGATGGGCGATCTCTCCTCCCGCCGCGGGCTCATCAAGCAGACCGGGGAGCGCGGCACGGCCAAGGTGATCACGGCGGAGGTACCCCTCTCGGAGATGTTCGGCTACGCGACCGACATGCGGTCCATGACCCAGGGCCGCGCCAGCTACTCCATGGAGCCCAGCCACTACGCCAAGATGCCCAAAAACAAGGTAGAGGAGATCGTGGCGGCGCGGGGCGGGGGGAAGTGAGCCGGAAGCGATGAGCCCATCCGACAAGCTCCGGGCAGCTCTGAGCGATGAGCGGCGAGCAGTCCTACTCGCCGCTCATTCCGCAGGCCTGAGAGAACCAAGG
>CAZWIA010000016.1:20667-22025 GCA_964633955.1 uncultured Candidatus Peribacteria bacterium | reverse complement strand
ATGGTGGGCCAGGGGGGATTTGAACCACCGACCGCCGGTTTATAAGTCCGGAGCTCTAACCAACTGAGCTACTGGCCCCAAGGGAGTTGCGATGGGAATGATACATGGTGGGCGATGGGGGACTTGAACCTCCGACCTCGACATTATCAGTGTCGCGCTCTAACCAGCTGAGCTAATCGCCCGGATTGTGAATTCCCGTATCTGCAGCCTAAACCGGAGCCGTTGGCACGCAGAGAGTAGGGGTCCCCGCCAAACGCGTCAATCCTGCGCCAGGGCTAGTTTCCGGGCTGGCTGCTCCCGCCAGACGAGCTGCTCCCCGGAGAGCTCACGGAACTGGCGCTGGAGGCGGAGCTGCTTACCGGCTTCATTCCTCGCAGGCGGGCGCGGACGGCGTCCAGGCAGAGGGTGGTCTCCGCGCCTTTGTCCTTGCACTCGTTCCGGAGGGCGGCCTGGATGAACTGCTGCTCCCGGCGGCGCTGGTCCTCCCGGGCCCGGTCGCTCAGGGGTTTCACGCCCTGCCGCACAAACCTGGCCCGCGTTTCCCAGGCTTGCTTGATGAGGGCCGCCGCGCGGGCGTGCTGCTCGTCCATACGCCGTTTGGATTTGGCCAGCGCCGGGGCGGCGGTGAGGAGCAGGCAGAGGGAGAGGAGTGTGGCGGCAAGGCGGCGCATGGGGGGAGGGGAACGATCAGGTCTCATGCTAACGGTCGCGGCCGCGCTCCCACAAGGCGCCATCTGCCATTGGGACTGGCGCCCGGCGCGCGTATACTCCGCAGTACTACGCGTCTCATGCAGGTCCGCCTCACCACCGCCCTTGGCCTGTCCGTCCGGGAGGAGGAGACGGGGGACGAGCTGGGGACGCTCACTGGCATTCTCATCCACCCGGACACCGGGCGCATTGAGGGGTTTTACGTGGCCGTGCCCGGTTTCTTACATGCTGATCAATTGTTCCTGTCCGTGCCGGACATCCGTTTCTGGGGGCTCTACGTGCGGATCCTGGACCGCGACCGGCTCACGGAGCCGGAGGAGCGGATCCGGCTCCAGCCGCTCCTGGAGGATCCCCGCACGGTGCTTGGGCAGCCGATCAGGACGGAGGGCGGCCGGCCGCTCGGCCGCTGCGCGGACGTGCAGTTTGAGACGCAGTTCTTCCAGGTGGAGTGGCTCTTCCCGCGCCGGTGGTGGCGGTGGCGGACGCCGCTGCCGATCAATGAAGTGCTGGAGGTCCGACCGGATGCCATCATCGTGCGGGAGCCGGTGCGGCCGCTTGCGGAGCCCGTGCCGGAGCGGGAAGGCGCCATGCTGAAGGTGCCGGATGTGGCATAAGCCAGCCTGTCGTTGGTTATCTATCGTCGGTTGTTC
>CAZWIA010000016.1:0-20567 GCA_964633955.1 uncultured Candidatus Peribacteria bacterium | reverse complement strand
GCATTGTGCGGGAGACGGGCCGGTCGTCGCAAGATGGCGCCGGGTCTGGCGGCTGCTTTGTTCTTTACCGAACTAGTTTTTGGTTTTTAAGTGAGTGTTTGTTGATTTTACACTGCGCCAATGCGTATTGTTCCTCCCGTAACCAAAACAAAAAACCAGAAACCAGTAACTCGTTCGTTTGGATCAGCGATTGTCGATGATCCCCACGATCACCAGCAGCAGCATGGGCCCAGCAAACCACAGGTCCTGGTTGAACACCATGAGTTGGATGAACTGGCTCTGCTGGATGAGCGGGGAGAGCGCGGCGTTCCGCGCCAGGTTTTGGTCCAGAAGCGGCACGTCCGCGATGTACGTGAGGATGGTGGAGAGGAGGAGTCCGGCGGTGGCAAAGCCGAACACGCCCGTGAGGGCGCCGTTGATGATGGTGCTCTCCTGCCGCCGGTACTCCACTTGGATGCCGCCCCGGATGGCTAAGAAGAGCGCGGAGGCAATGAAGAGGAACAGCTTTACCATGGAGATCACTTGGCTGCTTAGCCGGAAGCCGGCGGCGCCCCACAGCATATCCAGCTGCGGCGCGTAGAGGGTGAGCAGGTTGCCAATGGCCTGGATGCCCACAATGGCCACAAAGCTGGCTAAAAGGAGCTTCACGGATTCCTTCTTCCCGATGATGAACGTGTAGGTGATGACTACCGCAAAGAACACGATGATGAACAGGTCCCAGCTCAGGGTGATGTTCATGGGTGCCAGTGTACCCCGGCAGGGCGGCCTGGCGAACGTTGTCCCTTGTCCTAACGGGTTTTTGGTTACTGGTTTTTAGTTTTTGGTTATGGCAGTTCCTCTGATATTCGAAGTGCCTCCGAACGAAAAACCAAAAAATAATAACCAGAAACGTATTTCCATCTAGTCAACTCCATCCCGGCCTGGCACAATCGCGGGCATGCGGCACGGGTTTCTCCTGATCGACAAGCCAACCGGCATCACCAGCCACGACGCGGTGAGCCAGGTGCGCCGCGCCCTGTCTGAACGGAGCATTGGGCACCTGGGGACACTGGATCCCGCGGCGTCCGGCCTATTGGTCCTAGCGGTTGGGAAGCGCGCGCTCAAGACGGTGGAGCTCTTTGGATCACTGGAAAAGGAGTACGTGGCGGAGATCCGGCTGGGGGCCGTTTCCAGTACCTACGACCGTGAGGGGGTGATAGAGGAGATGAAGCCGAAGCCCGGGTGGAAACAGCCGGACCACATGGCCGTGCGACGGCTCATTGATGATCGGTTTGTGGGACGCATCACGCAGGTGCCGCCGGCGCACTCCGCTCTCAAGATCGGCGGTCAGCGGGCTTACCGGCTGGCGCGGGAGGGGCAGGAGGTGGAGATGCCGGCGCGGGAGGTGGAGATCGTGAGCTGCCAGATCATCGTGTTCAACTATCCCAACCTCACCCTGAAGACACGCGTGAGCTCCGGCACCTATATTCGATCCCTGGCGCATGATCTGGGCCAGCTTCTGGGGTGCGGCGGCTACCTGACCGCGCTCCGCCGGACAATGGTCGGTCACTGGTCGGTAGACCAGGCCGTTGAACCCATGCTGGCGCGGTGGACGGCGGTGGAGCCGCTGAAAGATGTGCTGGTCGGTTTGCCACGCATGGATCTGACCGATGGCCAGTACCAGGATGTGCAGCACGGGCGGGAGATCCCCTCAGGCATCCAGGATTTTCCGGCCATCGGCTGGCATGCGGATCTGCCTGTCGTTGTGCTGGAACCTGGTAAGCGGGAGGGCACGGTGCATGGGAGGAAAGTGCTATGAGTGGTCAGTGATCAGTGTCAGGTTCCTTGTAGCTGCAATGTCATCTTGAGCCTACTGAAGGACGAACACGCAGCAGCCGGAGTACAATTGCCACATGGAACAGCCCAGGGCTGGCGCTATCCTCATCATCCAAAACGGGGCGTGGGAGTACCTGCTGCAGTTCCGGGATGGGACGCCCGGCATCAGTCACCCCCTCACGTGGGGCACCGTTGGCGGGTGGGTGGAGGCGGGGGAGGATCCCCTGGCGGGCGCGGTGCGGGAATTAGAAGAGGAACTGGGAATAGAAGCTCGACCGGAAGAGTTGGAGCAGATAGATCTCCAGGCTATAGCGGGTGTGCAGGAGTACGTCTTCCGGCTCACGCGACCGGTGGAGTGGGGGAGTTCATCCTGGCGGAAGGAGCGGGCTGCGGGTTCTTCACTAAAGAGGAAGCCCTGAGGATCGCCGTGCGGCCACAGCTCAAATTTATCGTGGAGCGGTATTTTGAGTGAGAAATGACATTGTGCAGCGCTTGAACGCTTTGCTACCCTTTGGGCCAGCCATTTGGGTCAGTCAGCCGTCGCGCTTTGCGCTATGGCCGACAAGTGACTCATTCTATGTTCATTCTGGAATCATCATCACATATTTATCTAGGGTCAGTAGCTCAGCGGTAGAGCAGTTGCCTCTTAAGCAATTGGCCGTGGGTTCAAATCCCACCTGACCCACCATCCGTCTTCGTGCCCCCGGGCACTTCGCCGAGATGGCCGCAGTCGCGGCGTAGCTCGCAGCGAAGCCGGACAAATCCCACCTGACCCATCATTAGTATCGATATACGTAGTCCAGAATTCCTTCTTCATCAGGCTGGGTCATCTTGCTTGTAAAGCCTACGTCCTGGAAACAGCGCAGACTGGCCTGATTATCAGGTTCGATGCCTGCCCAAATTTCTGGATATTGCTTGGCTATAGGAGATAGGAGGAACTCTTTGAGGATACGAGTACCTAGACCTTGTCCTCGCAGTTCGGGCTTCACGGCGAGTCCCATCCATGCAAGGTTTTCGTTCGGGTGCACCTCAAAGTCCACATATCCGATGATTCGATCATTTAGTTTTGCCAATATGAGAATCCTGTTCGGATTGCTTTGCATGATCTGCCATATGTTACGCACATTATCCGTTCCGCCGTACCGATGGGCCAGCTCGGCATCTTCATGCCAGTCATTGATGGAGGGTACGTTCCTTCCGTAAGAGGGGTGAATGTCAAAGAGTCCATGGTTGGATGATAACGTGTATCGAATCTCTCACCCCATCCCCACCGCCGTCTCCAATCCATGCCTCTGGATCGTCCGCCAGTCGTATGGGAGTTTGAAGGTCTCAAGCGCGCGTACCAAGCAAGCAAAGACGTGCCAGGGGGTTGGCTTTTGAAACGTGAAGCTGTTCCCGGATTCCTGCACGGGGTTGTAGTCCTCCAAGTGTGTGCCGGCGGGAGCTAGGGGGACCACCGCGTGCTCCAGGCACAGCTTGAGGTCCGCGGATGCGGGAGGCGTGAGGAAGATCGCCATGTCTGATGCGGCCAGCATCTGGTGGGTTATCTCGGGCTGGTTGGGCATGATGGCCACGCGGTACTTCTCTTCATTGGCCAACTGCGTGAAGAAGGTGCCATACTCCGGCGAGCCTTTGCCCAAGATCAGGATGCCAACCGGCTGAGAGAGGAGACCGGGGAGGAGTTCTTTGAGGATCTGTCCGCCCAATGCCTCTGTCATGCCGAGTGGCAGGCAGAGGATGGGTTGGCGTGTCTCTTTGGGCCAATTGAGGGACTCCTGCAGCGCTAATTTCTGCTGCGGCTTGGCCTCTAGGATCGCCTTCTTTTGGGCGGGAGAATCCGGGGTCATTGGGTGTGGATTTATCTGGATAGTATAGCGGAAAAGTGGGTTTTGCGCAGGGGGAGTGGTTGACAATTAATACTATTATTGATTCTTGTTACAAATTTGGAGTTACGAGTTACAAGTTCCGTCATTCTGCCCTAATTCCGGTACGGATAACTCGTGACTGGTAACTCGTAACCCGTAACTCTGCCCGTTCATGCTTCCTCCTCACGCGCCGTCCCTCTACCATTCCCTCCGCCATGAAGCACCTCGTCCTCATCGACGGCCACCATCTGATGTACCGCGCGTTCTACGCCATTCCGTCCGGGATGATGACCAAGAGCGGGGAGATGACCAACGCGGTCTTTGGCGTGGCGTCCATGGTGATTTCCATCCTGAAAGCGGAGGAGCCAGACAGCCTGCTCTTCTGCTTTGATGAAGGGGAGGAGACGTTCAGGCATAGGGAGAACGCCACCTATAAAGATGGCCGCGCGGAGACGCCGGATACGTTCTACCTGCAGATCCCGCGGATCCTGGAGATGGTTGATGCGTTCGGATTCCGATCGGTTTCAGATAAGGAATATGAGGCGGATGATTTCCTGGGCGTGTACGCCTGCGCGGCCGAGAGGGCGGGCATGCGCGTGACGATCGTCACCGGGGACCGGGACGCGTTCCAGCTGGCTACGGACCATGTCCGGATCGCCATTCCCCATAAGGCGTACCAGGCGGCGGAATACCTGGGGCCGGCGGAGATCCTCTCTAAGTACGGCGTGCGGCCGGACCAGATTCCGGATTACAAAGGACTGACCGGAGATCCCTCGGATAACCTGCCGGGCGTGAAGGGGATAGGGCCCAAGATTGCAGCGGGGCTCCTGCAGCAGTTTGGGACGCTGCAAGGAATCTACAATCATCTTGATGCCATCCAGTCCGCTTCCGTGCGTGACAAGCTGGTTGCCGACCACGATCAGGCCTTCTTATGCGCCCGCCTTGCCAAGCTGCAGTGCGATCTGCCGCTGCCGGTTCCGCTGGAGGAACTGGAGCTGCAGGATCTCCCGGTTGACCCTGTACGGTCGCTCTTCCGCACACTGGAGTTCAGCCTGCTGGGCCGCCGGTTCGAATCCCTCCTGGCCTCACCCTACGGCAGAGCGCGCTTCTGGTCGGTTGAGGATGTGATGGCACAGCCGGAAGCGGAGAAGCCGCAGATGACGATGTTCTAATTCCCTCACCCCCAACCCCTCTCCCTCCTTCGGCAAGCTCAGGACAGGCTTGGGAGAGGAGTGACCAGAGAAGCGAGTCGGGGAGAGGGATCGACTCCACCCCATCATCATTGCCTACTGCTCAATGAAGCACCGCGATCCATGCGATCGCGCTGCGAGTCAAACGCAGAAGCTCCGGAAAATTCCCCGGTTCTTTCTATGTTCATCTTTATTGATCATCCGGAAATAGCGATGCGCGGGATAGCGATGCGGCGTTGTGAGATGTGATGCAGAAGGCAAACATGCTGAGCAGATTTGGTGTTCGATTTGGCGCATGCTGTACACGAAAGATAGTCAAACGCCTCTTGCACGCATTCTCTGCGTGAACGTAGACTGAGCGGGAATTCACTTTTTGTGAACACCACGACCGGCTCCCCTCCACCCCACTGCCCATGCCCAAGGAACGCGTCATCGCTTCACTCGATATCGGAAGCTCCAAAATCCGTACCGTCATCGCCGTCGTGGACGGCAGCCAGGGCGAGCGGGTGCCGAGCGTCATCGGCGTGGGGCTGAGTCCGTCTTTGGGCATGCGAAAAGGGCATGTGATTGACGTAGAGGAACTCATTCATAACATCATCTCCTCCCTGGAGGATGCGGAGCGGATGGCCGGCGTGCCGGTCAACCACGTCTTTGTGGGGATGAGCGGATCGCACATCGAATCCTTTGACAGCCGGGGGGTCATTGCCATCTCCGGCGCGGAGATCGGCATGGAGGACATTCTGCGGGTGCTGGAGGCGGCACAGGCGGTGAGCATTCCCCAGAACCGGCGGATCCTGCACATTGAGCCCAAGAGCTACGCCGTGGACGAGCAGCGGGGGATTAAGAACCCGGTCGGCATGACCGGCATCCGCTTGGAGGTGGAGGCGCACATCGTCACCGGGCACGTGCAGCACGTGAAGAACGTGGAGAAGTGCATCGACCAGGCCGGCGTGGACATCGATGCCATTGTTCCCGCCACCATCGCCGTGCCGGAGGCGGTGCTCACCAAGCGGCAGAAGGAACTGGGCGTGGTGGCCATCGATGTGGGGGCCGGCTGCACCAGCATCACGGTCTTTGAGGAGGGCACCATCCTCCACTCCGTTTCCCTGCCCATTGCCGGGGAGAGCGTCACGTCGGACATCGCCATCGGCCTGCGGACGTCCATCGATACCGCGGAGAAGATCAAGGTGGAGCACGGCTCCGTGCAGCCCATGGAGGTGGGGGAGCGGGAGGCGATCGATCTCTCCACCGTGAGCCGCGTGGATACCCAGACTGTCAGCCGCCGCTACATGGCGGAGATCATGCAAGCCCGGTACTACGAGATCTTCTCCCTCATCAAGGCGGAGCTCCAGCGGCTGGGGCGGTCCGGCATGCTGCCGGCCGGCGCGGTCCTCACGGGCGGGGCGGCCAAGGCGCCGGGTGTCCTGGATCTGGCGCGCGACGTGCTGGGACTGCCCGTGCAGATGGGCTTCCCGGTGGAGATTGGCGGCGTGATTGAGAAGGTGGATGACCCCGCCTACGCCACGGCCCTGGGAGCGCTGGTGTGGGGCCTGCGTGAGGATGAGAACGCGGTGCGCGGCGGCGGCAACTTCCAGATGAAGCGCGCAGTGAAACAGGTTGGCACATGGATCAAGAGTCTCTTCCCCTGAATCTTCTCCCTGCGCCCAGATGGGTGCGCTACCCCGCCTTCCTTTACCCCTCGAACTTCCCCTCCCTCCCATGTCCGACACCTTCCGCACCCTCTTCTCCGGCAAGGGGCCCGGCGGCCAGCAGCAGAAGCACGATGATCCCTCGCCCTCCACGCGGGAAGTGCGGCCGGATGTCCTGCCCGGCGCGGTGATCCGGGTGCTGGGCGCCGGCGGTGGCGGCAGCAACGCCGTCTCCCGCATGATCCAGAGCAAGATCCACGGCGTGGAGTTCATTGCGGTGAATACGGATGTCCAGGCGCTCTTCAATAATCCCGCCGGCAAGAAGATCACCATTGGCCGCGGGACCACGCGGGGACTGGGGGCCGGTGCCAACCCAGAGATCGGCAAGCGGGCGGCGGAGGAGGCGCTGGAGGAGATTAAGAAAGAGATTGAGGGAACGGACCTGCTGTTCCTCACGGCGGGTCTGGGCGGCGGAACGGGCACGGGGAGCCTGCCGGTCATGGCGGAGGCGGCCCGCAGCATGGGCATTCTCACGGTGGCGGTGGTCACCAAGCCGTTCTCCTTTGAGGGCTTTAAGCGCAAGAAGCACGCGGATGAAGCGATCGATCTCCTCAAGGGTAAGGTGGATACGCTCATCACCATTCCTAACGATAAGATCCTGTCCCTGATCGATAAGACCACGCCGCTCACGGAGGCGTTCCAGGTGGTGGATGAGGTGCTCAAGCACGCCATTGAGGGCATTTCCAGCCTGATCACCGTGCATGGCCTGGTGAACGTGGACTTTGCGGACGTGAAGGCCATCATGCAGGACGCCGGCACGGCCCTCATGGGCATTGGCTACGGAACGGGGGACAGCCGGGCGGCGGAAGCGGCCCGGGCGGCCATTGACAGCCCGCTCTTGGATACCAGCATCAACGGCGCATCTGGCATTCTCTTCAATATCACCGGCGGCAATGATCTCTCCATGTACGAGGTGGACGAGGCGGCCCGCATCATCACGGAGGCGGCGTCCCCGGAGGCCAACATCATCTTTGGCGCGGTGATCGATGAGGACTACACCGGGCAGGTGAAGATCACGGTGGTGGCAACCGGCTTTGATGACGCGGAGCGCCCCACCATCCAGCAGGCCAGCCCGGCGCAGAAGATCATCCAGAGCAACTTCTCCCAGCCCCGGCCATCCGCGCCTCCCAAGGAGGAAGTCCGTCCGCAGCGGGAGACCAATTTCCGCTCCTCCGCGCTGGACTTAGACGAGCAGGAGCTGGAGGTACCGGCCTTCATGCGGAAGCCGATCAGCAAGTGAGCGAGCGGTGAGCGATGAGCTTTGAGCGGTGAGTCATGAGAAGAAGGGGAGCCCGGGGAACCGGGCTTTTCTTTGTGGCATGGCAGCTAGACTGTCACCCTGAGCCTGGCGAAGGGTGACAACGCAATGCTCACGCTGTGGAAAAAGCCCGGCTCGGCCGGGCGTTCTTCGCTTCAGGAGTTGGACCCTAGCTCTTGAACGGCGACACGTACTTCGCCTTGCTGCCCAGCTCCTCCTCAATCCGCAGGAGCTCGTTATATTTGGCTACGCGGTCGGATCTGCTGAGGGAACCGGTCTTGATCTGGCCGGTCGCAAGGCCCACTGCCAGGTGGCTGATGAAGGTATCCTCCGTCTCTCCGCTGCGGTGGCTGGTGACGGCGTTCCAGCCCTGCTGCTGGCCCAGCTGGATAGCGTCCACCGTCTCAGACACCGTGCCGATCTGGTTGAGCTTGATGAGGATGGCGGAGGCGGCCTTCTTCTCCATGCCCGTCCGGATGCGCGCAACGTTGGTCACAAAGAGGTCGTCTCCCACCAGCTGCAGGTCCGGTTTGGCGGCGTGGAGGCTGGCAAAACCCTCCCAATCGTCCTCGCCGTGGCTGTCTTCTATGGAGACGATCGGGAACTTGGCGCAGAGGTTGGCATAGAACTGCGTGAGCTCGCCGGATCCGAGGTTCTGGCCATCGATCGCGTAGCGGCCGTCCGCGTGGAACTCCGATGCCGCGGCATCGATCCCAAGCTGTACCTTGCCGGTGTAGCCGGCTTCCTCGATCGCCTTCATGAGGTAGGAGAACGCTTCATCACTGTCCTTCAGACGCGGCGCGAAGCCGCCTTCATCTCCCACGGCGGTGGAGTGGCCGGCGTCTGAGAGGAGCTTCTTTAAGACCATGAAGATCTCCGCTCCCGCGCGCAGCGCGTCACTGAACGAGCTCATGCCCGTCGGGATGATCATGCACTCCTGGAAGGAGAGGCCGCTGTCCGCATGCTTGCCGCCGTTGATGACGTTCATCATGGGTACCGGCATGGGGGCGCCGGCGCTCAAGTCCACCCTGTACTGGTCGGCCAGGGACTGCCAGAGCGGCTTCTTCTCAGACACCGCGCGGGCGCGGCAGACGGCCATGGAGACGCCCAGGATGGCGTTGGCGCCCAGGCGCGCCTTGTTGGGCGTGCCGTCCAGGTCCACCATCAGCGTATCCAGCATCCGCTGGTCGGCCACGTCCTTGCCCTTGAGGGCGTTCTGCAGCTCGCCGTTCACGTTGGCCACGGCTTTGGTGACGGACTTGCCGCGGTAGCGGGTCTTGTCCCCGTCGCGCAGTTCCAGCGCCTCATGCGTGCCGGTGGAGGCGCCGGAGGGAACCGCCGCGCGGCCAAAGGAACCGTCATCCAAGGTGCAATCCACTTCCACCGTGGGCGTGCCGCGGGAGTCCAGAATTTGACGAGCTCTGAGGGATGCAATGGTCGGCATGGGACGGAAGGAAAAGTAAGGGGGTAAGGAAAGTCAGGAAGGTCAGGAAGGTGCGGCGGGGGTTGGATCACGGGATCTGGCGCAGCTGGACGGTATCCACCACGGTCTTGCCAATGGGGATGCTGGATGCCAGCGCCACCCGGTCGCCGCTCCGGCGGATGCCGCGCTGCTTCAGCAGGTCAAATGCTTCCTTGAGGAGCGCCTCCGTATCGTCGGATGCTTGGAGGAGGAGCGGGTACACGCCGTACAGGAGCTGCATCTGCCTGGCGGTCTGGCCGTCCGTTGTGGCTGCCACAATGGGGAAGCTGGGCCGCATGCCGCTCAATGCCCGGGCCGTCTCCCCGGTGCGCGTCAGAACTACCACCAGCGGATCCGGCAGGGAGAGCGCCCGGGCGTATGCGGCGCCGGCGCGGGCGTGGGCTTCAGACTGGCTAAGGATGATGGGGGAGGGGAGGCTAGCGGAGGGCTTCAGGCTCTTCTCCGTCTCTATCAGGATCTTCCCCATGATCTGGAGGCTCTGGAGGGGATACTTGCCCGCGGCGGTCTCTCCGGAGAGCATGGTGGAATCCGCGCCGGATTTGGCGGCGTAGGCGATGTCCATGCACTCCGCGCGGGTGGGGAGCGGGTTCTTGATCATGCTCTCCAGCATGTGGGTAGCCACGATCACGGGTTTCTGCGCCGCCTGGCACTCCTCCACCAGCTCATCCTGGATGGCGGGGAGCTGTTCTAAAGGGATCTCCGCTCCCAGGTCCCCGCGGGCCACCATGATGCCGTCCGCCGCCTCAATCAGCGCATCGATGTTCTTCACGGCCAGGGCACTCTCGATCTTGGCGATCAGGTGAGGCTTGGCGTGACGCTGCTTGCAGAAGGCGCGCACTTCTTCAATGTCCTTGGCCGTCCCCACAAACGACAGCGCGATGAAGTCCACCCCTTCCTGGCAGCCCATCTCAATATCCGCCCAGTCCTTCTCTGACACGGCGGGGAGGCTGATGTGGCAGCCGGGCAGGTTCACGTGCCTGCGGGAACCGATCGATCCGTTGCCGAGCGATACTGCGCGGACGTAGGTCTCTGTGATCTCCGTGGGGGTGAAGATCATCTCCCCGTTGTCCACAATAATCTGCTTGGCCTGCGCCGCGTCCTTCACGAACGCCAGGTGGTTCACTTTGATGAGCGGGGCGCCGCCCGTCTCCACCGGTTCCACCGCAAAGACCACCTCCTGGCCGGCTGTCACCTGGATAGGCGCCTCCACGTCCCCGGTGCGGATTTCCGGCCCCTTGGTGTCCAGCATGATGCCAAACTGGAAGCCGTGCTCCGCGTTGATCTTCTGGAGCATATGGATCCGCTCACGGTGCTCCTCCAGGCTGCCGTGGGAGAAGTTCAGCCGGGCGATGCTCATGCCGTTCTTGGCCAGTTCTATCACGGCTTCCGGCGTGCCCGTGGCCGGGCCCTGGGTACAGACGGTCTTGGTAAGCTTCATCATGGCAAAAGAGGGATGGAAGGGCTTGAGCGTGGATTTTGCAGATAGGAAGGCCGATTTGCAATGCTAAAGGACTCCGAGGTCTCCGAAGGTTCCGAGGAAACCAAAGAGCGCTCGTTGTCCTTTTGGGAACGAATTCCCTCGGAGTCCTCGGTTTCTTTGGTTTCCTTGGATTCCTCAGCTGTGCCCCGTACTCCCAAACCCTCCCCGCGTCTCCGCGCCGTGGCCGTCCACCTCCTCCCACTCCGCCCGGTCCACGCGGACGAGGAGCCCCTGCGCCACCCGTTCCCCGCGTTCCACCGTGACGGGCTGGTCCGTGATGTTCTGCACCTGGACTAAGAGCTCATCCTCCGGGCCGTGGTAGTCTTGGTCGATCACGCCGATGCCGTGCGGCAGGCTCAGGCCCTTCTTCCGGGGCGTGGACGACCGTGAGGCGATGATGAGGGCGTAGCCGTCCGGCACCTTCACGATGATGTTACTGGGGATCAGCGCGATCTCCCGCGGCTGCAGCGTGGTGGTAATGCGCGTGATGCAGTCAAAGCCCACCGCGCCGGCAGTCTGGTACGTGGGGAGGGGGAGCGTGGGGTCCACGCGCTGGATCTGGACGCGCATGAGCCCAGTCTAGGCGGGAACATCAGGGCATTCCAGCGGGCGTGGTAGGACCGCTGCCCGTTGGGTTGATGGGGTCGGTGGGTGGGGGATCGTACGGAGAGGCCCCTGAGAACGAGGATGTATTCACGGGCAGATCATACGGCGAAGTGCCCAGGAGTGCAGATGTATCCACCGTCGTTGCGTCACGGTACCGCTTGGCAAGCGCCTTCTGGGCACTCTCCAGATCTGCTTTACGCTTTGCTTCCGCCGCTTCCGCCGCTTTGCGATCCGCCTCTTCTTTGGCCAGGCGCTGCTTCTCTTTCTCTTCATCTGCCTTCCGCTGTGCTTCCTCTGCTTCTTGTACTTCTTTGGCAAAGATCGTCTTATATTCGTCTTCAGTCATCTCGTGTTTTGCTACAAGCGCCCGGGCCATTTCATTCACCGCTTGCCGTGAGAACGGCTCGCCGTTCTCCGCGAGCGCCTTGATGGCGCCAGTCATTTCCGACTTCTTCAGCGGCTTTGCCGTGGGATCCGGTTCCAGTTTTTCCTTCCCTCTCTCTGAACGTGGGCGGAGATCCGGGGCCATTGGGTTTTCGTACTGCTCGCAGATATCCCGAACGGTGTCCAGGCTCCATCCTAGCTGCTCGAGCAGCTTCAAGCCCAGGGGCCGGCTGGCTGGCTGGTTGAGCATCTTCAGAAGCACGCGTTGGTCTACCAGGCGGCGGTTGAAGAACTCCGCCAAAATGAACTGATTCTTGTGCTTAGAGAACGCCCTGTTAGCTAAGCCCGCGGTGTTCGTGTTATTGAACGAGATGATGAAGGCATTTGCCATCCGGTCGCCCACTTCCTGCTTGAATTTCCGGTACGCTTCCGCCGTGCCTGAGCGCAGGGAAATCTTGTCTTCCATCTTGAAGTCATCATCTCTGTCCAGGATCTGCTCCAGCATCTGTTCCGCAATATCCGCATACTGGAACTGGCCGCTATTGGTGGTACTCAGCATCTTCAGGAGCGAATCCTGCTTCATGAGGATGGCTTCAGAACCGCCATCCAGACGCTTGTAGTAGGTAGCATCGGCTTTGGTGGGATCCATGTTGGCCTGTTTTTCAAACTCACTCCGGTAGTCACGGTACTTGGGATCAAAGATGCTGATGCTCGTGTCCCAGCCGTAGTCTTCCGCCTTAAGAACCTGGCCTGCCAGAGCCATGGCTACCACCTCTTGCAGCGGTCGCTTCTTGGAGAAGTCCGATCGCCGTGCTCTGGCTTGGGCGGCCGTAATCTCCTCTTCCAACATGACGATCGCCTCTGCAAGCACACCGGCTTTGTGGAAACCGATCTCCGGATTCTCCTGGTACGCACTGATCTGGTCTTTCTCAAACTTCAGGAGAGTGGGACCGTACGCCAGGCTCTGGATGGCGAAGCTGGTCTTATCCAGCACCTGGTACGGCAGGTACTTTCGGAAGTTCTTTGCCTGCTTACTGTCTTGGCGCAGCTCGTGCATGAACATCACTGTTGCCAGCATGGAGGACTGGCCGTTCTTCGCTTTCTCCCACATGCCCTCCACTACACCGATGGCGCCCCAGTAGTTCATCTCACCCAGTTGGTTATTAAAGGCCTTGATGGCATCCGTATTGGAGAGGATATCCTTGCCCCGGCGCTTGCCGTCCTCGCGCTGACCATCCCGACCTTTGCTGTATTTAACCTGCAGATCGTCAAAGTAGTTTGCCTTCTCGGCATCAGACCATCCAGCCGGGAGGGTAGTGCCGGGCTTCAGTTGGTAGTGGTCAAAGAGCGTGCCGGTATCTTGATCAAATTTGTACAGCCATCCCTTGTTTGCCATGTACTCCACGGTTGCCATGAAGAGCGTGGGATTGTGGCGTACTTGCTGCAGGAGGCCAGATTTCCCATCCGGTCCCAGGATGTACTCCAGTGTTGTGCGGTTGGCCTCCAGGTATTCCATGAAGTCTTTCTTGGCTTTGTTCTCCTCCGCCTGCAGGGTCTGGCGCAGGATGTGCTGCACTTCATCGCTTCCTGGCAGGAAGTTGAACAGGCGGCCGAACATGAGGCTGGCTTCCGCCTGCCGGCGTTTGTCATTCCGCTTCCAGCTGTCTTTAATGGCTTGTAGGACATTCTTACTGCCAACCAGGAGATCATTGAGGGAGTAACGTTTCACCACCCACTCAAACCTGTTCGTTTGGTTGGCTAATCCGGAGTTCTTGTATTCCTCGGCAATGACATCAGAGATTTCCTGCAACTCCCGCAGCTCTCCGCCAACGGCGGTTGTGAGGTGGCTGATGTCCTGCGCGATCTCATCTGCCCGCAGAGCTTGTACATACACTTTTCTTGCATCGTCATTCAGTGGTTCGCGAAGGATATCCTGGCCTGCTGTCTGCGCGTGTTCATCCATCACTGTTTGTAATTTGCCCAGCAATTCTTGCCTCAGATCCTGGTCGCGGATGGCCAGGGAGGATGCCTGCTCAATCTCCTGTTTTATCTCGGCTGGGGAGACTTCTCCGCCTTTCCAGCGCTCGATGTACCGTAGAGCCGTGCCCCATACGGCCAGCTTGAGGTCCAGCGTTTCCAGTTCCAGCAGGTCTGCCTTGAAACGGGCCAGTGCCTCCTGGCTGTTATCGGAGATCTTGGCGAGGGCTTCAGCCTGGGGGAGCAGCCGTTTCATGGTCTGTCGCACTTTTTGAAGTTCTTTCTGTGTCTTATCCAGGTTTGCGCGCCAGGTGGAGACATCCACGCGATCCTTCAACTTCGCCTTGTCCTTGCCTTCATTCTTCTGCTCGGATTCTCCCGCTCCACTTTCTTTTTTCTTGCCATCCTCCGTTGCATCTTCATCGCCTTCCTCCTCTGTAGGATCCTTCTTCTCAGGCTCTTTCTCTTCCTCTGGTTCTTGCTCTTTCTTCTCCTCTTCCCCACGGATGCGCGCTGTTTCCGCTGCCCGTTCGGCGTTGTGGCGTTTGGCCAAGTCTATCGCCTTCTGTGTGATTTCATCCGCAGCCTGAGTGTTGCCATGGTGTTCATCCGTTATGGCTTGTGCATTCACGGCGCGCACCATCTGTTCATGGGTATCGTACTTGGTGTAATCGACCGCATCCTTGGGTAGAGGCTGCCCCGCCTGGAGATTGTTCGGGTTTCTGCCGCCCTCGGGCGTGTTCTGCATGTCATCCGTGTCATCTGGCTTACCCGGCCCGCCGGGCGGCGTAGTGCCTGTGGAGAACGCCAACTCCCGCCGCTCCCTCAGCGGAGAGGCGAACTGCTGCCAGAAGCGGGTGTAGTGCGGCAGCATGGTCACAGCTTGAGGGTGCGGAGGAGACGGTCCACCAGGTGCTCGCCCTGGTTCTCCCGTTCCGGGAGAAACTGCAGAAGGGTCTCTTGGATCTGCGCCGGGGGCAGAGGGCCGGTCTGGATGACGGCCACGCCGGCAAACAGGCTGCGGGTATCAATGCGCAGCTCCGTGTACTGCGGCGTGTAGACCAGCCAGAAATCCCGGCAGCGGCTCCAGGGCGTGAAGCGGTCGCTCAGCCAGAAGCCCTGCTCTGTGACGGTCATGGTGCGCGTGAGGGGCGGGGCGTTGCGCGTCAGGTAGAACGTGGCGCCAAGCAGCAGGGTCACCAGGCTGAACGACCAGTTGCCGGCCAGGATCCCCCATGCAGCGCCGGCCAGAACCAGCCCGCCGCCGATCATGTACCACCGCGCGGAGCGCTCATGGTGCGGGACCACGGGCGCGGTCCACTGCAGGAGCGGCGCGGAGGGGGCCGGGGAGGGGAGTGCGGTTTGGTCTGCCAAATCATCAGAGTATAGCAGATTCCACACGGTTCCCGGAGCGGTGATCATTGCGGATATTAGTCTTATAGTGTCTGGTGTTACTTAGCAACCGTTTGGTGCAGAAAAAACCCGCCCATCAGGGGTAAGATTTACCGAAGTACGGCAATGGCGTTGAAAGCGCCCTGGGTTCCTTGCTTGTGGGCTGGGCATCAGATTGCTACCCTGCGCCTGCCTTTGTCCACGTATCTGCTTCTGCGATTACGAGAACACAATGGACCCTAGGGGCAATTAGCTCAGCTGGCTAGAGCGCCACATTGACATTGTGGAGGTCACTGGTTCAAGTCCAGTATTGCCCACCATTCCTGCCTGACGGCAGGCGAATCGTCTGCCTTCTACGGACTCGCCCATGGCCTTTGTGCTATGCACCGGAACGCCGGATGTTGACGGAGTGTTCAGGACGGATGGCCGATGGTCGCTTTACCGTTGTGCGCGCAGGCCGCTTGGCTGGCTTCTTGGCCGCCTGCGGGCGGAGCTTGGGTTGCTCGTACGTCATCAGGACTCCCAGGCTCACGATGGTGATCAGGACGCCCAGGTAGTTATCATGGAAGAAGCGAGAGAGGTACCAGAACGACCACAGGAACATGCCGTAGTTGAGCAGCATGCGTCCCATGCCCGGCCGGCGGTACGTATCCGCCATCAGCCACCCGAGCCACGGCAGGAGGATGAGCTGTAGCCAGACCGGAGGGAACGGTTGTTGGATGCTGGGGATGACTCCCAAACGATGGAGTGTCATGCCAAGCCCAAAGCCATTGATCGGATAACTTGTGGGCAGCGTGCCGGCCGCGTAGCGGTAGATGTCATCCAGAAACGCCTGCGTGTCCCACAGGAAAAACGGCAGCACGATCGCTCCCGTGAGCGCAAAGAACGGCAGGACCTTGCGCAGGGCGCGCTGACGGAAGTACCCGGTGGCTGCCAGGTAGGCGGCAAAGAAGGGGAGGATGAACCACGCGGTGTGCTTGGAGGTGATTGCGAGCGCCAGGAGCAGTAGTGCTGCCTGCGTGTACTGCCACCGCAGGCAAGCCAGTGATGCCAAGAGGAATGACAGAAAGACCACGTCCGTCCTGCCCTCCACCACAAACCTCGTGAACTCCGGATTGAAGGCGAAGACGATCACTGCGGAGAGCCGCAGCTGTGGCTGGCGAAACAGGGCCAGGAGACTCACGATGGCAAGACCCAGGAGAGGGAAGTACACCATCCGCTCGTCGTACCATCCCAGCACGCGTGTTCCCAGGAGGTAGAAGGGAACGGATTTGAGGATGTTGAACGGCGGGGAGATGACGTGGGTGAGAGCCGGATTGGAGGGCGACCAGAGCTCCATAGCCGTGCCGTGATAGTCTGCGGCGTAGGGGTTTCTGCCCTGGAGGAGAACTTTGACCGCTTCCTCAATTTGCAACGGGTGATCGTGAATGTGCGTATGGGGCTGTCCCTGCAGACGCAGGCGCATCTCACTGGCCATGGACAGGAGCGTGGTGGACGCAAACAGCAGGAGCAGAAGGGTCAGTTTGATCCGGTACCACTGCCGTACGGGCTTGCCGTACACGCTGAGCAAGACGTAGGTGAACAGGAGGCACATGACCGCTATTTCCCAAGCGGGATGGGCAACTCCCACGCGCATGATGTATAGGAAAACTCCGGCAATGAGGAGGGCGGCATCAGCCACGGGAGCGAGCATAGGTTAGGACACACTCCTTTGACAGCCATTGGCCGTTGTCAGGCGCACGAATGGTAGCCATGCAGTATTGGCACTTGCTTGCCGTACGCTGGCCGCAGCATGACCGTGCAGCATGTCCCAGGCTCGTTCCACACGTCCGCAGAACGCCTTAAGGCAAAAGAGGAAGCCAAAAACTTGGTATCGATCGATTCTTTTGCCCGTGAGCCCCTTTCTGCTCCCAGCCCGCGGTTCACACTGTCCGCATGCTCAACCGGCTGATCCATCTCCTCTTCCCGCCCGTCTCCCTCACGGGCACACCCGGCGTCTGGGTGACGGATGCCGAGCGGCGGCTGCTCGCGGGAAGTTCGGTGATCTTGGATATAGGTGCGCTCCGTGCACGCGGCATCTTGCACGTGGACCGCGTGATGGGCGCGCGGGACTACGGGAATCCGGTCCTCCGGCGAGCGCTGCACACGTTCAAGTACCGGCGCGTGCCGGCTCTTCAGGCGGTGCTGGGCGCCATCATGGCTGAGCAGGCGCGCGGGTTCTTCTGGCCGGGGTGGGTGATTGTGCCGGTGCCGCTGCACTGGAGCCGCGCCTACTGGCGCGGGTTCAACCAGGCGGAGCTGCTGGCGCAGGCACTGTCCCATACTTCCGGCGCACCTGTTCAGAATCTGCTCATGCGAACCAGAGCCACCGGGCACCAGATGGGGCGGGGGAGGGAGGAACGTCTCCTGGCTGTGCGGCAGGCGTTCCGATCGGTCCAGGCCGCGCCGCGACGGGTGCTCCTGGTGGATGACGTGTGCACCACGGGCGCCACGCTGGACGCGTGTGCCGCGGCGCTGCGGGCGGCTGGCGCTGAACGGGTTGAAGCGATGGTCTTGGCGGTGGAGCGATGACGATGAATGCTGTTAACCGGGGGTTGAAACCCCCGGTTAACAGGATGCTCTTTCTCATAATGTTCCCCTGTCTGTCATTCCCCATCCGTCTCCCGCTCCGCGCAAGGGGAAAGGGTGTGGATAACTTTTGAGTTTTCCACCACTCGCGTAGGATCGGCGGCCGATGCTCCTGCTCTCGATCGTCGCCTTCATCTTCCTGCTCAGCTTCCTGGTCATCCTGCATGAGGCCGGCCACTTCCTGGCCGCGCGGCGGTGCGGGGTGGTGGTGGAGGAGTTCGGGTTTGGCCTGCCGCCGCGCGCGGTGACGCTCTTCACGTGGCGGGGCACGCGCTTCTCCCTGAACTGGATTCCCTTTGGCGGCTTTGTGCGGCTCAAGGGGGAGAGCGCGGATGAGGAGCGGGACGTGACGGCGCCTGGGAGCATCGGCGGGGCCAGTATTCCGGCTCGCATCCTCATCCTCTCCGCGGGCGTGATCATGAACTTCCTCCTGGCCATCGTGCTCTTCACGATCGGCTTCTCCGCGGGCCGCTGGATCCCTACCTACGTGACGTTTGAGGAGATGCTGGCGGCCGCCGAGCGCGGGGACATCAGCATGGAGCCGGCGGTGCTCATTGATGCCGTGCAGCCGGATGGAACCGCGGCGCAGGCGGGCGTGCCTAGCAACGCCATCCTTTGGCAGGTGGACGGACAGGCCATCTCCATGCCGTCCCAGGTTGCCAGCCTGCAGGCGGGGCGGGAGCAGGTCCGCTACACGGTGCTCACGGGATCCGGCTTCACGGAGGAGCGGACGTACCAGGTGACGGTGCGGGAGGGCAAGACGGGCGTGGCGCTGGTGCCATTTCCGCGCCACCTCTCCGCGCCCGCACACACGCTCCCGGAGGCGCTCTTCCTGGCGCTCAGAGAGGTGAAGATCATGACGGTGCAGACGGTTCTGGGCATTGCGCAGCTCTTTGGCTCCCTTGCCCAGAGCGGCACGGTGCCGCAGGGCGTCACGGGGATCGTGGGCATCGCCCAGCTCACGTACGCTTCCGTGCAGGAGGGATTCATGACGTACCTCCGGCTGGTGGCGCTCCTGTCCCTCAGCCTGGCTGTCTTGAACATCCTCCCGTTCCCGGCCCTGGACGGCGGGCGGCTGGCCTTTGTGCTGGTGGAGGCGGTGCGCGGACGGGCGGCCAACCGGCGCTTTGAGCTGGCCACCAATATGATCGGCTTCATTGCCCTGATCGCACTCATTGCGGTGATCACGTACTTTGACATCCTGCGTCTCCTCTTCCGCCGTGGCTGACGCGGCGCTCCAGGACCGGCCGGCTACCCTGGGCCGTGCACTCACGGAGACGGAGCTCTCGGATCTCTGGCTCAAGATCCTCAAGGCGATTGCGCCGCGCCTGCCGCGCGGGCAGTTCATCACCTGGTTTGAGGAGACCGCGCTCCTGAACTACGAGGACGGAACGCTCATCGTGGGCCTGCCGCTGCCCATGTTCCTCAGCTGGCACATGGAACACTACCGGGCGCTGACGCAGGAGGTGGCGGAGCAGTTTCTGCCCGATGTGCGGCAGATCGTGTACAAGGTGGACGGGACGCTCAAGGATAACCCCTCCCGCTCCGTGCGCCTCTTAGAGCACTTTCCGGAGCAGAAGCGGCGCAAGCTGCCCGGCAAGCAGGAGGTGAAGCTGGCGGAGGGGCTGGTGAGCAAGATCCTCAACCCGCGCTACACGCTGGACAACTTCATTGTGGGTGCCGGCAGCCGCCTGGCCCACGCCGCGTGCATGGCGGTCAGCAATCAGCCGGGCGGGAAGTACAACCCGCTCTTCCTCTACGGCGGAGTGGGGCTGGGCAAGACGCACCTCCTGCAGGGGACCGGCTGCGCCATCCTCAAGCACCAGCCGCGGGCAACCGTGGTCTACACCACGTCCGAGGACTTCACCAACCAGGTGATTGAGGCCATCCAGCATCAGAAGATGGAGCAGCTCCGTAAGCGCTACCGCCAGGTGGACATTTTGATCATTGATGACGTGCAGTTTCTGGCCAACAAGGAGCGTACGCAGGAGGAGTTCTTCCACACGTTCAATGCGCTCTATGAGGAGCGCAAGCAGATCATCATCTCCGCCGACCGGCCGCCCCAGGAGCTGCAGCTGGAGGACCGCCTCATCAGCCGGTTCGAACGCGGGATGATCGCGGACGTGTCCGCCCCGGACTATGAGACGCGCCTAGCTATCCTCACGGAGAAGGCCCGGGAGTACCAGATCTTCTTTGACCCCGCCATCCTCCAGTTCATCGCGGAGCACGTGACGCGCAACGTGCGGGAGCTGGAGGGGATCCTCATGCAGGCCGTGGCCCTCTATGAGCTGGAGCAGCGCATGCCCACTGTGAAGAGCATTGCGGACATCCTTCGGAAGCTGAACAAGGATCCGTACGTGGAGGAGGAGATCGTGGGCTTCCAATCCGACCAGCGCAAGCTCCCCACGTTCCAGGAGGTCATGGAGTGCGCCAGCCGGTACTACTCCGTGTCCGTGCAGGACATGATCGGCGCCTCCCGCGTGAAGGAGATCCTCCTGCCCCGGCAGATCGCCATGTTCCTGGGCAAGAAGTACCTCCGCATCAGCTACGTACGGCTGGGGGAGATCTTCAGCGGCCGGGACCACACCACCGTCATGAACGCGTGTGAGAAGATCGAACAGAAGATGCAGGGCGACCCGCAGCTGCTTAGGGAAGTCCGGGCGCTGGAGCAGGAGCTGGGGTTTGTGTGAGTGGTCAGTGGTCAGTGGTCAGTGGTCAGTGGTCAGTGGTCAGTGGTCAGTGGTCAGTGGTCAGTGGTCAGTGGTCAGTGGTCAGTGGTC
>CAZWIA010000015.1:4451-24362 GCA_964633955.1 uncultured Candidatus Peribacteria bacterium | reverse complement strand
CGGCGGTGCCGAGTTTGGGCCGCCCTTCCGCCAGAGCGTGACGGTGGAGCCGTAGGCGCTCCGCGCTAATCGGCACGGACACGCGTGAACGGCCCAAACCACTCCGGCAGCGGGGATTCCACCGTCACGCGCTGGTCGCCGTCCGGTGAAGTGAACGCAAGCCGCCAGGCGTGGAGGAGCAGGTGCGTGACGCCCAGCTCTTCAGCCAACGCGCGGGAGAGGGGAGTGGCGTACGCGGGATCCCCCAGGATGGGGTGGCCAATAGCTGCAAGGTGCACGCGGATCTGGTGCGTGCGGCCGGTCTGGAGATCACACTCCAAAACGGCAATCCCGCGCTTCTGGTCCGCGGCACGCAAGCGGTAGGCCGTCTTGGCCGCGCGCGTAGCACCCGCGCCGCGGACGGACATGCGGGTCCGGTTGGCAGCCGACCGGCCAATGGGGGAGTCTATGAGTGCCTCCCGGTGCGCCGGGATGCCGGTCACCACGGCTACATAGGTCTTCTGCACCGTGCGGGCGGCAAACTGCTTTTGCAACAAGCGGTGAGCCGCCGGCGTCTTGGCCAAGAGCAGGCAGCCGGTGGTCTCCTTGTCCAACCGGTGCGCCAGTACGGCGGACGGGGAGAAGGGGACAGACCGCTCCCGGAAGAGGTGCATGGCGCCATGCAGCACGGTCGGCTCCCCAGGTGCCATCCCGGCGCCCGGATGCACGGCCAGCCCGGCCGGCTTGCTGACCACCAGGCAGGCATCATCTTCAAAGAGCACGCGGAGCCCCAGGTCCACGGGCAGAATACGACCGTCCGGCGCGGCCAGGTCCCCCTCCGTCACCATCAAGCGGTCCGCGGGACCAACCACGTGCGCGGGCTTGCGGATCACCATGCCATTCACGGTGACGCGGCCGGATTTGATGGCCTTCTGGGCCAGTGCGCGGCTGGCGCTGAGACCCGCGGCATGCAGGGCGGCATCCAACCGGCGGGGGGAGGGGGGGGCGGACGTGCTCACGGCCCCAGTGTAGCGCTCGGCGGGCGGCGGGGCAGGGGACTGTGCAGCGCGCCTGTTTACGCTACAGTAGCCGCCATGCAGGAAGACTTCCTCACACGCGCCGTCACGGACGCGGTCCCGCGGGATCTGGCCGAACAGAAGCTTGCAGGCGGCCAGCCGCTCCGGGTGTACTTTGGCATCGATCCCACCGGCACCCGCCTGCACCTAGGGCATGCGGTGGCGCTGCGCAAGCTGAGAGCGCTGCAGGACGCCGGTCACCAGGTGATCTTCCTCATTGGGAGCTACACGGCCATGATCGGCGATCCCACGGGCCGGGATAGCATGCGCCAGCCGCTCTCCAAGGAAGAGGTCACAAAGAACTTTGAAACCTACCAGCAGCAGGCCGGAACGGTGCTGGATCTAGGCAAGGTGGAAGTGCGCTACAACCACGAGTGGCTGGACCAGCTCACCGCAGCGGACACCCTGCGCATTGCCAGCCATTTTACGGTCCAGCAGATGCTCACCCGGGACATGTTCCGTGAACGCATGAAGCGCGGCGAGGACTTAAGCCCCATGGAGTTCCTGTACCCGCTCCTGCAGGGATATGATTCTGTCATCTTGGATGTGGACATGGAAGTGGGCGGCAACGACCAGCTCTTCAACATGCTCTGCGGCCGCAAGCTCCAGCACGCGTACGGCAAGCGGGACAAGTGCGTGCTCACGGTCAAGCTCTTGGAGGGCACAGATGGCCGCAAGATGAGCAAGTCCTATGATAACTGCATCTGGCTCACAGACAGCCCTCAGGACATGTTCGGCAAGGTGATGCGGGTGGAAGACCGGCTGATCCCGCAGTACTTTGAGTGCTGCACGGACACGCCCATGGCGGAAATCAAGCAGCTTGAATTGCAGCTCCAGCTCTCGCCGGTGGATGAGGCTACCGAGAACACCACACTCACATCTGTGAACCCGCGGGACCTCAAGATGCGGCTGGCACGGGAAATTGTGACCCTCTACCACGGCGCGGACGCCGCCGCGCAGGCGGAGCGGGAATTCACCCGCGTCTTCTCCCAGAAGGAGCTGCCTGAGCACATGCCGGAAGTGACGGTGAAGCCGGGTGACAGCCTGATCGACCTGCTCCTGACGCAGAAGCTCCTGCCGTCCAAGAACGAGGCACGGCGCCTTCTAGGGCAGGGCGGGATCCATCTGAACGGCGAACGCGTGACGGCGCTGGACGCCAAAGTGGGCGATGGTCTCACGCCGGAGGCCTGGAGCACCGGCGCAGTGGTGAAGGTGGGCAAGCGGAAGTTCCTGCGGATCAAACTCGCATATTGACTGCGGGGACCACCATACTACAATCGATGCGACTGGAGCTCCCCCTGCTCCAGTCAGGGGAGAATCGCGCCACCTGCGGGTGGCTCCGCTAACCCGCCCCGCCTGACACTATCTGTCAGTGCGGGGCATTTTTTGCCTGAAACCTGCACGGTGAATGTGTTAACCGGGGGTTGAAACCCCCGGTTAACACTGCATTCCTTTAAGTTTTTACTGCGCCGGCGTTGAGGGCGTGTTGGGTAGCGGCGTCTCCACGTTCACGTCCGGTAGATTGACGTTGGTGTCCGGCGCGGTGTTCAGCCCGGCCTGGCTATTTGAGAGGAGGTACGCAATGGCGGCGATGGCGATGATGGCCACAACGGCCACCAAGACCGCCGAAGACACCCGCGGTGTCTCTTGGGAAGACGGGGGAGGGGAATTACAGGAGGGGGACGGACAATACCTTCCATACCCTTCAGAGCAGGGGATCACTGTCCATCAGGTGTACTATCGTCCTCCTTCTGCCGCGCCGAGCGGTGGAACCGGCGATGCACGTCTTTCAATTGAGGATTGGTGACGTGGGTGTAGATCTGCGTGGTGGAGAGGTCTTGGTGGCCCAGGAGCTCCTGGACGGACCGCAGGTCCGCGCCGTTTTGCAGGAGATCCGTGGCAAAGGAGTGCCGGAGCGTGTGGGGCGAGGGATCAATGACGATCCCCGCCGCGCGGGCGTGCTTCTTCACAATGCCGTAGATGGAGATCCGGGAGAGGCGGAACTCCTCACCGGGCGGCATGACGTGTATGGCGCGCTTGAGGTGGCGGATGAAGAGCGGCTCTAAGTGGTCCAGCCGGACGTTCAGGTATGCCTGGAGGGCTATGGATGCGGCATCAGACAGGAAGACCACCCTGAGCTTCCGCCGCTTGCCGCGCACGCTCATCTCCCGCGTCTGGAAATTCAGATCCTTCCGGTTGAGCTGCCTGAGCTCCGTAAGCCGCAAGCCCGTGGAGAAGAAGAGTTCTAAGATAGCCGCGTCCCTGAGGCCGTCCCGCGTGGACCTGTCCGGCGCCCGTAGCAGCCGCTCCACATCTTGACTATTCAAAAACTTCACGCGGCGCTGCTCTTCTTTAAACCGCTTGATCCGATCCGGCGGGTAGATGTCACGGTCCTCCTCCTGAATGAGATAACGAATAAAAGCGCGCAGTACTGTCAAGTGGTGGTTCTTGGTCCGCAGGGCCAAGTCCGCCCGGAAGCGGGTGACATGCTCGTGAAGGGCCTGACGGTAGTGCCGGACGGATTCCTTGCCAAACTCATCCACGTCCCGGATGTAGGTGAGGCGCTGGAAGAGCTCAAGTGACTGCCGGTAGTTCTGGACCGTGAGCGGCGATTTATTCTCCTCGGATTGGAGGAAGCGCAGGTACCGATCAATCGCCTGTGAGAGAGGAGTTGGGTCCGCCATGCTCTTTTCCACAGTGTACACCGCCATTATTAGATTAACATAATGCATTTTATGTTAAGTATGATCACGTGACAGATGGCACCCGTATATTCGCTCAATACGACCGGAATTCCTTAGCCAATGCCCTGCTCGACCAGTTATCCACAGGCCTGTGGATGCGCAAACTGACACTCCCCGTTCGTGAACATAGACAAATGGAATAGTGAGGTTCTTACACAACTCTCTCCCCTCTCCCGGAAAGTAATATGTTACAACACAGAATATGACAAATTGCTATAATGCTATGTTATACCAAATCAGACCCAGCGCCTCACGCAACACGGCTCGGGCCTCAAAGAGCGGATCTGCATGGCGGTCCGCCGGATACGTCCATAAGGTTTCCCAGCCCAGCTTACGAGCCAGGAGCTGGATACGGCGCAAGTGGTAGCGGTCACTGACGGCCACGGTGGTGCGACAGGCTGAGAGGAGCGGCTGGGAGAAGCGGATATTTTCCAGCGTGGAGCGGGCACGGTCCTCCAGGCGGTAGGCGGAGGCTGGCAAGCCCAATGATTCCGCATACCCGGCCATGACTTCCGCTTCGCTCGCGCGACGGCGGTCCCCGTAACCGCCGCTGAAGACCAAGAACCGGACGCTCCGCTCCTTGTACAGCCGCACGGCAGTCGCCACGCGCCGCTGGATGCCCGGCCCGGCCGCAGCGGTGTTCAGAGTCCCATCCGCCCCCCGCGTCACCCGCACCGCGGCGCCAAAGACCAGCGCGCAATCCGCCGGCAGCTCCGCCATGCCGGGGTAGCCGCGGACCACGGCGGACACCGCCCAGGCATAGGCCATGATTCCCGGCACCAACACCAAGAGGAGGATCCGGACCCCCAGACGCACCAGCGGAGAGGGCGCCGCGCCTGATGCGGAAGACGGCGGGCGGTCCATCACTCCTGGATGATGCGGATATTCCCCTCAATGGGGGTGATGGTGCGGCCCCACGGCGGCCACAGGCGGATCTGGACGCGCTCCACCTCCGGCATGTTCCGAACCACGCGCTCGGCTTCCCACACCGCCTGTCCGGCCACGGCCTCCCGCACGCGCCGCGCAAAGCGCGCGCCCGCCGGCGTGAGCTGGTCTAGGAGATACTCCTCCGTGGCAGAGAGGTCCGCCGTGACTTTCACCCAGGTGCGGGACGGATCAATGTGGATGGGCAGCACGCTCAGGCGGTTCACATCCACACTCTGCTCCAGGAGCACTTTATCCGGCTCAATGTGGGACGCAATGTCCCGCCGGACCAGCTGCAGGATCTCTGAAGCGTCGTACGCCTGGACCGTGAGCGTCATGGCCATGGCCACCGGCACCTCCCTCACGGACTGTCCCAGGAGGTCCAGCGGCATCCGCTCATCGTGATAGGCAACCTGGATGAGCTTCTCTTCGGAGAACGTGCGCCAATCTGACCCCGGGTTCTCCCGGTCCATGGCGGCGATCCGCTCCGTCAGCTGCTCCTGCGCTTCCTGCCGCAGGAGGCTCTGGAGCTTCTTGCGCGCCACTTCCAGGTCGGATTCCTTGAGCCGCGTAATGGAAGCCGTGGTCCCGTTGCGGCCCTCCCGCAGGTTGCGGCCGTACAGGGTGCGCCGTTCGGATTCCGCCAGCTCCGTGAACTCCCACCGCAGCCCTTCCGGCACGTTCCCGCGCGCGCCAATGATCTTGCCGTATAGGTCCAGGTCCTCCGCCACGGCCTGCACGGTGGTGCGCCCCTTGGGCCGCACGATCACCGGCTCCGTAAGCCGGAACACAATGCCGCCGGAGGCCGCAAGGCGGCTGCCGGTGCGGACGGTGACAGGCTCATCGGACTCATTCACGACCGTCATGGGCACGTGCGCGCGGGAACCCGTGAACTCCGGCGTAATTTCCTGGAACACCAGCGACCGCCGGACCTCCACGGCCACCGGCACCAGTGGCACCTTCTTGGCGGCCGGCGGGACTTGGGCCCACGCTCCGCTCTGGACCAAGGTGATGTTCATGGCCTGGGAAATGGTCTCCCGCCGCGGGCGGACGCGCACTTCCGCCGTCGGGAGCAGGCGGAACAGTACAAACCAGAACAGGATCAGGCTGAGCCCGGTAAGCACCCAGATGCGGACGCGAGGCAGGGACAGCAGGCCCATGGTCTGCAGGCGGTTCCGGAGCTGCTGCTGCCACGCGGACGGCCAGAAGAGCCTTAGCGCCTCCTCCAGCTGCTCGTCGCCGTGCAGGAGTTCCTTGAGCGGCTTGAGGGAGGTGATCACGCGCAGGTCATGCGACCGGGCCGCGGCTGCCACGTGCGGCTCCCGTACGGCAATCCAGAGCTGATCGCGCAGGGGCTCCAGGAGACCCAAGAGTTCCCGCAGCTCCTCGGGCTGATCGGCCAGCTGATCGGCCTGCAGCAGCGTCAGGACCAGGATGTGCGGCACGCCGGTGCTGATCCGCTCCACGAGCGCCTCCCAGGGTTCACCCTCCTGGCGGGAAGAGACGATGGTAGGACCAGTCTGCATGGGCAAGGCGAACGGACGGGCAGGCGCGTACGGCCGGATGACGCTCAGCGGGCGAGTGCTTCCAGGGCAGGCATAGGGGCGCCGCCAATGAATTCCAGCATGGCGCCGCCGGCGGTGCTCACAAACGTGTAGGCCGTGAGCGGCACGTGGTAGAGGCCGTGGAAATCGATCGTATCGCCGCCTCCCACCACCGTCACCGCCCCTCGGTCCGTGGCGCGGGCGATTGCCGCGGCAATGCCCTTGGATCCCTCCGCAAACGGCGGCTCCTCATAGAGACCCATGGGCCCGTTCCATACAATGGAAGCTGCCTTGTCCAGAACCTGGCTGTAGCGCTCCACCGTCTCCTGGCCGATGTCCAGAATAGCCAGCTCCGGCGCAAGCTCCGCAATTGGCACGTGACGTACAGCCGGCGCCTTGGGATTGGACGCGGCTACGGCGTCCGTCGGCAGCAGGATCTGCGCGCCGCCCGTGGCGGCCCGGGCTAGGAGAGATGCTGCGATGGGCACCGCCTCAGGCTCATACCGGGAAACACCCACGTCCGCGCCCTGCGCTTTGAGGAACGTGTTGGCGATGCAGCCACCCAGGAGGATCTGGTCGCCCAGAGTGAGGAACCGCTCAAGGACCGGCACCTTGGTCTCCATCTTGGCGCCGCTCACAACCAAGACTAACGGGCGGGCGGGGTCATGCGTGACGCGGGAGAGCTGGGCCACTTCTTCCGCCAGCTGCAGGCCGGCATAGCCGGGGAGGAGCCGCAGCAAGCCGACCATGCTCGCGTGCGCCCGGTGAGCGTTGGTGAAGGCATCGTTCACGTACACGTCGCCAAGTTTGGCTAGCTGCTCGGCAAAGGCCGGATCATTCGCCTCTTCACCCGGCTCATAGCGCAAGTTCTCCAACAGGAGGATCTCACCCGGCCGCAGGCCGGATGCCAGCTCCTGCGCGCTCTCACCAACCACGTCCGTCGCAAACTTGACCTCCTTCCCAAGAAGCTGGGAAAGCGCATCGGCTACCGGCCGCTGCGTGAACTCCGGAAGCCTCTTCCCCTTTGGCCGCCCCTGGTGCGCCAGCAGGATCACCGCCGCACCCTGGCTCAGGAGGTGGTTGAGCGTGGGCAGGATCGCCTTGATGCGCTCCATCTCCCGCACCACGCCGTCCTCTATCTTGACATCAAAGCCAGCCCTCAGCAGGACGCGCTTACCCTTGACATTTGCGTCCTTCAGCGTGGGGAGATTGTTCTGCATACGCCGAGGAGTGTAACCGAAGGCTTCCGGGTGCTGGAGGGTCCTGAGTTGACAGAGTGCGGAAGGGTTACAAAGGATTCCCTGTTCACCCTTGTCACCGCTTTTCCCCTGTTCACCTTTCCGTCAGCTGTAGAATGGGAATCCCAACGTTCCGCTCTTCCCTTGCCCTCTCCCCTCTCCACCGCTCCCCTGCTCGCGTTCGGCGTGAGCCTGATCGTCCACGCCATCGCGCTGCGCGTGTTTCCTCGCATGGGCCTGCTGGATTTCCCGGAGCGCTACGGCCTCATCCGCCCTCGCCTCCCCTATCCGGTCGGGCTGGTGGCGATTGGACTCTTCCTGCTGTCCCTTCCCTGGACAATAGGTAATGAATATGGCTTGAAGGAACTTGGATTGATCGCCGCCGTAATCACCCTGGGCGCGGTCTGCTTCATAGACGACCGCCGCCGCCTGCCACCGCTCCCGCGAGCACTGGTGCAGCTGGCTGCTGCACTCATCCTCTTCACCTCCGGCACACGCATCTACTCCCTCACAAATCCCCTGGAGTCGATCGCGCCCGCACTTCCCGTACTTCCGCTTGATACGCTGACCGTCACGTTGCCTCTGCTCGGCACGCTGCCGCTCTTAAGCGGGTTCTTCACGGTGCTGTGGATTGGCCTCACGGTGAACGCCCTCAACTGGTTTGACGGCATCCCGGGCCAGGTGAGCGCGCTCGCGGTGATTGGCTTCCTCACGATCGGCTTCCTGTCCGTCCGTAACGGCCTGAATCCGGCGCAAGATCCCGCGCTCCGCGCGGCTCAGAGCCAGGTGGCGGTCTTGAGCTTTGTGCTGGCCGGCATCGCCGCCGGGGCGGCCGTGTGGGATTTCCCGCCTGGCCGCATGCTGCTAGGAGACACTGGCGCCATGTTCTTTGGGCTCCTCCTGGGCGTCCTCACCATCTACGCCGGGGGGAAGGTGGCAACGGCGTTCCTGGTGCTGGGTGTACCGCTCATAGACTCCGTCCTGGTGGCGCTCGGGCGCCTTGCCTCCGGCCGATCGATCGCCCAGGGGAGCGCCCGCGGCGAACACCTGCACCACCGGCTCCTGGAGCGCGGCTGGTCGCCGCGCCAGGTGATCCTGCTCACGGCGGGACTCGGCACCGCGTTCGGCGTCACGGCGCTCTTCCTGAGCACGGAGCAGAAGGCGCTGGCGGCCGTGGGACTCCTCCTGGTCATGATCCTGCTACGATCGCTGGCAAAGCCGGTTGCGCCGCTCTAACCTCGTTTCTCTTCCCCTCATCCTATGATCAGCCCAGCATCCCGCCTGAGTCTGGCCGTTGTGCCCGTCTGGTTCCTCACGTCCGTCTCCGGCGCCGCGGCGGCCGGTCCGCTGGCCCCGGCCGACCAGAGCACCGTCACCGTGGATGCGTCCGTGGAACACAGCATCACGCCGGACAGCGTCTTTGCCTCCCTCAGCTGCGAGGTGACGGCATCCACCACTGAAGGCGCCGTACGAGAATCTCTCCAGCGGAAGATAGAGACGTTCCGTCAGGCGATCGGCAGGCCGGTGCGCCGCAGCGGACCCATGAGCGTGTACCCCATGGACGGCCACGGTCTCATGGACGGCGACGCGCCCGGCAAGCCCGGGAGGCTGGCCGGCAACGTGGCCTTCACCATCAGCGGCCTCACCCGGTCGGACGCGGAGAAGCTGGAAGCCTTGCTGGACCAGGAGAAGTGCACCGCCATCTATGACGCGCGGGTGAAGAGCGCTTCCAAGTACGTCCGCCAGTACCGCCAGGAGCTCATGGCGCAGATTGATGAGTCCCGGCTGCTCTTTGAGGAAATGCTGGGCCAGAAGCTCACCAAGGTCTCAAGCATGTACTTTGCCACCACGCCGGACTACCAGGGCAGCGCCTACGGCGGACCCTCCTCCCTGTATGACCCGGAGACCGGCACCATGCCCGTCGTGACCAGCTTGTCCATCACGTTTGATATAGGAACTGGTAAGACCGCACGGTGAGTCACGAGGTTACAAGGTTAGGAGGTTTCCTTTCCAATCTCGTAACCTTGTAACGTTGTGACCTTTACCGCTGCTCGTACCGCAGCGGAGGACTCATGATCCCAAGCGGCTGGACAGTGATGAGCACCGTGGGGCTCAGCCCCAAGACCTGGATGCGCACTTGGCCGTTTTGGATGTCCAGTTCGGAAATGCGGTCCGGCTTGATCTGCGCGCTGCCAAAGGCCGTGCGCAGGTAGAGGTCGCCCTTCAAGCGGGGGGAGCTGATCTCCCGCCCGTCCGCATCCAGAAAGGTGAGCCGCACGGGCCGCCACTGCCGGAGCGGGAAGGTACCGTCCTGCGTCTGGAAGACCACGGATGCCGCGTCCCGGCTGGGCGCCGCCGTGGCCGCGGGATCCGCGGAGACCACCGCCGTATTCCCCAGGACCTGCGGCGCCGGCTCGGCGTTCTGGGTGATCGTGTCCGTGGGCTGCGCCGCCACCGTGGCGATGGGCTCACGGCTGGCAACACGGTCCCGGCGCGCCTGGATACGGGCATTCCGGCGCTGCTCCGGCGTGAGTTCCGTCTGAGCCGCATCCGTCCGCTCCTGCGCTATGGCCCGGGCGAGCGGCGGGTTGCCGGCCTGCACGTACTCCAGGGGACTGATGGTGTGCGTGAACGCGAACGTCCGGCCCAGCCCCGCGTCCACCGCCCCCATAAAGGAAAGGCCGGCCTGCTGCGCCTCTGACCAGGTGAACGGCCACAGCGGATGCGGGCCCTCCTGGCCGTTCACCTGGTACGATCGGTCGATCTGGAAGTGCAGGTGGTTGCCGGTAGCAAAGCCCGTGGCACCCACGCGTCCGATGAGCTGCCCCTTCTTCACCACATCACCCTCGCTCACCGCCAGGGAACTCAAGTGCGCGTAACCGGCGTAGAGCGTGACCGCACGCGCGGGGTTCTGGGGATCAGGCGCGTTCAGAGTCTTAATCACTATGAGCTTCCCAAAGCTGCCGCCGTCCTCCGTGGCCGTCACCACCAGGCCGTCCATGGCGCTCACCACCGGTGTGCCGTGCGGCGCCCGGATATCCACGCCCGGGTGGCCGCCGTCCCCGTGGCCGCCGTGCGCGTAGGAACCCATGTAGCCCACGGAGTACACGGATGCCATCTCTCCGCTATTCTGACGCTCCGGATCGTAGAGCGGGAGGTCCCGCAGCACGCCGCTTGGCACCTGCTCGTACGTGAAGCCCTGCGGCACGCCGCCCTCCCGCTGCCACCGGGCGTAATCCGGCACGCGCACCGGTGGTACGATGCCGGCGTAGCTGATCATCCGCTCGTCCACGGCGCCAAAGGCCGCCGTGAGCACGGCATTCACCCCATGCTGCCCCACCAGGTTCCCGCCGGCAAAGGCCAGAAGACTCAAGAGAGCCGTCCAGAACGCGAACTTATGGGAGATGTACTGCCAGAGCGGGAACGCCCGGCGGCGGTACAGCGGCGCGGTCCTGAATCCCATGGCGGAACGCCGGATGATGCGGGTCGCTATTCGGGTCATGACAGATGGGAATTTGTTTTGCACATTGTACCATTTTCCTATGTCTGAGTCAACCAGAGACCATTGGTCGACCATTGCGTCAAGCGCTCAGGAAACAGCAAATATTGGCATTTCTCTGGCACTTTCGCTGTACCGGACCCCCGTCACCCTGCTCCTGAGCGGGGACTTGGGTGCCGGAAAGACCACCTTCATCCAGGGCCTGGCCAGAGGGCTTAGAATCGACCAGCCCGTGGTCAGCCCCACCTTTGCCCTGGAGCAGCGCGTTCCCCTGCCGCACGGTTCAGTCCTGGAGCCTGGGAATTTCGTGCACATTGACCTCTACCGCATCACGCCCAAGGAGGCTCTCAGGATCCTGGCGGAATCGGAAGACGACTACCGCATCCGCTGCATCGAGTGGCCGGAGCGGCTCCCCTCCCCCATAGACGGTCCGCTCATCCGGACCACGATCACGGAAGAGGGCCTAGGCCGCCGCATTGTGATCGATTTTGACGATCTGCCGCTCCCCTCCCCTGCGCAGATCGAAGAGTGGCGGAAGGAGGTCGCCTTGCCAGAGAACATCATCCGGCACACCAAAGCGGTGACGGAAGTAGCTGACCGCGTCTCGCGTGCACTCATGGACCAGGGCCGGGTCATTCGTCCTCTAGCGCTCCATAAGGCCGCAGAGTTACACGATCTCCTCAGGTTTGTGGATTTCAGGCTCAGCGGCACGTCTCATGAAGATCCACCCGGATCACAGGCTATTTGGCATGACATCGCCAATCGCTACCCTGGAGCATCCCATGAGGAAGCCTGCGCGCAATTCCTTGCCGAACAGGGATTCCCCGAATTGGGCAAGATTATCGCTCCTCATGGCCTCACACACACGGATCCCCTGGTGACCATTGAACAGAAAGCCCTTTACTATGCGGATAAGCGGGCCGCTGGTGATCGTTTTGTAACCATGGAGGAGCGGTTCCGGGACTTCAACGAGCGCTACAGCAACGGCCAACCCACCCCTCAGGCGGAAGCATGGTATGCCAGCGGCAGGAAGATCGAAGCAGAGCTCTTCCCAGCTGGCCCTCCGTTCTAATCAGCTACACCCTCCACGGCACCATCTGCCGCAGCAGGAGATCGCGGAACTGCGGCTCATGGATGGCCAGGAGACGCGGCGCTGTGAGGAGGAAGAGCAGGAGCACCAGGAACAGGGAAGCGTACATCCGCTCGGAAACCGTCCAGCGGGCGCGCCGCGCGTAATCCGTGGCGCGGTTGTGCCGCACGGGATGCAGCACCACAGTCAGGAAGTGCGTCAGGATGAGGAGTTTACTCAGGAACACCACCCCGGCCGCCACCACCGCCTCCCGCCCCTGGAAGAACCAGGCCAGGTTGGCCCGGTACACCTGCGGCCTGGAAAGGACGACAATGAGCAGCCCAAAGAGCAGGTAGGACAGGTCCGCCACGTTCTCCCGCGCAATGCCGCGCGCGGTCTTCCGCCACGGAAACCCGTGGAGCTCGCGGTACTTCACCAGGTCCATGGCCACATGCGCCACAATCAAGAGCGCAAAAGCGCCGAACGGGAAGAGCGCCGCTGTGAGGAAGGACAGGACGATGAACCCGGCGCGGAAGGCCGGCAGATCGTCGTGTTCCCGGAGGAGCGCGCGGAGCGTCATGGGTGTGAGTTTTTGAGGTACGCGATTATTGTACAATAATTTTCGGAAAGTTGCAATATTCAGAAAGTATGTCGTTTTGGACGACCATTGTCACCCTGAATAGGCCCGCAGGGCCGTATCGAAGGGTGATCGTTGGTGTAAACAGAGAGACAGCAGCGCTCACTCCCCTCTCAGGATCTTCCGCACTTGCGCCAGCCGTTCTGTAACCTCCGCCTCAAATCCCCTATCCGTGGGTTCATAAAAGGTCTGATGCCGGGCGCCAACGGGCACGTACGTCTCATGCACCACGCCGCGCGGGTCATCGTGCGGGTATTGGTAGCCCTGACCGTAACCCTGTTCCGCCATGCCCTTGAGCGGCGCGTTCCGGAGGTGGTTGGGCACCTCCATGGCCGGCATCCGCCCGATCGCCTCTTTGACCGCCCCCATGGCCCGCTTCACCGCGTTGCTCTTGGGCGCCTGGGCCAGGTAGACGCAGGCGTGGGCCAGGAAGTACTCCCCTTCCGGCATGCCGATGAGCTCAAAGGCCTGCCAGGCGGACACGACCACCTGCAGCGCGCGCGGATCCGCGTTGCCAATGTCCTCACTGGCAAAGATGGCCATGCGGCGGAACAGGAACCGCGGATCCTCGCCCGACAGGATCATCCGGTAGAGCCACAGCAGCGCCGCGTCCACATCGCTCCCGCGCATGGTCTTGATGAAGGCACTGATGACGTCGTAGTGATCTTCCCCGCCTTTGTCGTACCGCTCGCGCCGGTGGGCCAGGATCCGCTTGGCCTCTGCAATCGATACGTTCCCGCCGGCCGTCATGACGGCCAGTTCTAAGCTATTCAGCGCAATCCGCGCGTCTCCGTTGCTGATCCGGGCGATGTGCCGGAGCGCCTCATCGGCCACCTTCACTTTGCCGCTATACCCACGGAAATCCGTGAGAGCCCGCTGCAGGATGCGCAGCAGATCCTCTTCCCGGAGCGGCTTCAGTAGGTAGACGTGCGACCGGGACAGGAGCGCCTGGTTCACGTCAAAGTACGGGTTCTGCGTGGTGGCGCCAATGAGGATCACGTCGCCGCTCTCCACTGACGGCAGGAGCGCGTCCTGCTGGGCACGGTTGAAGCGGTGGATCTCATCTACAAACAAGACCGTCTTGCCAAACAGAGTTTGTCGAGCTTGAGCAGCCGCCTCGCACACCTCCTTGATGTCCTTCACACCGCTCGTGACGGCGTTGAGCTGCTTGAAGTCAGCGGAAGTGGTTTCCGCAATCACCCGCGCCAGTGAGGTCTTCCCCGTCCCCGGCGGCCCGGCCAGGATGACGGAAGAGAGCTGATCGGATTCAATCAGCACGCGGAGCGGGCTCCCCTCCCCCACCACGTGCTCCTGCCCCACAAAATCCGAGAGCTTTGTGGGCCGCATCCGGTACGCCAGCGGTTCGGTAGTCGCCATGAGGTGGATGGTAGTGCACCTCTCAAGCTCCAGCCAACCTCTTCACGTCTTCTAAGACGTCTGCCGGATGCCGCTCCGGCTCCACTGTGGGATAGATTTTGGAGATTTTCCCTTCTGGATTGATCAAAAATGAGCTGCGCTTGGCAAAGGTCTGGCCGTTGGCGCCGTAGGACTCGATCATCGACCGCTCGCTGTCACTCAGGAGCGGGAACGTCAGGCGGTACTTCTCCGCGAACTTCCGGTGGCTCTCCGTGGAATCCGCGCTCACGCCCAGAACGGTGACATAGGGCTTGAGATCGGCAAACGCGTCCCTGAACCCGCACGCCTCCTTGGTGCAACCGGGCGTATCGTCCTTAGGATAGAAGTACAGGAGTAGCCACCGGCCTCTGTACTGTTCGATCGAATGGAGAACGCCATCCTGGTCTACAGCAGTGAAGTCCGGAGCCTGTTGGCCCTCTTCAATCTTGGTCATGACGGACATGCTACTCAGGACGAGCGCGTCTGGCCATCCTTGCCGGATGAAAGCCCTAGTGCGCTCAATATTGCCCGCTCGCCCTGAAGCGCCTGCTCCCGGAGCTCAGCGTAGCCCGCTGCATCCTGAAACCGCGGAATCAGATCGCGCAGCGCAGAAAGCTTATCCCCTTCTCCCTGGGACACGATCTCCGTGGGAATCCCCAAGGCCAGCGCCGCAATGCCGCCGTGGTACCGCTCCGTGAGGACCAAGGCGGAACGCACCAACGCCCGCTCCAGTTGATCGAGCGTACTGACAGACCGAACCTCCACCGGCAGATCACTGAGTGCCGCGATCGCCTCCGCCATCTTCTTCTCCCCCACGTCATCCGGCTGCATCAGCACCACTCTGATCTGTTCGAACCCCTGTTGAGCGACGAGCGCCTCTGCCCGTCTGAGGAGAGCGGGGCCTGAGTTATGCCGCGGGATAACACTGAGCAACTTATTGGAACGATCATCATTCTTTGGTCGAATAATGAGAATAACAGGATCAAATGACTGAACTACTTCTGTATTCAAATTCCACGATCGGACCCGTTTCAGGGACGCTTCATCCCGGACCACGATCGCCCTCCCCCACCCCAAGGCCTGCCGCGCCAGCCGCTCCGCCCATGGGCGCGTGAACGGCCCCACGCCCTGGAAGGCGTAGACGATCGGCTTGCCGAGCAAACGCGCAGCCGCCGCGTGGATCCACCAGATGACGCACGCACGGGGGGATTCCACATCCGTGAAGAGCGTCCCGCCCCCAAAGACCATGCCATCGGATGCCCACAGGGCTCGCATGGTGCTGATCCACGTGAACGCCAAGAACGACCGGACGCCCGCCGGAAGCCTCGGCAACTCGCCCGCTCTTGGCTGAGCCGAAAGCACCTGCCACTGCACATCCGTAAACCGCCGCAGGAAGTACTCCCTGAGCGCTTCATCCCCCAGATTCCCCACGCCGTAATTTCCCACCAGCAAGAGCCGCACGGCGGCAGTCTAGCGCAACGGGAGCGATCGCACAGCGCGATCAGGCAGCAGCCGCCTCATCGGTCTGCCCGGTCGCAGCGGACTCCGGCTCCGCCGGCGCCTCCACGATGTTCTCTTCCGTAACCTCCTCCGCCTTTCCCGCCTCAGGGACCAGCGGCTCATCCGCCTCACCGGCAAATTCACCGGCGTTGGTGAAGCGCTCCGTCATGCGAGCGGCCTTACCGGTGCGTCCGCGGAGGAAGTTCAGCTTGGCGCGGCGGACCTTGGCCACCTTCTTCACCTCTATCCTCTCAATGGCGGGCGAGAGGACCGGGAAGATGCGCTCCACCCCCACGCCGGAGGCGATGCGCCGGACGGTGACCGTGCCATCCGCCGGCGTCTGGCCGCGGTGCATGCCAATCACGAGCCCCTCGAAGATCTGCACGCGCTCCTTCTCCCCCTCCTTGATCCGCTCGTGCACGCGCACGGTGTAGCCCGGCTGCAGCATGGGATGCTTGCGGGCGTACTTCTTGGCTTGGTCGTGGAGGATCTGGGAAGGCATGAGGAACTGCGAAATGGGCGGATTTCTAGCCCGCTAAGCCTAGACACGGTCGGAACATCTGTCAATCGAACGTCCTTTAAGAATTTTGATAGATATGAGCTCATTTGAAGCAGTTTCGCGTTACCAGTTTCAGGTGACCAGTTGCAGAGCCGAACTCGTAACCCGAAGCTCGCAACCTTCTAAGATCTAAAGCCCACCCAATACGACCGAAACACCAGAATACTGGATTTTATTTCCCCCTGGCCTCCTCCATCTCCGCCTGGATGGTATTGAGGACAATGAAATGCCGCGGATCGTTCACAATGTCCAGGATGAACCGGTCACGGAGGCTCACCCGGTAGAGGAAATCCGGCACCGGGAACACGGAGTACTTCACGTTCTTGAGCGTGGGGTCCTGTAGCAGCAGAGCCTCCAGGATCTCCTTCTTGATCTCTCCGGCAATGAGCAGGTCCACCTTGCTCTCCGTATTGGCAAAGGACCCGGCCAGCACTACAAACTGCACGCCGGGAATCCGCTTGAGCTGCTGCACGATGGGGCTCTCCGCCCGGATCTCCTTGGTGAAGATGTTGCGCAGATCCTGGAAGAGCGGGAACTCCGGATCCACGTGATAGTACTTCTTGCGATTGCGGCTGCGCGCCTTCACGAGGCCGATCTTCCGCAGGTTCTCCAGCTCGCGCCGGATGGAATTGATCTGCTCGCTCAAGAGCCGCGTGAGCTCCCGGATGAAGAATTCCTGCTCCGGGTGGAGGAGGAACGTAGACAGGAGCTTCACCCGGGTTTGGGAGCTGAACAGCGCCTTGAGGACCGCAGAGGACATGTGCACAAACCTTACTCACATGGCCTTACGCAGTGCAAGAAACTTGCTCAGATGTGCGGACTAGGGATGTGATCATGTTTTTTCTCATCTAAACAAATAAAAATGGCAATCACCAGATATAAATTATGCTTCGGAGAACACAGATTGTACTCGATGAAATGTAGATAATGTTGTACAATGCGAAACTGCCGTTCCGTGGCAGAATCGTGCTCGGACCATGGATTGAGAGGGCGGACAGAATGTGCTATAATCATGAGAATGCACACAAAGAACGCTCTGCGGCATGCGGCAGCTGTTCTCCTGCTAGGAGCGGCGGGGATATTCCTCATGACCGGCAACCTGCCAGGCGTTCCCGCGGCTCACGCAGCGGAATCCGCTACGGAGGGCGTGGTGTACATCATCAGCACGCTCGTGGGGGTGTTCATCACGTTCACGAACATCGTGATGTGGATCCTCTTCAGTTTCCTGGGGCCGCTCTTAGACCCAGCGTTCATCTTTGACATGCGGGCGAACGACCAGCCAAGCCCGCTCTACCTCATGTTGCGGGATATCTGGCAGTTCTCCCGGGACCTGGTGAACGTGGGCTTTGCCATCATGCTGATTATTGGGGCGGTGATGACCATTGTGAAAGCGAGCGGCGACTTCCTGAAGCAGTACGCGCGCAAGTTTGTGGTAGCCGTGATTGCCGTGAACTTCTCCTGGTTCGTGCCGCAGGTCATCTTTGACATGGCGCAGGTGGGCGCGGCCACCATCTACCAGCTGCCGTCCCTCATGGAGAGCACGGTCCGGTGCGAAATCCCTAGTGATATCAATCCCGAAGAGCGCAAGGACTGCGAGATCATCACCAAGATCGTCTTCTTTGAGGCCGCGGAGCGGCAGTGGGCCGTGACACCGGGCATGGGCCTGCCGGGACCCGTGAACCCGGACCAGGATCACGGCTGGCGGTGCCCGCTTGGCGGATTCCTCCTCTGCTACGAGTACAGTTCCATGTACCGGCCCGGCGTGAGCATCCGGCCGGACCTCATGGTGATCAACGGCCTGGTCATCAACCACGCCCGCCTGCGCACGCTGGCAGAGGTAGTCCAGCCGCCGCCCGGAGATATTGCCACCACGGATCTGAGAGCGGTGAAAGAGCTGCTGGTCTACCTCATGAAGCTCCTCCTGGTGCTGGTGCTGCACGTGGCGCTCCTCTTCCCGCTGGCCGCCATGGTGGCGGCGTTCTTCATCCGCATCCCCATCCTGTGGATCACCATGGCGTTCATGCCGTTCGTCCTGCTGGAGTACGTGATGGGCGGTCAGTTCTTCAAGGACTTCAGCCCCATGGAAAAGATCTGGAAGACGTTCCTGGGAGCCGCGCTGCTGCCGGTGACGGTGGCCATCCCCTTCACCATCGGCTTCATGGTGATCAACGCCGCCAGTGGTATTGCGGCGCCGGATTCCTTCACCAGCGCCAACGGCGCCTTTAGCCTGTTCCAGGGAATAAGCGATCTCTGGCAGCTCCTGTGGCTCTGCCTGGCACTGGGGATCATCTGGACGCAGGTCTTTGCCGCCATTGGCAGCTTCAAAGCGGCGGAAGGCGTCACCAAGTACATCCAGGGCATGGGTAAGGCCACGGGCCAGCTGGCCGCCTACCCGGTCATGAACACGCGCATTCCCTTCCTGGGCTTCAACCTGCGGGAGGCCACGCAGTTCGGCAATCCGCAGCGGTGGATCAACGCCGCCAGTCCACGAACCGGCGACCGGCGCACAATACTGCAACGCCTCCGGGGCGATCCTAATCCAACGGACATTGACAGAGCAGAGCAGGTGATTCAGAACGCTGATCTACGGCACCCCAGGATCACGCCGCACCTGAATATATTAGCCAACCCGAACACCGATCTCACCAGCAATGACGCTCAAACCGCCTTGAATACCATGGTGGAAGAGCTCAAGGAAATCCATAGAGATAACCAGGAGTTCAGACGTCTGGACCGCAACGCGGTCCTGGAAGGCCTGCTGCGGAAGCAAGATCCCAATCTGGATGCCGCACTGCAGGGCCGGATCCGCACGGCCATGTACCCGCCCATCCGCAACGCCGCTCCGCCTCCGCCCCCGCCCCCGCCTCCGGGGGGTGGCAACCAGCAGAATCCGAACGCGGCTGGTGCAAATCCGGGCCCCAACCAAGATGCCAACCAAAACCAAGCCCCCAACGGCAACGCCCCTAACCCCTAATCCCCGCTCCCGTGGCTGAGTTTGGCCAACGCAATAGACCGGCGCACGAAGCTGCCCCTGAAGAAGTTCAAGCAGACCCATTCCGTGAGCAGCGGGACCGCGTGGTAGAAGATGTCCAAGAGAGCTATGCCAATCGGAAACGGCGGGAGGCGGTGGAAGTATGGCAGAACCCAGATGTGCAGGAATCCCTGCGCGCCAAGCGAGAGACACTGAATGCGAGCCTTGCTACCCTGCCAGAGCTTGCCCGGAAGGATATGGAGAACGTTCTGAGCTTCTACGATACTGCCATCAAGGAGCTTGAGAGCGGCGATCCAAACCAGGTCTACCTGAGCTCCGCGTTCATGGCCTGGCGCAAGACGGAGGAGTTCCTGCAGTCCGTAGAGGGCCGCCGGCTGGCCCGTAATCATGGCACTCTCATCGCGCAGCTGAGAGACTACCAGCAGGAGTTCATCCGCACGGCCGGCCGCCCCAGTATGGAAGCCATGCAGCCGTCCGTTGAGCGGTTCCGGCTGAAGCCACCTGCCAACTCCCCGGCCCGGGAGCAGGCGTTCCAGGGGCTGCGGATGCTGGGGTTTGGGCTCTTTGGCCTGGGCGCCGTGGTCCTCACGCTGCGGGGCATCCTCAAGAAGGAAGGCTGGTGGCAGAGCCTTTTGGGCGCCATGGTAGCCGCGGGCGGCGCCTACGCCATGACGCGGCCCTCCAGCTCCGGCACGGGGCTCTTCAGTGAGACCAAGAACACCGCCGCGTTCCTCCGGCAGACAGAGCCGTACTTC
>CAZWIA010000015.1:0-4351 GCA_964633955.1 uncultured Candidatus Peribacteria bacterium | reverse complement strand
CTTCAGTGAGACCAAGAACACCGCCGCGTTCCTCCGGCAGACAGAGCCGTACTTCAGTCCGGCCATGCAGGCAGAGCTAGGAAAGCTCAACTTAACAGAGGCCCGGAACCGCAGCGCGGTCCTGACTATTGCGCAGCAGGTCTGGGAGACCGACCGGAATACGCTCAATGCAGACATCACAAAAGCCAACAAGAATCCAACTGCTTTAGCCCAGGCACTGGGCTTAAAGTTCCACGATCAATCTCCAGAGATCCAGGCGTTGTTCCAGGATCCCGATCGACTGCAGGTGGTCTTAAGTGGCCTTGGCGGCATCAGCGACCCGGAAGTCCGGCAGTTTGTCCGGGAAGCCATTGAGCAACAGGTGGTAACGCCAAGGAAGCCCGTGACGCGGGCGGAGATAGATGCGCTCAATAGGGAGCTGGGCCGGTAGGAACTCGAACATGACACTTAGGACTGCTTCTCTTTTTAGCTTTCCTTGCGCTTGAGCTCCCGCACGTAGCACTCCAGCACATCCCCCTCCTGGATGGGCAGGCTGGTCTCCACGCGCATGCCGCACTCGGAGCCCTCTTTGGCCTCCTTGATGTCCTTGTCCCCGTGCTTGAGGGACGTGATCCGGCCGGTGCCCATCTCCTCTCCCCCGCGCAACAGGCGGAACGGCAGGCGCTTGATGGATCCGTCCGTCACGCGACCGCCAATGATCTGCTCCGTCTTCTTGGTGAGGAACACCGCCTTCACCTCCAGGTGGCCCGTGACGCTCTCCTGCTCCTCCGGTTCCACCAGCCCCTTCATGAGGGCATCCACCTCCTCCAGGAGCTGATAGAGCACGGTATAGGAGCGGACCTGCACGCCCTCCCGTTCGGCGGAGCGCAGCACGTCTCCCGGAACCTGCGCGTGGAATGCCAGGATGACGGCATCGCTGGCCATGGCCATCATGACATCACTGTCCGATACCGCCCCCACCGCGCCGTGGATCACCTTCACGGAGAGACCCGCGGATGCCGCCGCCTGCTTCCGAAGCGCTTCCTGGATGGCCTCCAGCGATCCCTGCGTATCCGTCTTGAGGATCACCTTCAGCTGGGTCAGCTGCCCCTCAGAGAGGCGGCTCACCAGGTCCGCAAAGGACCGCTTCTGCCGAAGACCCTGCTCCCGCTGGAGCGTCTCTAGAAGCTCGCGCGCCCGGCGCTCGCCGGCCACCACCTGCAGGATATCTCCCACCTGGGGCAGAGCATCAAAGCCGGATACCCGTGCCGGACCGGACGGCAGGACGGCGGTGATCCGCTGCCCGCCCGGATCCATGAGGGCCTTCACGCGCCCCATAGTCTGGCCGCAGACGAACGTATCCCCCACCTTGAGCGTCCCCGTGTTCACAATGACCGTGGCCAGCGCCCCCAATGACTGATGGAGCCGGCTCTCAATGACGGTGGCCACCGCCTTGCGGTCCGGATTAGCCTTATACCCCTTCAGATCGCTTACCAAGATGATCGTATCCAGCAGTTCCGGTATCCCCTGCTTGGTCACGGCAGACGTGAGGACCACCGGCACTTCCCCGCCCCATTCCTCCGGCTGCAGCCCTTGGCCGGCTAGATCGCCCTTCACCCGGTCAATGTCCGCGCGCTCCTTGTCCACCTTGGTGATGGCGGCGATGATGGCCACCCCGGCCTCCTTGGCGTGGTTGATAGCCTCAACCGTGGTGGGCTTCACCCCCTCCTCCGCGGACACCACAATGACCGCAATATCCGTCACCTGCGCCCCGCGCGCCCGCATGGCCGTGAACGCCTCATGGCCGGGCGTATCCAGGAAGGTGACCCGCCGCCCGTCCCGCTCCACCTGGTAGGCGCCAATGTGCTGCGTGATGCCACCCGCCTCCGTGGCCACCACGTTGGTTTCACGGATGGCATCGAGGAGCGCCGTTTTCCCATGATCCACATGGCCCATGATGACCACAATGGGCGGCCGGGGCACTGTCTCTTCCGTATCCTCCCGCAGGATCTCCGCCAGATTGCGGCTGAAGAGCAGTTCCGCCCGCGCGGCGCCCTCCTCCCGCCGGACCGTGACTCCCAGATCCGCCGCCACAATGGCCGCGGTATCGTAATCGATCGACTGCGTGACCGTAGCCATCACGCCGTTCTTCATGAGCGTCTGGATGACTCTAGGCACCTGGATGCCCGTCTTCTCCGCAAACTCCTTCACGGAGATCTGGTCCGGCAACGTCACCGTCCCTTCTTTGCGCTTGATCTGCTCCTGTTCCCCCTCCGCTCCCGCGCGCCTCGGCTGCACGCGGTTGAGGATCTTCTGCTCACGCTCCATTTCCGCCTTATCTTCCTTGGAAACCTGCGGCTGCTCCTCCTTGGCGTGACGCTCAATGGCCGCCTTGGACACGTCTTCCAGGGAGAGCTTCCGGAGCACGTTGAGGCCGTCCGCCCGTGGCAGACTGGTGGGTTTCCGACCGGGCGCGGCTACACCCGCGGTCACCGTCTCCTCCGCAGAAACCTCCGCCTGCTCCTCCGCCGGTGGCGCCTCCCGCTCCTCCTCCGCTACGGCCGCTGCCGGGCTCAGGAGCGCGTCTAAGTTCTCCAGATCGATCTTCAACCCCTTCTTCTGCGCAATGAAGCGGATGACGCCCTTGGCCAGCGCATCCGGCACCTCGCGGTCGGTCGGCTTCACGCCAAAGTTGACCTGGGAGAGCTCCCGCCGCAGTTCCTGGCCGGTCATGTTCAGCACTTTGGCGATCTGGACGAGTCGCATGGGAAAACGGGAGACGGTGAGTGACCGGAGAAAGTATAGCACGAACACAGGCCTCCGGAAGCGATAACGGAAAGGGTGAACGAGATAAAAAGGGTGAAAAAGGCAAAAAGAGTGAAAAGGAAGACCCATGTCCTCCGCCTCTCCCCTTTTTGCCGCTTCTACCTTTTCTCCCCTTTTTACCCTTCCTGCAGTAGTGGATTACGTGCTCTTCCGCTCGTTCACCCGGTGATCCTCCGGCAGCGGGCTCTGCCCTTCCAGGCGGCTCATGTCACGGCTATTGGCACTTTTGCCACCAGGCGTCATGGCCGGCGCATGCGTGATGGCGGAGACCAGATCCACCCCCGCGCCCCCCGCTGCCTCCGCCCCCTCCTTCACCGGCAGCACGGTGGGGACGGATCCCCCCTCATCCGGCATGGCATCCGATCGCTGACGCAGAATCCCTTCTTTAAGCTTCTGCACGCACTCCAGAACCTGGAGCTGGAAGTTCTCATAGGACCGGACGCGGAAACCGCTGGCCCGGCTGTGACCGCCGCCGCCATACGTCTCCCCCGCCAGGCGGCTCACATCCACCGCCGCAGAGGACCGCATGCTGGCCTTGAGCCCCCCCTCCTCCAGCTCCGTGAAGAGCACATGCACGTCCGCGTCCGGCACGGTGGAGATGAGCTCGTCCAGGATGCCGTGCGTCTCCTTGGAGCTGGCACCCATCTCCAAGAGATCCTCCCGGCTGACCGCCGACCAGACAATGCGCGCAACGGGATCCACCTGGATGCGGTTGAGCGCCCGGCCCCAGATCTTGAGCGTTGAGAGCGGCTTAGTCTTGTAGATGTGCCGGATGATCTCCTGCTGGCGGGCGCCGCGTTCCAGTAGCTCCGCCGCTACTTCCAGGGACTTTGGCGTGGTATTGGGATTTTGGAAGCTCCGGGTATCCGTGATGAGGCCCGTGAGGAGAAGAGTTGCCAGATCCGGGGTGATGAGGGCATCCCACTCAGGTACCGACCGGAACCAGCCGTACAGCACCTCGGTCGCGGACGCGGCGGTGGGATCAATCAGTTGCAGCTGGCCGTAGCGGGTGTTGGAGATGTGATGGTCAATGTTCAGCACCGGAATGGCAGAAAAGAGATCCACGTGGTCCGTATAGAGGGAGCCGAGCAGCGCCAGGTCCGCCGTATCCACCGTCACGATCAGGTCGTACCGGCCCTCCCCCTCCCCAAAGCTGATCTGGCTCTGCTGGATCCGCCCCTTCCGCGGCACCACCACGATGTTCACCCGCTGGTCCTCCACCGCGTACTGCAGCGTATCCACCTCCACGCCCTCCTTCAGGTTGATGGTGATGACAAAGTTCCGGCTCTCCTCTATCTCCCGGCTCAGCCGGTTAAACCCCGGCAGGAACTGGAGGGATTCCGGCGGCGTGTCCGGACAGATGACGGTTATGTCCTTCCCCATCTCCCGGAGCACGGTGAAGATCGCCAGGGCGGAGCTGAGCCCGTCTGGATCCACGTTGGCGTGCGGGATCACCAGAATCCGCTCATGCTGCCGGATGAGCGCCAGTGCGGCCTGTGCATCTTGGGAAGAAAGTGCCATTTGGACCGTTCCTGGATGGAACACA
>CAZWIA010000014.1:14665-24378 GCA_964633955.1 uncultured Candidatus Peribacteria bacterium | reverse complement strand
CGGCAACAACAGCTACGCCGGCAACCGCGTGCAGGAGATCTCGGAGATCTCCCGCTCGCTCAAGCAGATCGGCCGCGAGCTGCACGTGCCCATCCTGGCGCTCAGCCAGCTCTCCCGCGCGGTGGAGAGCCGGCCGGGCAATATCCCCCAGCTCTCAGATCTGCGGGACTCCGGTTCCATTGAGCAGGATGCAGACGTGGTGCTCATGCTCTACCGGGAGGACTACTATGAGGAGGATTCCGATCGTCAGGGCATCTGTGACGTCTACATCCGCAAGCACCGCAACGGTCCCGTGGGGCGCATTGAGCTCATGTTCAAGAAGGAGCAGACCCGCTTCTATGACTTAGACCGGGAGCACTCCGAGGGAGGGGTGGATGACTAGCGAGGTTACGAGTTTGAAGTTACCAGTCACAAGTTGGAACTCGTAACTGGTAACCTGGCTGTCTCATAGCGACGGTGGATCCGAATCATCGCCAGGCGTACACTCCCGCTATGACCCCCGATTCCCTCATCCCGCGCCCGGAGCTCTCCCTCCTGGCCATCTTGGGCTACGCGCTCTTCGCCTTTGCGCTCAGTCTGCTCCTCACGCCGTGGTTCATCCGCTTCCTCCGGACCAACCGGCTTGGCAAGCAGTTGCGGGTGGAGGCCGTGGACGGCCGGGATGCCAGCGTCTTCCTGCAGTACCACCAGAAGAAGTTCGGCACGCCTGCCATGGGCGGGCTGCTGATCTGGGGATCCATCCTCCTCACCATCCTGGTCTCGCGTCTTCTAGCACTCTTTGAGCTGGTCCCCTCCTCCCTTCTCCAGCGGCGGGAGGTCTACCTGCCGCTCCTGACCATGGTGTCCTTGGGGATTTTGGGCGCGCTGGACGACTACCTGAACATCGTCGGGTCGGACGAAGAGCGGATGCGCAAATCCATGCCGTACATCAAGCGGGGGATCGCGGGGATCACGCTCGGCGCGTGCGTAGCTGTCCTGCTCTACTTCATGCTTCAGACGCCGGAGGCGTCCCTGGAGGCGGCCATCCTCCGACTTTCCGGAAACGTGGGGACGGTGGGCGTGGCGGTGCTCGGCGTACTGCTTATGGGTTCACTCATCCTGCTCGTCCTGCCTAACCGCAGCGCGGACGCGTTCCTGCTGCGCGCCCTGCGGAAGCAGGGGGCCAAGCGGGGCCTCACCGTTCTGCCCAAGATCACCTCCCTCCTCCTCATCGCCGTGGCCGGCGCGCTGTGGTTCTCCTTTGCCCTGGAGCGCAGCGCCATCTACGTGCCGTTCTACGGAACGCTGGAGCTGGGGTGGTGGTACGTGCCGTTCTTCGTCTTTGTCCTGGTGGGCACGGCTAACGCCGTGAATGTCACAGACGGCCTGGACGGACTGGCCGGCGGGCTCCTGGTGATCGCGTACGGCTCCTTCGCGCTGATCGCCTATTTGTTTGATCTCAACGCACTGGCCGGCTTCTGCGCCGTGACCGCCGGGGCCGTAGCTGCGTTCCTGTGGCACAACGTGCCACCGGCGCTCTTCTATATGGGGGATACCGGCGCGCTGGCTTTGGGCGGGACACTCGGCGTGATTGCGCTCATGACGGACCAGGTGCTCATCCTCCCGCTCATCGGCTTCGTGTTCGTGATAGAGATGCTGTCTGTCCTCATTCAGCTCACCAGCAAGAAGCTGCGCGGCGGCAAGAAGATCTTCAAATCCGCTCCCCTGCACCACCACTTTGAGGCGCTGGAGTGGGGGGAGAGCAAAGTCACCATGCGCCTGTGGATCGTGGGTGCCTTTGCCGCGCTCTTCGGCGTGATCGTAGCGTTTGTGGGGTAATGCGAAGGTTGCTGCTTGAGCGGTACTAAGTAAGTTTGGTCATGTGCTCGTTTTTCTCGTGTCTCCCTCTCCCCGGTCCGCCTGAGGCGGACCACCCCTCTCCCCCGGGGAGAGGGGTTGGAGGTGAGGGTCAGCAAAAAAACTCCCCCACCCAAGCGGGTGAAGGAGTCGATCGCCCGTGATCAAGGGTCTCGCTCAGGACTGACGAGCCGGCTGTCTTTGTTGGCCATGATGGCACATCCCGTTCTCTGGTATCACCCCTAACCCGCACCGTGCGGGCCCTAAGCGATGCCTTGAAGGAACTAAGCATATATTTTGCTAATTTTTCTTTAGTCAATGGTATGTTTTGAGACCTGCCCGTTAACCGGGGGTTTAAACCCCCGGTTAACGCACGCTCCATGCCTGTTCTCTAATCCCAAAACGGCTCCGCCACCGCTTTCTCGATCGCTTCATCCAGCGTGCGGCGGGGCTCATCCCGCTTGGCTTTGCCCTCCAGCTTGTAGATGGCCTTCATGGATTTATAGGTGCCCCACGGGAAGTAGCGCTTGCGGCGGCGGGGGGCGCCGCGGCCCTTGCCCTTGGTCGGCTTCTGCTCTTCCTCCACCACCACCTCGTCCTGAGGCATGGCCAGCGGCTTGGCGTTGCCGGTCTTGGTCCACTCCACGCGGCCCACCACGCGGCGCTCGTCCGGATGGACGTACACAAAGTCCCCGTCCGCATAGGCAGCGGCAGCGGGTGCTTCTGGGTTCGTGCCGGTGGCGGCGGTAGTCTCTTCCGTCATGGGATCAGAAGCGATGATCCTCCGCGTCCGGGGGCGGGGGCGGCGGGGGTGGCGGCGGGGCATCGATCGGCAGCGCCAGGTCACTGGGGTCCGTCACCATGTCCGGATGACCAAAGGCTTCCTGCGGCGCCAGGCGGCGGTGGGCAATGAAGCGGGTGAAGGACTCAAACATCGTGAGCACCGTGGCCGCCAGGCAGACGTAGTGGCCAAAGCGGATGCCCATGCGCGGGAAATCCACCTGCGTGCGGAGGTAGACTGTGAGGACCGCCAGGAGCAGGACGATCGCCTGGAGGGAGAGGATGAGGCGGAGCGCCTCGCGGGTGGTGGTGGTCCGCTGGAAGCCCGGGCGGATGATAGAGGGAACCAATGTCAGGAGCAGGATTCCCACATGGAGCAGCAGCACGCCCCAACCAATCAGACCGGTGTAGTAGCCGGTGCCGTTGAAGGAGGTCTGTTCGCCGTTCAGCCACTCTCCCGCAAACCACGGCAGGAATACGGCAACAATGGCGGTGAGCGCGCTGGCGCTCAGGATCTGCTCCTCCAGATCCATCCGGGTGAGGGTGCGCAGTACGCGGGAGGGCATGCCGGCGCATGGTACCAGACTGCTGCCCTTGCCTCCAGTGCGCCGTCCCCTACCATTTGGGCGTGCAGACCATCCAGATCGCCGTAGACGCTCGGGAAGCCTACCGCGCTGATCGGACGGGCAAGGGCCAGTGGGCGCGCCGGTGCATTGAAGAGCTGGCGTCCCAGCCGGATGTGCGGCTCACGCTGGTCTCCGATGCGGCGCGGCCGGCGGAGGTTCCGGAGGCCTGCGCGTGGGAGCGGATCCCAGGCCGCTCGATCGGCTGGCACCTGGCGGTGGCGCGCCGTCTCCGCAGGCACCCGCCGTGGGATGTGTACCTCAGCACCACCAGCTTCATCGTGCCGTTCCTGGTAGGCCGGCGGTTTCCGGTAGTCCCGGTGGTCCATGACCTCATCGCATTCCGCCGCGAGCTCCACGATAGCCGGGCGCAGTGGATCGAGCGGCTGACGCTTAGCCGCGCGGTCCGGTCGGCGCCGGTTACGCTGGTGATCAGTGAGTCCACCAAGCGCGATCTCCTGGCGCGGTACGCGTGGCTGGACCCGTCGCGCGTGAAAAATGTCTACGCCGGACCCATGGCGGAGTCGGTCGCACCCAACCGGTCCGATGGCCGGACCGTCCTGTGTGCCGCCACGCTCTGCCCGCGCAAGAATCAGTTGCGGCTGATCCAGGCGTACGCGCAGTTGCCGCGGGACGTGCGCGGGAAGACTCAGCTCCTGCTTGCGGGCGGGCGCGGCTGGGAGGACCGGGCGATCGTGGAGATGGCCGCGCGCACGCCCGGCGTCACGTGGCTGGGGTACGTGACGGACGCGCGGTACCAGGAGCTCCTTGGCACCTGCGCGGTGTTGGCGTTCCCTTCCCTGTACGAGGGCTTTGGGCTGCCGGTCTTAGATGCCCTGCAGCGCGGCGCGTGCGTGCTCACGTCTGATCGCGGCAGCCTGCGGGAGGTTGCCGGAGACGCGGCCCTCACGGTGGATCCGGAGGACGTAGCCGCCATCCGTGACGGCCTTGAGAAGATCCTGACGGATCAGCCGCTCCGCGACCGGCTCCGTGCGGCGGGCCCGGCGCAGGCGGCGCGGTTCCGCTGGCAGCGGACGGTAGACGGGATCCTTACGGCGATGCGGAACGCCGTGTCCCGGGCATAGCGGCGGTTTTTCCAGTCCTAGACCGGCTTCAGGCGCGCGCGGTTCCCAGTGCGTTGACCGGCTGCGCGCGATGGGTACTGTCCGCGCAGTGCCGCGCCGCATGGCGCGGCGGGGACGCGCTCTTTCACAGAGAGGGAGGTCACATGTTCGCGCTCTGCATCCTGGCCGGTCTGGTCACGGCGGAGACGCCGGACCCCGGCCGGTCGCTCGTCATAGTCCAACGGACAGTTACCGTGCGGGAGGGAGGCTACCGCGCGTGGCAGGTGGACTACCTGCTGCGGTATGACGGTGAAGAGCCGCTCGTAATCCCGCCCGGCACCGTCTCCGCGCGCGTGGAGGGAAACGTGTCCCACTCCGCCGTGCCGGGGCATGAGGTGCCGCGCCAATCGACCGTGGAAGCCGGCTGGCTGCCGGGCTTCACTGCCGCGGGCAACCTGCTGATCGATGGCGGCAAGCGGGATCACCACTGCCGCGAGCGGCTGACCATGCTGGTCTGGCCGGCAGAGGGCGGGGCTGATCCGCCGTACGAGCTCATGGTCCTGGGGGTCTGGGTGCCGCGCCCACGCGATCCGCCGGTGCGGTCCGTGCCGCCGGGCGGCATGGTCCGTGTGCGGCTCCTCCTGGAGCACGCCCACCCGTTCTACGGTCCGTTCCACGTGTTGCTTGGCGAGCGCACGGTGGAGGTGGAGATGGGCGGCGCCATGGTGCGCGATCGCCTGCCGCTGTGCAGCGAGCCGCGCTGGAAGGTACGGCCGCTCCGCCTGGAGCCGGAGGAGGACTGGCGTGATACGCGGATTTTCTTTTCCGCTCCCGCAAGCCTGCACTTGCGCGCCCACGAGTGGGGCCGGGAGACGTGGCGGCACAGCAGCTACGTGCCGGTCAAGCCGGGCAGCGTGGTCAGGCTGAGCTTCCGCTACCTGGTTGCGGCGGGCACGCAGGCCACCTGCCGGGCCCGCGTGAGCCAGGTGCACGACACGCCGACCGCCTGGCGCACGTGCTACGACGCGGAGCGGGACCTGCCGCTCGCGGTCGTGGGCCGGTGGACGCCGGTGGACACGCTTGTCCGCGTGGATCCCCAGGCCAATCTGCTGACCGTCTCTTTCCGTGTTGTGCTGCTCCAGGAGGACGTGAGCGTCGGTGAGCTCTGGATCGATGATCTGGAGCTCTCGGAGCCGTACCCCGTCACCGGTCCCTAGGGTCGTCCCGCACTCCCCCCTTCCGGGGGAGTGCGTTTTTAGCCGGCGATGCGCTCCCGGATCCGCTGGAAGATTCCGTGGAAGCGGAAATCCATGTCCAGGTCCGTGAGGTCATGGAATGTAACCCTGGGTTGTTCCTCCAGGGCGATCAGGGACTCTGCGTCTGCAACCAGGATGCCGCCTTGTGTCTCCCGGGTGGCCAGCGGGATCGCTAGCGCTCGCCGCACGAACTGTTTCGTGGAATCGATCGTCAGGTCGAACGGTTCATCCGTGATGACGAACACGTGCCGGGGGTAGCCCCTCTCCGCAGACAAGGTGGCTAGGCGGGCGACGGCCGGATCCACCAACCCGAGCTCTGGCAGGCAGCAGACGCTGATGTCCGCCCGGCCCAGTTCTTCATCCCGGTCTTCCTCTCCCGGCCAGTCTTCTTCCCGCCAGTCAATCTGCAAGAGCGCCCCCCGCGCCTGCGCGGCGATGGCCGCCATCACGGCTTCCGTGGCGAGCGGTCCAGAGACGCACTCCTGGCGCCGCTTCGGCTTGACCAACACTTCCGATGAAAGAGGGGTGAGTTGCATGGTGGCGTGATACGGAATATCCAACTGTCTGTCAATTTGGGGGCGCATGAGCGCGCAATGCCAGCGTTCCGTAGAGGAAAACTCAGACGCTCCGCCCCCTATAGAGCACGCGATCGATCACTGCCGCCTGCTCAGCCCTGCATTCAGCCACCAGGCCCGCGCACGCCGGGTGCGCGCGTGCCTGCTGCGCGATCCGCTCCAGCACATCCGTCCCGTCCGGTCCGGCAAAGAGCGCGGTCGCCGGCTCGTACTGCTCAACCGTGTGCTCCAGCGCCGTTCCTGCGGGGATGTAGGGCGGGTTGCTGATGAGCAGGAACGGTTCTACCAGCTCCGCGACCGGATCCAGGTCCGTTCCCGAGCGGAGATCGATCCTGCTCCGGAGCCCCAGACTGGTCGCATTCTCCGCCGCCAGCGCCACGGCGTCCGGGCTGACATCCGTGGCAATGACCCGCAGATCCGGTTGCGCCAGCGCCAGCGTGAGGGCAATGCAGCCGCTGCCGGTTCCCAGGTCCACGATGGTCGTCGGCACTCCGCCCCTTAGAACGCGCGTGATGCCCACGATGCGCGTATCCAGCTCCACGTCCTTGTCCTGCGGTTGGTCCATGAAGCCGAGCGCTAGCTCCACCAGCCGTTCCGTTGCCGGCCGCGGAATGAGCGCGCGGGGATCCGTCCGGAACCGCCGGCCGCAGAACTCGCGCCAGCCCGTGATGTACGCAGCGGGTTCTCCCCGCCTGCGCCGCGTTACCCAATCGTGCCACCGGTCCAGCTTCTCTGGTGGGACCTCCGCTTCCGGATGCGCCAGAAACCAGCTGCGGTCGCATCCGAGTAGTGCGCTGAGGAGCACCTCCGCTTCGCTGCGGGGCAGGTCCGCCCGTACCAGTGCGTCTTCCATCCGCATGGGGGTATGATACCCGGGTGAAGCGCCTCGTCATCGACTGCCGGTTTGCGGGCGGGAATTCCGGCCTGGGCCGCTACACGCGGGAGCTCGTGTCCCACCTGCTGCGGCAGCCGGATGTGCAGTTTAGGCCGGTGCTGCTTGTGCGGTCGCCGGATGAGGCGTGGCTGGAGACCGTCCCGGCTACCACGGAAGTGGCGGCCTTCCCCGTTTGGCACTACACGCTGCGCGAGCAGCTACGGCTCCCCGCCCTCCTGCGCCGTCTCCGCGCGGACATGCTCTTCTCCCCGCACTTCAACGTGCCGTACCGCTGCCCGGTGCCGTTCGTGATCACGGTGCATGACCTGATCCTCCACCGCTACCCCAACCGGGCGTCTTGGCTGAAGCAGCGCGCGTACCGCGTTCTCCTGCGCCGCGCGATCGTGCGCGCCCGGTCCGTCATTGCCGTGAGCACGTTCACCCGTGAGGAACTGGCTGCGGTGTACGGCCGGGCGGCTGCGGACAAGACCGCGGTGATCCATGAGGGCGTCTCATCCGCCTTCTGCCCGCGTCCGGAGGCCGAGCAGCGCGCCGTCCGCGAGCGGTACGCGCTGCGCGGTCCGTTCTTCCTGTACGTGGGGAACGCCAAGCAGCACAAGAACGTGCCGCTGCTGCTTGGCGCCTACGCCGCAGCCGGAACGGAGGCGGAGCTGGTGCTTGTGACCGGCGGACCGGAGGCCTGCCGCTTGCCACTGCCGCCTGGCGCGCGGGTGCTGGCAGACGTGCCGGACGCGGACCTGCCCGCCCTCTACAGCGCCGCACGCGCGTGCGTCACGGCGTCCCTCTACGAGGGGTTCGGCCTGCCGGTTGCCGAGGCGGAGGCGTGCGGCTGTCCGGTGGTGGCGGTGCGGGGATCGTCCATCACGGAAGTGGCATCCGCATCCGCCACGCTCATTGATCCCACGGAAGAAGCGTTCCAGGCCCAGTTCCGCCGGACGTCCTTCCCCGCCCCCACTCCCCGGGCGTGGCGATGGGAAGAAACTGCCAAAGCTACTTCGGCCCTGCTCGTTCGTGCGCTAGCATAGGTCCATGCAGCGCCTGGGTTCCGTTCTCCCCGCCGTCCTCAACCGCCGCGGACTGAAGAAGCAGGCAACGGCTTCGCTGGTGGTCCACCAGGCGCAGGAGTGGCTCACGCGCACGCTGCCCGCCTTTTCCGGGGACATCCGGGCGCTTAAGTTCGCGGATGCCACGCTCACGGTCGGCTGCCGGCACTCCATTGCTTCCCAGGAGGTCCAGCAGTTGATTCCGGTGTTGTTGGAATATTTGCGATCGGATTGCGGCCACCCGGAGCTGGAAGGGGTCATGGTGGTGAGGCATCCGTAATGAAAGGGTGAATGAAAAGGGCGAAAAGGGTCCAAAGGGTGAGAACGACAAAAAGGATCCCCGCTGTTCCCTTTTCATCCTTTTTACCCTTTCTGCCCTTTTTCCCCTCTTCGCCCTTTTCACCCTTTTTACCGCTCCGCAGCCCCCTACAATCCCTTGCGCCCGTTTCCGGGCTTCCCTACACTCCAAGCCCAATGTCCCTGGTCATCCGCCTGCAGCGCACCGGCCGTGAAAACACTCCCACCTACCGCCTGGTCCTGGCGGAGAAGCGCGCGGCGGCCAAGGGGAAGTTCCAGGAGATCCTGGGCCACTACCTGCCGGCCCGGACGCCGTCCGTGTTTGAGCCCAGGACCGATCGGATAGCCGAATGGATCAAAAAGGGCGCCATCCCTAGCGACACCGTGGCCCGGCTCCTCAAGCACCACGGCATGAAGGACATGGACCGCTATATCCAGCGGTACGCCAAGCGTAAGCCAAGGAAGGCCCCGGCGGCGGAAGCGGCGCCAGCCGCTGCGTGACGGGAAAAGGTGATGACAGAGCCCTATCCGGTCGCTAGCATGGTCCCATGACCGCGACTACTTCCGACGTGCCCGGCCTTGCCTTCCTGACGTACGTGCTCACCTCCCTGGTGGAGGATAGAGACCAGCTGAAGATCGATCCGACCATTGATGACCTGGGTATCCTCCTCACCGTCCAGGTGAGCGAGCGGGACATGGGCAAACTGATTGGCAAAAATGGCCAGACTGTGCAGGCGCTCCGGACGCTCCTGCGGATCATTGGCGGCAACAGCAAGCAACGCATCAACATGAAGATCCTTGAACCCCGTGCCGCCGTGTCCGCTGCGGCCTGATTCTCTTTCCCCCCTTCCTTCCCCCTTGCCCATGTTCCGTGATTTACTGGAGAACGGCTCTCCCATGGAGATCTTTGCCACCTTTGTGGCACTGGCTCTCATTGTGGCGTCCGTCCTGTGCTTGGTCTTCATCATCTTTGGCGGTATCCGTTTCATTCTCTCGGCTGGCAATGAGAGCACCATCAAGCAGGCTATCCATACCATCCGCTACGCGATCATCGGGCTCATCGTGACGTTCCTGGCCTTCTTTGCCGTGAAACTCATCACCAGCATCCTGGGCATTGAGTTCCCGCTGGACTTCACGATCGTCCTAGACCTCATGCGAGAGATCTTTGCGGCACTGAGCTGAGCTGCGGGTTCCGTTGGCTGCGCCCAGATGGGCGCGCTCGTGCGTGTCTGTTGATTGAGGGCGCCTAGCTTCCGCCTTCGTCCCTCGGCAAGCTCGGGACTACGGGCGGACAGGCAGCTGGCCCAGCCCGCCTGCGGCGGGCGTCAGGAAACAAGGCGGCTC
>CAZWIA010000014.1:0-14565 GCA_964633955.1 uncultured Candidatus Peribacteria bacterium | reverse complement strand
GCGGACACCAGACGCACCAAGTACAATGGCAGCCTTGGGCGCCTAGCTCAGCTGGCCCAGCCCGCCTGCGGCGGGCGTCAGGAAACAAGGCGGCTCGCGGACACCAGACGCACCAAGTACAATGGCAGCCTTGGGCGCCTAGCTCAGCTGGTTAGAGCGACTCGCTTACACCGAGTAGGTCAGGGGTTCGAATCCCTTGGCGCCCACCAACCTTCGCTCGGCGATGGCAAGTCTGATCGGTTTCAACTTCCCCGCGAGCCAGTAGGATTGCCTGTGCGTCTCCACATTCCCATGAACTTCCGTCTGCCCGCACTGCGCTTCCGGTTGAAGAACAACCACAAAGAGGTGCCGTCTACGGGGGACTTGATTCTGAACGCCCTCTACGCGTTTGGGCTCTTTGTGCTGACCGTGGTGAACTACTTCAGCGGCATGCTGTGGCTGAACTGCCGGGTGAACTACGGGGACGGGCCGCCGTGTTCGGACGTGCAACCTACCGTGCTCGATCTGCTCATCCACCCGCTCCTCTGGCTCCTGATTGCTCTGGTGATCTTCCTGGTGGAGAACGCGCGGCTGCCCGGCGGGGCCCGGAAGCGCCGCATCCTGTACTGGTGGCTGGGGCTCCTGGCCGTGTTCAGCGTGATCATCGCCCTCAATCAGGTGCTGACTTGAAGGGTGGAGCGATCCTTGGCGCCTGAAACGGATATTGCCTGATCGCCATTGCTTCCCTACTCTACTGGCGTATGAGTTTCCTCCTGCTGGTCCAGATCGTCCTGGCGCTCCTCCTCAGCTTCGGCATCCTGCTGCAGCACCGGGTGTCCGGGCTGTCTGCCACCTTTGGCGGCAGCGGGGCTATCCAGGTGCAGCGCAGGGGCGCGGAGAGGGTCATCTACCAGCTGACCATCTGGCTGAGCATCGCGTTCTTCGGCCTGGCGGTCCTGGAGTGGTTCCTGTAGGAGGGTAAAAAGGGAAGAAAGGGTCAAAAGGGAAGATAAGGGTGACAAGGATTTTCCACTCCTTTTTTCCCGCGCACTCCGTTCCCGCTTCCGCTACCATCCGCCCATGCCCGCTTGGCGTCTCTTCCGCGCCGTTGCCACCATGTCCCGGTGGGAGCGCATCGCGCTCGCGGCGTTCACGGGACTCTTTGCCCTCAGTCTCACTATTCTCCTCCGCACATTCTACGTGCGGAGCACGGTGGTGAGCGCGGCGGTGGGCGGGACGTACATCGAGGGATCGGTGGGGCAGCTCCAGCCGCTCAATCCCTGGTTCACCGTGCAGAACGACGTGAATCGGGACATCGTCTCGCTCGTCTTCTCCGGCCTCCTCCGGTACAACCCGGATCGCGGGATCATTGAACCGGACCTGGCCACCATGGAGGTTTCTCCGGACAAGCGCCTCTATACGCTCAAGTTGCGCCCGGGACTGTTCTGGCATGATTCCACGTTAGCGCAGCAGCAGCCGGTCACGGCGGATGACGTGCTCTTCACGTTCCAGACCATCCAGCACCCGGACTTTCCCAATCCCCTGCTCCAGCAGAACTTCCGCGGGGTGACACTGGAGAAGCTGGATAACCGCACGGTGCGCTTCCGTCTGGAGCAGCCTTACACGTTCTTCCCCAGTAACCTCACTTTGGGGCTCTTGCCCAAGCACGCCCTGGGGGCCGTGCCGGTCTCCGCGCTCAAGCAGGAGCTGGAGTTTGGCTTCCAGCCGATCGGGGCCGGCCCCTACCGTCTCAAGAGCATCGTGGAGACGGACCTCTCTACGGAGGTGATGCTGGAGCGCTTCCCTCGTATCCTGCCGCCGCCCTACCGCTTGGAGCGCGTGGTGTTCCGCGTGTTCCCGGATTACTCCACGCTGCTCTCGGATCTGCATAATCTGAGCGGCATCCGATCAGTCCCCCGCGGGGGGGACGGTAAGATCCTCCTGCCGCGCCGGTTTGAGGCGGCCAGCTACACCCTGCCGCAGTACGTGGCGGTGTTCCTCAATCTGGACCGGACAGTCATGCGGGACCGCAAGCTCCGCCTGGGGCTGCAGCTGGGGACGGACAAGCAGGCCATCTCTCAGGCGGTGCATGAGGATCGGATCGTGGACACGCCGCTCCTGGAGCTTGCAAGCGCGGACTGGCAGTACAAGTTTGACCCGCTTGCCGCCCAGGGCGCGTTGCATGAGTCCCGCTGGTTCGTGCCGGAGCGGCTGAGGATCCAGGCATTGCAAGAGCAGGCGGATGCCAATGCGACCGGCGTCATCCGCGGGTCGCCCGTGGTGCTGCTTCATACCGGCGCTACTCTCACCCTTTCCGGCGGCTACGCCGGAGCTGATCGCGCCTTGCGCCTCAATGCCATCCCGCTCGTGACGCAGGCGGCCAATACCGGCGCATGGGTGGTGACGCTGGGAACTTCCACCGCTTCCGGCGGGCTCCGGCCGGGTGTGAATCTCCTGCGCCTCACCACGGAGGACGGCCAGACCGTGGATTCCTTCTACCTCTTCCGGGCTACGGATACCGGCGCGTACGCGCGTGCCCTGGAGGAGCAGCGGCTCCTCCGGCGCTTTCTGGCCACCAAGGACGCGCCAAAACCCGGGGACCGCCTCACGGTGGACCGGATGATCCTGGATCAGTCGTTCCTGCGGGAACGCCGGTCGGAAGATCCGGTGAGCGTGCGCGTCAATGACCGCGGCGAGCCACTCAGGATCCGCCTCCTCACCAGCAAATCCCCGCCCCAGTACGCCCGGGTGGCGGAGATGATCCGCAAGCAGTGGCAGGCCCTGGGGGCGGAGGTGACCGTGGAGGTGGCTCAGACGCCGGAGGACTTTGAGCGGCGGCTCCTCTCCCGGGACTACGATGCGCTCCTGTTTGGCCAATCCCTGCTGGATAATTTGGATAGCTATCCCTACTGGCATTCCAGCGGCGTGCAGCGCGTGACGGGCCAGGAGACTGACCTGCGACGTGACGCCTACAACCTGTCCCAGTACGCCTCCGTCCGGGCGGACAGCCTCCTTGGCATCATCCGCACCACGGCGGATGAAGCCGCGCGGAAGAACGCACTCTCAGACCTGCGGGAAGTGCTCAAGCAGGATGTGCCCGCCATCTTCCTCTACTCCCCGCTCTACACCTATGCCCATCACCAGGACATCCGCGGGGTGGAATTGGGCAAGCTCTCCCTGCATTCCGATCGGTTCCTGGGCCTCAACCGCTGGTACGTCAAGGAAGAGCGGGTGTTCAAGCCGGGGCGGTCTTGGTGGTCCTTCTTCCGCTGGCTGGTCCGGCAGGACTAGCCATGCTGCAGGACGGTTCACCTGGCAATGCCAAATACCTGTGCGCCGGGCGCGCCGCATCCCCGGCCGCGGGCGATTGGGCGCTGGATTTTGCGCGCTTGGAGCCGATTGCTGGCCGTTGACGGGTAGTCTATCTGTTTGTACACTGCTTGCACTCTTTTGTCAGGAAGACGTGCCAGCCAAGTCTTCACCTCTCGCAAGCATGGAAGTACTCCTCCTGGAGGATATCAACGGCATCGGCAAGAAGAACGATCTGCTGATCGTGGGAGATGGCTATGCCCTCAACTGCCTGCTGCCCCAGCGGAAGGCGCTGGTTGCCACTCCCACTGTGCGCCGCCGCTACGCGGACCAGATCAAGAAGCGCGCGGAGGAGAAGGAGCGGGAGAAGCAGCGGCAGTCCGCCGCCGCCTCCGCCCTGGTTGGCAAGACGGTGACATTCACGCGCAAGGCGACCAAGACCGGCAAGCTCTACGCTGCCATTACTGAGGAGGCCGTAGCCGCGGCGCTCAAAGACCAGCACGGGCTGGAGGTGAGTCCGGAGGATATCGTGATCCCCGCTCCCATCAAGGCGGTGGGGAGCTTCACCGTCACTGCCCGCCTGGGCGGCTCAGAGCAGCCGATCACCGTGAGCGTGGCGGCGGAGGAATAATTTCCGCTTGAGGAAGGCAAAGCGAGATGATCGTTCGGTTTTCGTGTTGCCCTATCCTTGACAGAGGGGATGATGAAAATTACGGAGCTTGCCATGTCCGCCGCGACGGAGCGGCGGAGCGGGCTTCTTGTGTTCCTTCACTGAAGGGGGAAGATCGATCATGGCGATCAATCCTGAACGGGCGGCAGTCGCCGCTCTGCGATACGCCAGGCGCCGCGGCGATGCGGCGGACGTGTTGGACATCGGCAGCATCCTGGGGGCCGGCTCCGCTGAGTTCCTGGCGATTGGCCGCAGTTTCCTGGAGCGATCTCCGGTTGCATGGAGCGGAGTCCTGCTCATCCAGTCGGCTGGACGGGAGGGCTATTCCCTCCGCGTGCAGCTGGCGTGCCAGCTGCTCAGCCAATCCATCAGCCGGCCGGACGTGCTGTATGCGTGCGTGCTGGGCTTGCCTGACCAGTACGCAGCCGTCCTCCAGCAGGCCGCCACCGTGTTGTCCGCCAGCCGGCCAGAGCTGGCGTGCCGGCTTCCGGTCCAATGGGTTCCGCGCCCCGCCCACACGGTGTGCCGGGCGGCAGCGTCCGGATTCTTCCCGGATGCCGCACTGGCGTGCATCCGCGGCGGAATGAACGTTCCGTTTCCCCTGCGCCTGCACCATGCGCGCAGGCGGTACGGGGATGATCGCTTCATGCCGTGCCCGGCGCGGCCGTATGCGTTCTGCGCCTACGTGCCGCAGCGCTATACCTGGCTGGACCGGCTCAGCCAGCCGGACCTGACGGACGCCCAACTGACGCGGGTGCTGGAGGAGATTGCGGGTTGGGAGGCCAGCTGCGGGCGCCAGAAACAGGCTGCGGATGCCGCCGCACTGGCTGGACGCCTCCTCACGGAGCATGAGCTCTACCGCATCGGGCTGGTGAATGTCAAAGCACGTCCGTTCACGGTGACGCACGCCCGTTTGGCCATCCGGGCGTTCCACGCGGCGGATGCGCGGGACGCGCTGTCCAGCCTGGCGTACCGCCTCCACGGTCTGGGGTTCCACGCGGAAGCCCTCCGTGCGGCCCGCCTCAGCCGCGATCCGGCGCTGAGAGGTCTGCAGTTGCAGGCGCTCATGGCGCGGGAGCGGGAGGCGGTGGAGGCCATCCAGCCAGGTCCGCGCTCCCCGCGCGGCTGGCACAAGGTGGCGTGAAGGAGCCAGATCCGGGCACCACAGGGATGTGGTGCCTTTTTTCCGGCGATCACATCCATTCCGATCGGCATGGCGTCTTGCGTGGAAATTGGTATGGTAGCGGCAGAGACGATGTTCCTTCCCAGGGCCAGTAGCTCAGTTGGTTAGAGCTCCGGACTTATGAACCGGCGGTCGGTGGTTCAAATCCCCCTTGCCCCCACCATTCCTGTCTGCTGATATGGCTGTCACAGAGCGCTCCCCTCACGCGGCTCCAGTGCGTTTTTGGGCTGCCTTGTCACGCGCTTGTACTCGTTGTTCGTCATAACCAGAAAGACGGTCGGCAGGATGCCGAAGGAGTTGATCACGAGCAGTGCGATGAACCACCGCTGTTTGTCCATGCGGGCGGCCCGCCAGAGGGCCCAGCCCTTGAGCGCCAGGTCTATGAGCACGAGCGCCACCAGAAACCAGACGAGCAGCAAAAGCTGCCGCGTGTCCAACATCGGGTACGGGAAGAGTGGGTTCATAGGTGGCAGTGTACGCCGCTTTGGCATGCCGGTCGAATGTCAGTCACCGTGTCCCGCCGGGTCTCCGGCCGTCGTTTCTTGTAAGACATCGGCTGGTTCTTCGTCGCAGAGGGTATGGCCCACTACACCGTCCATCACGGGCTGGCAGCCTGGATGCCGTGGTACAGCCGGCGGTCGGACAAGGGTGCGGAGGCGGAGTTCCAGCCGGAGGAGGAGGCGGCGGAGAACATCCGGCGGCAGCTTAAGGCGGACGGGCACAATCGGCACGCAGGCATGGCCCGCTGGGGCTCCGGGGACATTGCGGAGAAGCTGGTCTAACCGTCGCGCTGACGTTCCAGGAATGCGACTGCTTCCTGCCGGGAGCGCACCTCTCCGCGCGCCTGCGCGTCATGCAGCGCCTGCAGGATCTCACCTACCCGCTCACCGGGCGAGAGGTGCAGGATCTCCATCACCTGATGACCCGTGAGGAGCGGTTTCTGGGGACGCGGGTGGCTGTCTAAGAAGCGGTGGTAGTCGGCCAGGATCTTCTCATACATCCCGTAGTCCGCTGGCGTGGTGCCGGCAATATCCAGCTGGAACAGGCGGAGCAACTCCGGGAACCACGGGTGGTGGTACCAGCGGGATTTGCGGCTCTCGTCTATCTCAAAGAACGTTCCCATCATCATGTGGTGCTTCACCAGCCACACGATCTTCTCTCTCCGCTTGGCCGGGCAGTTGAGGCGGTTTAAGACCGTCTCCGCGATGATGCCGGAGACGCTCGCGTGCTCGTCAAACCGGATGCGCTCCTTACGGGAGAACGTTTCCGCCTTGCCGATGTCATGGAAGAGGATCGCCAGCCGGACATCCGCCGTGTCTTCCGCCGTGAGGGCGGAGACGGCTTGCAGCGTGTGGTCCCACACGTCGCCTTCACGGTGGTAATCCGCCGGCTGAGCTACACCCTTGCATCTGCTCAGCTCCGGAATGCACTGCTCCAGGACATCCAGTTCCCACTGGTCCTCCAGTCCCCGGGCCGGGTTGGGGCCCTTGAGGAGCTTCTCCAGCTCCTCCAGCACGCGCTGACCGGAGAGCTTTCTCACCAGCGGCGCGCACTCGTGCAGCGCCCGGTAGGTATCCGGGTGGTACTGGCCGTCCAAGAGCGCCCGGAAGCGGATGGCGCGGAAGATGCGCAGCGCGTCATGCTCAATCCGCGTCTTGGGATCGCCGATCAGGCGGATGAGCCGCTCCTTCAGGTCTCCCTCTCCGCCAAATGGATCGTAGAGCTCCCGGGAGATGGGTTGGAAATAGAGTGCGTTGATGGTGAGATCCCGCCGCTCCGCGTCTTCCTCCCGCGTGCCAAAGGCGATGGATTCCGGGTGACGACCGTCTGATGCCGCGTCATCAATCCGGAACGTGGTGACTTCAAACGTATCAGGCCCCACGGTCACGCGCACACTGCCCAGTTCCGCCGCCGAACGATCCACCCGGCCAAAGAGCCGCTCCACTTCCTCCGGCTTGGCGGCGGTGGCGATGTCTATGTCCGCCGGGATCTTCCCGGTCAGCATGTCCCGCACGCCGCCGCCCACCCACCAGGTGTCATGCCCGGCATCCGTAAGCTGCTCCACCACCTTGTACGCGCGCTCGCCGTAGGGGGTGCGGAGGGTGGCGTCAATGATGGACCGGTCGATGGGCATGGCTGTGCGCAGTATGGCTCATGCGACCGGATTCATGAAGCGCTTCTATGCTGCGTCCTATCCCCCACTCTCGCCCGATCGCCAGCCAGGAGGGCCGTCGCGTGCTCCGGTGTAAGGGCGGCAATCTGGGCAACTACGGCGCTGATGCTTGCGAGTTGTTCAATTGTCGGATTGTCTATTTCCACCGTGATCTGCGCATGGCCTTCTTTCAACTGCACGGTACCATTGACCTTCGCGAGTGCGCTCGGCGTCCGCTTCTCCAGGCGGTAATGGTGATGCTCCACTTCGGCCTTGGGGCTGGTGTGGAGAATATGAGCCCCTATCTCCATGCGTTCGATCCCCCGCACCTCCGTGGTGCTGAGAATCCTGTCTCGCGTGGGTTTTCCTGCCTGCAGCTCCGCCTCCGTGGGGTAGACCTGCAGCGGCGCGCCCGGAGCGATGTCATGGAGGATGCGTCCTTCGTAGATCCGGGTACCTGCTTTCGGTTGGCCATTCGCGTCGCAGCGCTGGACGCGGACGCCGTGCGGGTACTCCGCCGGATGGATGATTCCGATCGGTTCCCGATCCCGCTGTGGTGGCTGTTCCGGTTGAGGCATGGGAACTATGGTAGACCTGCCCCTTCTGCCGTCAATTTCTTGGCGGCTAACCCGGCGCCAAGACCATTGACATGCGGAGAACCAGGCCGTACCAATGGACCGATCGATCCCTTCCCCCCTCCCCCATGAACTTGGCAATCAACGGATTTGGGCGCATTGGCCGGCAGGCGCTGCGCATCATCCAGGAGCGCTTCCCGGACATCAGCGTGGTCCTGGTGAACGACCTCACGGAGCCCGCCACGCTGGCCCACCTCTTTGAGTTTGATTCCACCTACGGCCGCAACACGCAGGGCATGGAGGTGGAGGGTGCTATCCTGGTCACGGGTAACGACCGTATCCGCCTGACCGCGGAGAAGGACCCCGCCGCGCTGCCCCACAAGGAGCTGAACGTGGACGTGGTGCTGGAGTGCACCGGCCGCTTTGCGGATAAGGAATCGGCTTCCAAGCACCTCCAGGCCGGCGCCAGGAAGGTGATCATCTCCGCGCCCGCCAAGGATGTGGACGGGACCTTCTGCATTGGCGTGAACCATGAGACGTACGATCCTGCCGCCATGCACGTGATCAGTAACGCCTCCTGCACCACCAACTGCCTGGCGCCCATCGCCAAGGTGCTGAACGACACCTTTGGCGTGGAGCACGGCCTCATGACCACCATCCACAGCTACACCAACGACCAGAACCTCCTAGACCTGCCTCACAAGGACCTGCGCCGCGCCCGGGCAGCCGCCATCAACCTGGTCCCCACCTCCACCGGTGCCGCCAAGGCGATCGGGCTGGTGGTGCCGGAGCTCTCCGGCAAGCTGAACGGGGTGGCCATCCGCGTGCCCACGCCTACTGGCAGCATCACGGATCTGACCGTCACCGTGAAGAAGGCCACCACGGCGGAGGAGGTGAACGCCGTGTTCAAGAAGGCGGCGGAAGGCGCCATGAAGGGCGTGCTGGGCGTGGAGGAGCGCGAGCTGGTGCTGCAGGATTACGTGCAGGACCCGCGCAGCAGCATTGTGGATGCTCCCCTCACCCAGGTGATCGGCGACGGGAAGATGGTGAAGGTCTTCTCCTGGTACGACAACGAGTGGGGATATTCCAATAGGCTCGTGGAACTGGCGAACTACGTGGGCGGGAAGCTGTGACACCAGACGAGATGTGAGATGTGAGACTTGAGATAGGAAGAATGAAAAAGACGCTCCGGGTGGGGCGTCTTTGTTTATCAGATCAGAGGCCGACAGTGGTAGGTCCTGGCTTAGGCATAATTCAAACGCCCGTAGTGATCGATCCCAACCTTGGCATAGTGCTAGAGCCCGATGTTCGTGGTGGCCGGGCTTGGCATGGATTAGAGGCCGACAGTGGTAGGTCCTGGCTTAGGCATAGTTCAGAGGCCGACGATGAGATCCTCGAACTGCGGTCGGTTCACACTAGAAGCCGAGGATGATGTCTTCAGGCTTGGGCCTGCTCAGATGCCGTCAATGTAATCTCCTGGCCTAGGCATATGCATAGAGAGTATAGGTGAAGACAAGCGCGAGGACAAGGAATGTGGAAGAGAAAATGGTCAGAAACTTCTTTTCCTTTGCCCGTTCCTGGAGAATCACAAATGCCCTATCCGTGAGTTCGGCAGTCGCGAGTAGAAATTCATAAAGGTCAATCTGTTCCCCCTGCTTTAATGCGCGAACGTCCGTATCCACGCGTAGGACGGCTCCGCGGATTTTCTTAGGGGACAGGGCGAAGAGCGAAGTGAACATCGAGATCAGCAGGAAGATGCCGGCAACCCGGATGGTGGTCATAGGAAAAGAATTCGATACAAGGAACGACATGAAGCCTGCATTAAAGGCGATGATCCCCAGGTTGTATTGATTCAGCCGTTCCAGACTCTGCACTGTTTCGGAACGCGCATTCTCCGCCAGCCGGACCATCTCCCGGAGGACGGCGATGTCTGTGGCGGTGGCTTGTTCGGGCATGGGGACGATTTTATAACGAAAGGGACACCCGTGCGAGGCGTCCCTGACTCGTTGTGATCGGCGTCCGAGACGCCCTGCCAGGGCGTCTCTACGCCTTATCCTCGTCCTTCTTCTCCTCCACCACCTCCGCGTCCACCACCTTCTCACCACTCTGGTCCGGACCCTTGGCCGCGTCCGTCTGGGCCTGGTTCTTCTGCTCCGTCTCCTGGTAGACGATCTTCCCGATCTCCTGCGCGGCGGTGCCCAGCTCCTCGGTCGCTTTCTTGATGGCATCCGCGTCTGCGGTCTCAGACTTCAGCAGGTCCTTGAGCGCCGTGATCTTCTCATTCACCGTCTTCTTGGTGGCGTCCGGGATCTTGGCGTCGTACTCCCGCATGTTCTTCTCAATGCTGAAGACCAGGGCGTCCGCTTGGTTACGCACTTCCACCGCTTCCTTCTTCTTCCGATCCTCCTCCGCGTGGAGCTCGGCGTCCTTCTGCATCCGGGCCACCTCCTCCTTGCTCAGGCCCGTGGAACCCTGAATGGTGATGTGCTGCTCCTTGCCGGTGCCCTTGTCCTTGGCGCGCACGGACAGGATGCCGTTCGTGTCCAGGTCAAAGGTCACCTCCACCTGCGGCAAGCCGCGCGGGGCGGGCGGGATGCCGTCCAGGATGAACCGGCCCAGGCTCTTATTGTCCGCCGCCATCTCCCGCTCGCCTTGCACCACATGGATTTCCACCGACGTCTGGTTGTCCGCGGCGGTGGAGAACACCTGCGTCTTGGACGTGGGGATCTTGGCGTTCCGTTCGATCAGCTTGGTAGCCACTCCTCCCAAGGTCTCCAGTCCCAGGGAGAGCGGCGTCACGTCCACCAACACGATGTCTTTATCGATGTCCCCGCCCAGCACCCCCGCCTGGATGGCCGCGCCAATGGCCACCACCTCATCCGGGTTCACGCCTTTATGCGGCTCCTTGCCAAAGATCTGCTTCACCTTCTCCATCACCGCCGGCATGCGCGTCATGCCTCCCACCAGCACCACCTCATCAATGTCGTTCTTTCCCAGCTTGGCATCCTTGAGTGCCTGCTCGCAGGGCGCCACGGTCCGGTCGATCAGCGCCTGGACCAGCGCCTCCAGCTTGGCGCGGGAGAGCTTCAGGGTCAGGTGCTTGGGCCCGGTCGCGTCAGCGGTGATGAATGGCAGATTGATCTCCGTCTCCGCGGCGGAGGAGAGTTCTATCTTGGCCTTCTCTGCCGCCTCCTTCAGGCGCTGCAGCGCGATCGTGTCCCCGCGCAGGTCAATCCCCTGCTCCTTCTTGAACTCCTCCGCAATCCACTGGATGAGCACTTGGTCAAAGTCATCCCCGCCAAGGTGCGTGTCCCCGTTGGTGGCCACCACCTCAAACACGCCGTCGCCCATTTCCAGGATGGAGACGTCAAACGTGCCGCCGCCCAGGTCATACACCGCGATCTTATGCGCCTGAGTCTTGTCCAGGCCGTAGGCCAGCGCGGCCGCGGTCGGCTCATTGATGATGCGGACCACCTCCAGCCCGGCGATCTGCCCGGCGTCCTTGGTGGCCTGGCGCTGGCTGTCATCAAAGTACGCCGGCACCGTGATGACGGCCTTGGAGACGGTGGTGCCCAGGAACGCTTCCGCGTCCCGCTTCAGCTTCTGCAGCACTTTGGCGGAGATCTCCTGCGGCAGCATCTCCTTGCCGTTCACTTCTATCACCGCGCGTCCCTCCTTGCCTTCCTTCACGGCGAACGGCATCTGCGCAGCCTCACTCTTCACCTCCTCAAACCGGTGGCCGATGAAGCGCTTGGCGGAGAAGATGGTGTTCTTGGGGTTGGTCACGGCCTGGCGCTTGGCGGCTACGCCCACCAGCACCTCGTTATCCTTGAACGCGACGACCGACGGCGTCGTGCGATTCCCTTCCGCGTTCGGGATCACGGTCGGCTCCCCTCCTTCAATCACCGCCACGCAGGAGTTGGTGGTGCCTAGGTCTATTCCGATGATCTTGGACATAAGAGAGAATGGAAAATGGACAATGGACAATGGACAATTATCACTCGGAATTCTAGAGTGACAGACTGTGGGGGTCAAGCGTTATAGCGGCCCAGATTGAATGGCTTTCGAATTCGTATAAAATTCGCAATATGTACCAAGAGAAGTCAAATCCGGTTCGGGAAAAGTCCTACGCATTCGCGCTGCATGTTGTGACGTTTTGTCGAGGAATGATGCAAGACAAGGAGTACGTTCTGAGCACGCAGCTTCTGAAATCGGGTACCAGTATCGGTGCGAATATTGAGGAAGCGGTCAATGCGCCATCTAAAAGAGATTTTATCGCGAAGCTCTCCATTGCTCTGAAAGAAGCATATGAGAGCCGTTACTGGCTCATGCTCATTCGTGATAGCCGGTTAGGATCTGATGATGACTTGTTGCGCCTTCTGTCCGAGGTACAAGAACTGATCGCACTTCTGACATCGATCATCAAAACTTCCAGAGCGACTCTCATCTAATCATTGTACATTATCCATTTTCAATTTTACATTCGTGTCATGTTCCTGGACCACGCCACCATAGAGGTCATTGCCGGCTCCGGCGGGCGCGGGTGCGTGTCCTGGCGCCGGGAGAAGTACGTGCCCAAGGGCGGACCGGACGGCGGGGACGGCGGACGCGGCGGAGACGTGATCATGGTGGCGGATCCCAACACGGACACGCTGAGTGACTACGCGTCCCGGAAGAAGTTTGAGGCGCAGATCGGGCGGTTCGGATCAGGAGCGAACAAACGCGGTCGTGATGGCGAGGATCTGATCCTGCTCGTTCCGCCGGGGACCGTCTTCACGCAGATCCTGGAAGACGGATCTGAGCGCGTGATCGCGGACCTGCGGCAGGAGGGCGATCGCATTGTGGTGGCCAAGGGCGGGCGCGGCGGCTACGGCAACGCGCACTTTGTGAGCTCCGTGCGGCAGCGGCCGGACTTTGCGGAGCTGGGCGAACCGGGCGAGCGCCGCACGCTGCGGCTGGAGCTGAAGCTGGTGGCGGACGTGGGGATCATCGGCTTCCCGAGCGTGGGCAAGTCCACGCTCATCTCCGTCATCTCCGCAGCCAAGCCTAAGATCGCAGATTACCCGTTTACCACTTTGGTTCCAAACCTGGGCGTGGTGCACGTGGGCGACCGCTCCTACGTGGTGGCGGATGTGCCGGGGCTGATTGAGGGTGCCAGCCAGGGCAAGGGGCTGGGTGATGCGTTCCTCAAGCACATTGAGCGCTGCGGCGTGCTGCTCCACGTGCTGGATCTCTCCCGCGGGATGGACCTGACCACGGCGGGCGCAATGCACCAGGTGGACCCGGCGCTGCTCATGCGTGACTACCAAGCGATCCGCAAAGAACTGGAAGCGTACTCCCCCGCCCTCTCCCACAAGCGCGAGCTGGTGATCCTGAACAAGGCGGATTTAGTCCCGGATGAGATCGATCAGATTACGGCCGACCTGAACGACAGCGGGATCCCCGTGTTCGCAGCCATCTCCGCCGCAACTGCCCAAGGCACCAAGGAGCTCACGCAGAAGCTCCTGCCGATCGTCTTAGAAGAGCGCGAGCGGCGTGTGCTCACGGACATGGAGGCGGAGGCGGAAGCCCGCGCGCAGGTGCCCGTGCTGCAGCCGCACGTGGATGATGACCGCATGATCGCCTACCGCATTGAGCGTCAGCCGGACGGAAGCGTCACGGTCCTGGGCAAGCGCCTGGAGCAGTTTGCGGTCATGACGCCGTTTGGCCACCCCGGAGCGCAGAAGCGCTTCAGGGACGTGATCGATCGGATTGGCCTGCAGAAGGCGCTCAGGCGCCTGCAGCTGCCGCCGGGCACGCCGGTCTTGATTGGGAATGTGAGAGTGGAGGAGTATTTGTAATGCTGATAAGGCTTACAGGAGATCAAGTTCTAGCCTTTCTTTTGCGAGTTCAAATTTCACCTTGAACGAATCAAAGAAGCCATACTGTCCTACAATTCCATATCCATTGTCGCTTATGTCGTAAGAGAAACAGATCTTTGCTGGAACTTCATGTCCTCCAACCACTAAGCAAATCGTATGCGCATAGCCGGTACACTGCTTTGTTGAGCTTTGAACGCCTCCAAACTTTACTTTTGGTCCGGAGCGCACATCTATTTCCAGGGCTTCTCCCAGATCTCCGTGAAAGATGCAGAAGTCTGCGCCGGAGTCTATCAAGACGTACGATCCCACCTGGTTTCCGTTCTCTGCCTTTATGAAAATGGGGATTACAGGACGAAGGTGAGTTTTCCTATCGGAAACGCTGTTCTTCTCACGAAGAGGAAAACTCATGTAGTCAAATTTCATACTGTCATCCTACGTAAGAAATTTCTTCCAGTGGTACGCGGAACAAATATGGCATGTCGTATCCCAGTTCTTTAGCCTTCTTCATGACCGTTTTTGCTTTGCTTCCAGAAGCGATAACAGTCCTATGATCGTCTTTCAAGGCAACCCATTTTCCCCGGTGATGTTTGAATATAGAAGTCCAATTTGTTGCCATAGAATTCAATTATACTAATCATATATCACAAATCTAGAGAAATCTTGATGGGTTTACACGTTCTCCTGTCTAGGTTGTGCTCTACGGAGAATCACGTAGAATCCGCTTGCCCTGGGGCTGTATCCGCCCAGGCGGATGATAGAGTGCCGCATTCTTTCCACATCATGGGGCTGTAGCTCAGCTGATAGAGCGCCGCATTCGCATTGCGGAGGTCAGGGGT
>CAZWIA010000013.1:0-27535 GCA_964633955.1 uncultured Candidatus Peribacteria bacterium | reverse complement strand
TCAGCACGGATCAAGCGTAATTCGTAATTCGTAATTCGTAATTCGTAATTCGTAATTCGTAATTCGTAACTCGTAACTCGTAACTCGTAACTCGAAAGCCATCCCCCCGCTCCCCATGCCCTCCTCGCCGCCCGATCACGAACGCACGCTGGCCGTCTTCATTGACCTGGAGAACCTGGCCATCGGTTTTGAGCGGCGCAAGGGCGGCGGCGCGCTGGACATCTCCCTGGTGCTGGAGCGCCTGGTGGAGAAGGGAAAGCTGATCGTGAAGAAGGCGTACGCGGACTGGAGCCGCTTTCCGGAGTACACCGAACCGTTCCATGAGGAGGCGATCGAGCTCATTGAGATCCCCAAGCGCAGCCAGACCGGCAAGAACAGCGCGGACATCCGGCTGGTGGTGGACGCGATCGATCTGGCGTGGAGCAAGGCGCACATCGATACCTTCGTCATCGTCTCCGGGGACAGCGATTTCTCGCCGCTCGTCTCCAAGCTCAAGGAGAACGGCAAGCATGTGATCGGCTTGGGGATGCGGGATTCCACCTCCCACCTCCTGAGCGACAACTGCGACGAGTTCATCCTCTACGAGGATCTGGAGCGCCAGGAGAGCCAGCACAAAGTCACCACCAAGATAGAATCCGACGTGCCGGAGAAGAAGCGGGAGGCCTTTGCCCTCCTCCTGGATGCCTGCGCCGCGCTCAGGCGGGAGAACCACGACGCCATGTACGCCTCCATGATCAAAGACACCATCCAGCGCAAGAAGCCGTCCTTTGACGAGAGCTACTACGGCTTCCGCAGCTTCACCCACCTGCTCCAGGAGGCAGCCAAACTCCAGCTCATTGAGGCCGAACGGGACCCGCGCAGCCGCAGCATGGTGGTGACGGGCTTTGGGGAGGAGAGGCCGGCCGCGACGGCGGAGAAGCCCGTGCGGAAGCGGGGGTAGCGCACCCTCTTCACGCTCCATGCGGAGTCTGGCGCGCCTCGCGCACGCTGCGGCAGAGGAAAAAGCCCGCGCGCGCAAGGCGTGATGATCGCGCGTTGGCACGAGCCGCCGGTACCATGGTTCAATCGTTCCCCTTTTCTCTTTCTCTCTATGGATCGCAACATCTACGTCATTCCCGCCGTGGTAGCCGGCGTGGTCAGCCTGGCCGTGAGCGGGCTTACCTACAGCTCTGGCTTGCGCGCGGAGCTCCTGCGCCCCGGTGGTACTCCCATGATGCAGCCGAGCATGTACCCTGGCGCCTTCCCATCCAAGATGCCCATGATGGGCCAGCCGGACGCGATGTATGCCCAGCCGGGCACTCTCTTCGGCGCGCCGACTACGGGCGCACCTGGCACGATGCCGGGCGCCATGCCCATGGGCCAGCCTGACATGATGCGCGGCGGGACGCAGATGCTGCCGTACGGAGAGGGCCAGCCGCAGATGAGCGAATCTCAGATCCAGAAGATGATCGCCCAGATGGAAAAGCAGCTGAGCAAGCTGGACACCAGGCACGCGGCGCAAGAGAAGAAGATCACCGAACGCGCGGAGAAGAAGATCGCGCGGCTGGATGAGCTCTACACGAAGAAGGAAACCAGCTTCAGAAGTCGCATTGCCCAGGCTTCCACAGAAGATCGGGCGGACCTGGAGGAGATGGCTGATATGCTCAAGTCACAGTATGAGGAGCGCCGGGCCGCCCTAGAGGACCAGCGCGATGAGCAGATTTCGCACCTGCAGGACCGGACGGACATGCAACGCGAGCAGCTGGAGGACCGGTTGGATCAGCTGCAGAACCTGCTGGAGGACGCACAGGAGACATCTGGGGATCTCGAGTGACACGCGACGAGGGGGGTGGAGCATATGCTCTGCCTCCCTTCCCTACACGAGGAACAAGTACGAAGTCTGCGCTTGATCGACCATCAAGCCGCCGAGCGGAATACCCAATCACCAATCACCGAGTTCCAAACACTACTCAATGTCCCAATGTTCCTATATTTGAAACGCATGGGTGTTTCTCCCATGGGATCATTGATGATTCGGTCCTTGGTTGATCATTGATGCTTGGTTCTTGGTGATTCCTCCCAGCAATGCGCTGAGTTTTAACCCATACGGCCCGTTTTGCAGTTCCCCTCCCCGCCCCATCTGCTACACTCCCCCGGCATCCATTTATCTTATCCACCATTCTTCCTCTGCTCCCATGCCAGACACCCCTACGCCCTCCTCAAGTAATGGCAATCCGCCTGCGGTGAGCCAGTCGAATCCGTGGTTCGCTGTATCGATCGGCCTCATGGGCCTGATCGTGGGCTACAGCCTCTCCGGCGCCAGCGGCGTCACAACCGCCCGGCTGGCCCCGGCTGCACCAGGAGCCGACGCGCCGGCTGCGGACGCGCCGGCTGCCCCCGCCACTCCGCCGACAACGGATGATGACGCCGTCTTAGGAGATGCAGACGCGCCCGTGACGCTCATCGAGTTCTCCGACTACCAGTGCCCCTTCTGCCAGCGCCACTTCACGGAGACCTTCGGCAAGATCAAGGCGGAGTTTGTGGACACCGGCAAGGTGAAGTACGTGGTACGGGACTACCCCCTCAGCTTCCATCCCAACGCGGAGCCCGCGGCTGAGGCAGCGGAGTGCGCCGGGGACCAGGACAAGTACTTTGAGATGCACGAGCAGCTCTTCAGAAACGGCGGCGCATGGAGCAATTTGCCGGATCCCAAGCCCACGTTTGAGCAGTACGCCACGGCGATCGGCCTGGACCTGGCGGATTACCGCGCCTGCATGGAGGCGGGCACGCACAAGCAGGAGATCCAGCAGGACATGGCGGATGGCTCCGCCTCCGGCGTGAGCGGCACGCCCGGCTTCTGGGTGCTCAACGCGGACGGCCAGGGGGAGATGATCAGCGGCGCCCAGCCGTTTGAGAACTTCAAGGCGGCCATTGAGCGGCAGTTGAACTGAGGAGAGCCCCCACCCCCCACCCCTCCCCCGTTCCGGGGGAGGGGTGGTCCGCCTGTGGCGGACCGGAGAGGGGGCCTGCAACGTAGCCTGCCAGCATTACGAGATTACAACCTCGTATCCTCACAATCTCGTCAGCCGAATCTATGGCATTCCGGAGCAATCAGGAGGATGCTCCCCCGGACTTCCCCCTCCGGCCATGCTGCTTGCCACGTCCAAACCCACCACGTCACACGCCCCGGTTGGAGACTTTGCTTACGTGGATCCGGACGCCTGCTACCTGGACGCCGCCTGCCAGACGCTGCGGCCGGAAACGGTCATCCAAACCGAGGACGAGTACTACCGCCGCACGAACGCCTGCGGCGGCCGGGTGAAGTACCGGTGGGGGCAGACGGTGGATGACGGCGTGCGGAAGGCCCGGTCGGTATTGCTCGCCTACGCCGGCAAGAGCGATAAGGAGTACGTGGCCGCGTTCACGCTGAACACCACCTACGGCATCAACCTGGTGCTGCACCAGCTGCGGGTGGACGGGTTTAACCGGATCGTGACATCGGAGATTGAGCACAACTCCGCCCTCCTCCCCACCATCACCTGGGCGGAGCGGCACCATAAGGCGCGATCGGTCCTGGCGCGCGCGGAAGATGGCAGCCTGCGGTACCAGGCGGGGGACTTGGAGAAGAGCGTGGTACTGGTGAACGCCATGTCCAACATTGACGGGCGGCGGCTCAGAAACGCCAGGCAGCTTGCGGAAGACGCGCACGCTGCCGGCGGCATCCTGCTCGTGGATGGCGCGCAGGCGTTTGGCCATGCGATCGGCCTCCTGCGGGAGACGGACTACGACGCGGCCTTTGGCTCCGGCCACAAGATGTACGGGCCCAGCATCGGCTTCATCATCATCAAGCGCGCGCTAATCGACCGGCTGGATCCGTTCTTCATTGGCGGCGGGACGGTGACGGACGCGGAACAGGACCGCTTCTCCCTGCTCCGTGAAGGCGATGAGGCGTTCGCCGTGCTGGAACCCGGCCTTCAGAACTGGAGAGGCATCCTGGGACTCAGCGCCGCGATCCAGTGGCTGGACGGACAGACGGACGCCTGGGAGCGCGAACACGCGCTGGCGCAGCGGCTCTTTGACGGCCTGAAGGACATGCCCCGCGTGCGCCTGCTCAACCGGGAACCGAGCGCCGTTGTGAGCTTCCACGTGGATGGTATAGACGCGCACCAGCTGGCGCTCTACTTAGACGAGCGGAAGATCATGTGCCGCAGCGGCGCCTTCTGCTGCCACGCATACCTCACCCACCAGCTGGGACTGCCGCCGCTGCTCCGCGTGTCGATCGGACTGTACAACACGGAAGAGCACGTGACCAAGTTCCTGGAATCACTCCACGCGATCCTCCGCGCATTATGAACGTCGAATAATTCTCCATTATCCATTTTCCATTATCAATTTCGTCCATGTTCTGCATCGCCGCGTTCATCGTCCTGGGAATCTTAGCCATCTTCTCCGCCTCCTACCGGCCGCTGGCCGCCAAGGCGTGGCACTGCGTCCTGCGGCGCGTCACGCTCCGGCCGTGCGACATAGACTTCAGCCAGGAGATGAAGGCCAAGCTCATCGGGAAGCTCGTCTTCACGCGCCCGCGCCTGGCCCGGTTTTTGAGCCGCTGGATCGAGTGGCTGTCGTTCGCGTTCGTGGCGCTCAGCATCTGGAGCCTGCTCACCGTGGCAAACGCGGGGCTCAATCTGTGGGTCTACGATACCTGCTACCCGCAGAACGCGGAGTCCTGCTCGCTTGGCGGCGAGGCATGCGGCGTTGCGCAGCAGTCGCTCGGGCTCATCCAAGCAGTACGCGAGGGACGGGTGGCCGAATGGGCTATAGGACCCTTCACCCGCTTCATAGAAACCGTCTCCCGGATCCCAGACCGTCTGAAGACGTGGGACCCGCAGGACTACCTGGGCCCCAGCCCCAGCTTCTACGCGCCGCGGGATGACGCCAAGCCGTACGCGCTGGAGATCGTGGATCCAGGCTGCCACTTCTGCAAGAAGCTGACCGGGAATCTGGTTGCCGCCGGCGTTACCGACCAGATGAACGTGAGCTACCTCCTCTACCCCATCCCGGTGGGCGCAACCGGCGCTACCAAGTTCCCGCACTCCACGCTTGTCGCATCCGTGATTGAGGCGGCCAAGACCATACGGCCCGCGGCAGGCACGGGGACGCTCCCGCCGGACTGGCAGCTGATCGAGCTGCTCTTTGCGGATCTGGCTGATGGCAGCGTAGACCTGCAGACGCGCATGAACATCGCCATGACGCGGGCGGACGCGGAGCGCACGCTGCGCGAACTCCTGTCGCAGATCGGCTACGCGCCGGAAGAGACCGACCGGGTCATGGCCCGCGCGCAGTCCCAGGACGTGGCGCGCAGCCTGGCGGAGCAGAAGCGGGTGGTGGAGGAAGACGTGCGGACCATCAAGATCCCCACGCTGCTCATCAACGGCCGCAGGTACGACCGGGTGGTGGATCCGGAGAAACTCCGCCGTATTGCGGACCGGACGGAGGGCTGACCGCCGCGGAAAAGCGGCCTCTTAGACCCTTGATTTTCCCTGAAACCATTGCTACACAGGGCGGTCAATTTATCCGAATTCCCGCTTCTCTATGCGAAAATTGGAATCCTTCCGCAACGGTGACGGCGACCATCATGGCAATGGCCATGGTCAGCCACGCCGCATAGACACCGTGAGCCCCATTGCCCCACCTGCTACCGGCAAGGGCACTCTGATCAAGTATCTGAGAGAAGAATTGCGCATCAGCGGCGTGGAGTCCAAGCACATGGAAGTGGGCGACTTAGTCCGCCAGGAGATCCGGTCCGGATCTGACATGGGAAGGAAGATTAGAGAATACAGCAATAACGGACAGCTGGTTCCCGATCAGATCATCAATCCCATGGTCCGCCGCGGCTTTGAAGACCTCGATCACGATGCCATCTGGTTCCCGGATGGTTACCCGCGGAGTGAAGAGCAGATCGCACCGTTTGAGGAGATGATGGACGAGTTCCGTCGCTTGTTCGTGATCCTGAATATGGAGCTGGACCCAGATCCCAAGATCCGGCGACAGATCCTCATGGACCGTATGGATCAACGCGTGCAGGAAGCGATTGCCGCCGGTATCACGCCCCGGAAGGACGATGTGGACCCGGTGGCGCGGGAGAAACGGCTGGCTGAGGCCGAGCAGCTGGCGGATGTCACGGCCTACTTCCAGCAGAAGAACCGGGTCATCACCATTGATGCCATGCAAGATGTCCCTGACGTCCAGGAACAAACCCGCCGACTGCTCTTGCCTTACCTCCAGACGCCAGCGGCTATCCCGGTACGGGAAGCTGCCGTCTATCGTTAGAACCCGTGAAACAATACGAACGAGGTCCAACCCATGATGGATCGGGCGGCTTAGCTGCCCGCTTTTTGCATGAGCAGCACTCACAAACCATGACAGTCCGCCGCTCAGATAACTCCGCCCGTGAACACCGGCTCGCGGTCGTGGCCGGTCATCTCCCGGTACTTCTCCGTGGCCGCCTGCGTGAGCATGTAGACATGGCGGCCGCCGGTCTTGTCCTCCACCAGCACGCCGCGGATGCCGTGGCCGGGAACATCAAACCACACGCCCTTCTCCACGCCGCGCTCCGCGGGAATCTCCACCTCCTGCGGATGCAGCCAGTCCCACTTGCCGTTTGCCAGGCTCTCTACCCGGCACCAGCCGGTACGCGGCAGCCGGGAATCCCCACATCCCGGTTGCCCCAGGGCGCCACGGCTGTCACGCCGTCCAAGCGGACGGGGAGAAGCGGCTCACGATCACGGAAGAGGAAGCGCAGCGCCGGACGGCCGTCCGGCAGGTTCATGGCCCGGTCCATGAGGCCGCGCTGCTGGATGAGGCGGTGGTCGATCGCGGACAGAGCAAGCGTGAGTCCGGCGCACATACGTCATTCATGACGAGGAGCCGGCTGGACTTTTTCCCTCTTCACCGGGAATTCCTACGCGCCGTACGCTGGCCGGACCTCGATCACACCCAGTACCAAGCATCTTTCCGCCTCCGGAAGCCGATTGACACTCTGCAAGCCCCCTCCTAGCATCCCTGGGATTTCGCCTCTTTTTTCCATGCCACAGAGCAACGAGGGTCCCGTAGCCGTGATTCTGGCCGCCGGCCAGGGCAGGCGTATGCGGTCGGAACGGGCCAAAGTGGTGCATGAAGTGTGCGGCCAGCCCATGATCCGCTACGTGGCGGACGCCGCGCGGGCGGCCGGGGCGCGGAAGATCGCGGTGGTGGTGGGCGTGGGCGCGGAGGAGGTGAAGGCGGTCCTGGGGAACCATCCGGACCTGGCCTACGCGCACCAGGCGGAACCCAAGGGCACCGGCCACGCGGTGAAGGCCGCACGGGAAGCGCTCGCGGGATACGCGGGACCGGTCATGGTTTTGGTGGGCGACCAGCCCCTTCTGCGGCCGGAGCCGCTCGTGGAACTTTTGCGCGTGCGCGACCAGCAGGCCGCCGCGTGCGTTCTTGGCACCAGCGTGGTGGAGGACCCCACGGGGTACGGTCGCGTGGTGCGCAGCGCGGACGGCGCGTTCCTGCGCATTGTGGAAGAGAAGGACGCCACCGCGGACGAGCGGGCCATCCGGGAAGTGAGCGTGAGCTGCTACGTGTTCCAGGCGCCGCACTTGTGGGAGGCGCTTGCGCGGGTGACGCCCCAGAACGCGCAGGGGGAGGAGTACGTCACGGACGTGCCCGCCATCCTGCAGGCCATGGGCCAGACGGTGCTGGCCCTCCCCGTCCTGGCGCCGGATGACACGGCACAAGTGAACACCCGCGCACAACTGGCTAGAGCCGGCGAGCTCCTGCAGCGCCGGATCCTGGGGCGACTCATGGACCACGGCGTGACCATCGTGGATCCGCGGAACACGTACATTGAGCTCAATGTAGAGGTGGGCCCGGAAACCGTCATCCAGCCGTTCACCGCCATCACCGGCCGCGTGCGGATCGGTAAGAACTGCCGCATCGGCCCCTTTGTGCACCTGTCACAGGACACGGTCATTCCGGACGGGACGGACGTGGAGGGGTTTCATCTGGGCAGACACGGGTAGCGGTGAGCTGTGAGCGGCGAGAGGGGTATGCCTGATGTTGGAACTGGTAACTTGTAACTCGTAACTCGCAATGCTTCGCGATCCTTCGCCATGTCGCCTCGCAGCATTGCTGGAACATGAAGATCAGTTCTTGGCATACGTTTCAACTAGCGTCTCACCATACTATGCGTTGCGATGGAACTACCATGCCTATCGCTTTTGATGTGTTCAATACAATATGACAGAAAAACTCCGGAAAGTCCGTTGACCGGGCGGGGGCCCGGATGAAGGTGCGGGTCCGGAGCACCTTGACCTGCAGGCAGCGCGCGGCCGCCACACAGACGAGTTTTGCTCGTTCCCCTCCTCTATGTCCGCTTTAACCACCCGTTCCCTCCTCCTCACCCTCACGGCGTTCGCCGCTATCGCCGCGCCCATCACAGAATCCCAAGCCATCACTCCCGCGCAGCTCCGCGCCCAAGCGCGCGCCGCAAAGAGACTGGAGCAGCGCCAGGTCCAAGGGGGTTTTGACGCCCGCTCGCGCCTGGATGACCTGAAGAAGAAGATGGATGAGCGCCGCGCCTCCCGGAACCGACCACCGACCGATGACCAACCGCAGAATGACCAACCCCCGGAACAGCCAAAGCAGCAGCCATCACCTAAGCAGCCCGCCCGCCCGATGCCCGTGGACGGCAGTATCGGCAGCATCCGCCAGCAGATCCTCACGCTCGTGAACGCCGAGCGGCAGCAAGCCGGGCTCAGCGCGCTCATGCGCGAATCTCACTTGGAATCCGCCGCCCAGAAACACGCGGAAGACATGAACCGCCGCAACTACTTTGAGCACAATACGCCGGAGGGCAAGACGCCCACGGAGCAGATCAAGGACAGCAGCTACCCGCTCACGGGCCGCTGGACCACCGGCCAGAACATCGCCCGCGGCCAGAAGACGGCCGAGCAGGTGATGAAGGACTGGATGAACTCCCCCGGCCACAGGAAGAACATCCTGAACTCCTCCTTCCAGCACCTGGGCGTTGGGTACGTGAATAGCCACTGGGTGCAGGACTTTGGCAGTCACCGGTAGAGGAATCGACCAACGAACACTTCACCAAGGTTAACCGGGGGTTTCAACCCCCGGTTAACCGAGGATCAGGCGGGCCATCACGAGAGATGGGCCCACTCAGCATGACATGAGCAATCACAGGATCAGCATCGCATCCCCAAAGGACGCGAACCGGAACTCCTTTCGCAGGGCCCGTTCGTAGAGCCCCATCACCGTCTCCCGCCCCGCAAAGGCGGAGACGAGCATGAGCAGGCTTGATCGCGGCACGTGGAAATTGGTGACCAGGTGATCCACCGCCTTGAACCGATACCCTTCCCGGATGAAGATGTTCGTCTCGCCGGCGGGCTTTGTGATCTTCCCCCGTTCATCGAACGCGGACTCCAGCGTCCGGACAACGGTAGTCCCCACCGCTACGAACGGTCGGCCCTCTTTTTTATAGTGTTCGAGCCGCGCTGCGACCTTCGGATCAATCGCATACGACTCCGTATGCAACCGACCCTCCTGAAGCTGTTGGGGAGTGAGCGGAGCGAACGTTCCCAAGTGCACGTGCAGCGTGACATAGGCAATGCCGATCCCGCACTGCTGCAATTCGTCCAGTAACCGCTCCGTGAAGTGGAGCGAGGCCGTGGGTGCGGCAATGGAGCCCTCTTCCCGCGCAAAGACGGACTGGTACGCCCGGCGAAGCTCGGGTTCCGTGAGCGGCGTTTCCTTTATATACGGCGGCAACGGCATCGTCCCCTGCCGGTCGAACACGGCGGGAAGCTCCAAGATGGAGAAGGACGGCCTGAGGACCCAGGCGTTACCGTCACGCCGTTCGACTGCGAACGAACGTCCGTCATCAAGCGTGAGGATTTCCCCCTCGCGGAGTTTTCTGCTCGCTAGCGCGCGCATCACGTCTTTCTGCGCGCCCAGGAAGAGGACAGCCACAGCGCCGCCAGTCTGCCGCTGAAGATGCAGCCGCGCAGGGATGACCTTGGTCCGGTTCAGTACCAGCACGCTCCCCTCCGGCAGGAACCGGCCGATCTCCCGAAAGACCGCCGTGCGGGTCTGCCCGCTCCGCCGGTCATGCACCTGCAACCGCGAGCTGTCGCGCGGAGTAGCCGGTGCTTGCGCGATGCGCTCCGGCGGAAGCACGTAGTGATAGCGGCCGAGCTCAGCGGTAAAGGCGTCTAGCACCGCCGGAGTCTACCGGATCTTCCGGCTGCCGTATGGCGACCGGGAGGCGGAATACCGCGTGCGTTCGCGACGAGATGACAGGAATGCGGCAGACATATATTTTACTATTTGGCGTTATGTATGCGACAAAACTTGAACAAGAAGGTAAGTCATGGTACGGCGCGGCGTCTCCGGAGACGACACCAACGTGGAATTCTCCACCACCGATTCCGTCCAGCAGCGCGTGCGCGTGGAGAGCGATGACGACGGCACGGGCGCCCTGGCGACGGAACGGACCGACCGCACCACCTCCCTCCTCCGCTCCGGCTACGGTCCGCTGGAGATCCGTGACGCCGAGCGCAACGTGCTGGGCCTCTTCACGCAGGTGGGCGCGCTGGACCACCCCATGATGCTGGACCTGGATGAGGAGAGCCTGGACATGGCCGCCTACGTGTCCGACCGCTGCTACCGGCTGGTGGGCCCGCAGGAGACGCAGGAGTGCGAGCTGCGCTTTGGGCCGTACGCGGACCTGGGCCAGGCGCTCCGGGACGGCACGTTCAAGGATGTACTGAGCGAGCACTTCCCGCTCCTGAGCTTCACCGGCCAGAGAAGCGCATTGGACCGGATCTTTGACCGCGCGGAAGAGGAGAACGCGGACTTAGACGCAGATGACGACCGGGACATGAACCAGGGCGACACGGATGACGACCAGGACACCGACGTGATGGGCGCGGAGGACAGCGGCACGGAGTTGCAGGACTACGACGCCCGCAGTGACGCGCTGTGGGACGAGTGCGAGACCTTGGTCGGCACCACCCTGCAGGCCGCCTGCTGCCAGGACAACCTGCGCCTCTTGGATACGGACAATGAGATCCCGGGCAACGTGTACTTCCGGGTGCAGTGATCGCAAGCAACGGACCAGGAAAACCCCCGCACGGACCGTGCGGGGGTTCTTTGTGACCTCTCGTATCGCCCTCACTCTCAACTCCTCTCCCCAGCCTGTCCTGAGCTTGCCGAAGGAGGGAGAGGGGTGGCGCCGCAGCGCCGGGATGAGGGCGGCACCAGATCCGTTCATGGACCAACAACGAGGGATGGCAAAAAGACATCGCGAAGCGCATATGCTTATGCATCAAACGACAAAAGCCGGCCCTCCACAGCTGCCCTCCGCTCAGATCTCCAGTACACTTCCCCCATCATTCCCCCGGGACGGTGTTACCGGTTCCCCGCCGCCACGTAGATGGTGGTGGAATCCGGATTCCGCCCCGCTCCTTCCCTCTCCGCATGACCACAGACGAGCAGGCCGCCGTGGCCGCGTGCCAGGCGGGCGATCTCCGGGCGTTCGATGCGCTCTACCAGGCGTACGTGAAGCCGATCTACGGTTTCATCGCACGGCGGACCTTCAGCCGTGAGACCGCCGAGGACCTCACCTCCGTCACGTTCCTCAAGGCCATGGAGAAGATCGGCCAGTACGATCCCGGCAAGGGCCCGTTCGCCGCGTGGCTGTACCGCATCGCCCGCAACACGGTGACGGACCACTACCGCACGCGGAAGCATGACGCGCCCATAGAGGACGCGTGGGATCTGCCAGCGGACGACCGGACGGACCTGATCGCCGGGGACCGGATCGCCTTTGAGCACCTGCGCAAGGCCGTCTCTGCACTAGAGCCGGACAAGCGGGAGATCCTGCTGCTCCGCTTCTGGGATCAGCTCAGCTACGCGGAGATCGCGGAGATCACCGGAAAATCAGAAGGCAACTGCAAAGTCATCGTCTCCCGCACCGTGGCCGGCCTGCGCACTGCGCTCCCGCTCGTAACCCTCCTCCTGCTCCTCCACCCCCTCCTCCCATGACTCCCTCCGCCCTGACTGCTGAAGAGCTCCTTACGGAGCTTGAACGGATCGATCCGGACCTGAAGCAGCACCACGCACAGCTGCTCCCCATCATCCAGGAACTCCTGAAGCAGAAACCGGACGCCGTGCCGAGCAAGGCGTTCGTGGAACGTCTGCGCAAGGAGCTGCGGGCGCACGCCGGCAGCCGATCGCACGCCGGCATCGCGCCTGACCCCGCGCCCGCCGCCGGACACTCCTTCTTGTCCTTCCTGTGGAACCCGCGCCTGGCGCCGGTATTGGCGGTGGCGCTCATCGCCGTGATCGGCGGTTACGCGCTCTGGCAGCGGCAGCCCGGCACCCGCCCGCTCTTCACGGGTACGGACAGGCGCACGGACCTCTTTGCCTACAGCGTGTCCAAGACCGGGAACCGGGCCTTTGGCGATCTCTCCGCCAACCCCTCCCAGACGGGCCCGGCGTACGGACGCGGCGGAGGCGGAGGCATCACCCTCCCCGCCAGCAACCCCGCGCCCATGGCAGCACAGGATGCGGCGGGATCCGAAGCCGGCAAGATCATGATCGCTCCGGAGATCAACCGCATCACGTACGTCTTCAGTGGCGCGATCGAATTGCCGACGGAGCAGAACGTGGCTGTTCTCAAGCGTCAGAAGAACGCGCGCCTGCCGTTTGAGACGATCGGCCAGGCGTTGGACCTGGGCGTGATGGACTTAGGCAGCTTCAGCAACCGCAAGGTGGACACCGTCACCTTCACGCAGGAGCAGGAGTACGGGTACCAGGTGACCGTTGCGCTGGGCGAGGGCACGGTCTCCGTGTCCCCCAACTGGCAGATGTGGCCGCACCCGGAAGCCAGCTGCCAGGATGAAACCTGCTTCCAGCGCTACCGCCTGAAGCCGGCAGACGTGCCGGAAGATGCAGCACTCATTCAGATCGCCCGCGCGTTCGCGACCGAGCACGGCATTGACCTGGCCGCGTACGGTAATCCCGTAGTGGACCGGCAGTGGCAGCGCGAGTACAACGCAGCGCCGGACAAGCGGTACGCCTGGGTGCCGGATTCTCTCCGCGTGGTGTTCCCCATGCTCGTGGAAGGCACCCCCGTGGTGGACGAGGGCGGGAACCCCACCGGCCCCGCCTTCAACGTGAACGTGCGCGCCAAGCGCGTGTCCGATGTCTGGGGCCTCACCAACCAGCGCTACGTCCGGAGCAACTACCCCGCCGTGACGGATTCGGCGCAGGTCAGCGCCTACCTCAAGCGGATCGATGCCATGCACTGGGACACCACGCCAGCCGGCACGAGCGTGAAGGAGGTGACCGTGCCGCTTGGGACGCCCAAGCGCGGCTACGCCGTGTTCTACCGACCGTCCGAGGACGGCGCCGTGACGGACGAACTCCTCATCCCGTCCCTGCTCTTCCCCGTGAACGCCCCCGCCAATGCGCCCGTGTGGCGTAAGACGATCGCGGTCCCGCTGGCGCAGGAGATGCTGGAGAAGGCGGCCAGCCAGCCCGAGCCGCGGCCCATGCCGCTCATCGCGGAGTGACGGTTACGAGTTACGAGTCACCAGTTACGAGTTAGGAGTTGGTCTGCGTAGAACTCGTAACTTGTAACTTTAAACTCGTAACTGTCACGTCCATCCGGTATTCCGATCGGATTTCGCGAGCGTTACACTCACATTCATCTCCCCCTCCCCCATGCCCGCTCGATCATCGATCGATCCTGAGTCCGCCCTAGCACTTAAGAGCGGTCTTCCGCAGCTGCGCAATGGCGTGTACTTCCTGCTGGCCCCCAGCGTTCTGCAGTTCTTCCTGCCGCAGGTCTTCTACCGCGGAACAGGCTGGCTGGGCGCGCTCCTCCAAGTGATCGGCTTTGGCATGATCCTCTCCGGCCTCCACCGCATCCAGCAGGCGGCCGAACGGCTCTCTACCCCGCCTTCACGCAGCAGAACCAAAGCGGCAGCTGCCCCCCTGCCCAACGCCACCATGGCGCCGGAACAGGCAGGTCCGCTCAACTCCCTGCTCACGCCGGGATCTTTGCACGCATTACCCATGCGGGAAGACCTGCCCATCCCCGCCGCGTCCGCAAGCCGGACCGAGCCGACGCCTCCAGCCCCGGTCAGAACCGTACCGGCGCCCATGCCCAAGGACCGCGGTCCCGCGATCGACTGGGAGGCGTGGGTGGGCAAGAAGCTGCTGCAGAAGGTGGGGATCCTCATCATCCTCATCGGCATGGCGGTGTTCCTCAAGTACTCGTTTGATAACGACATCATCCGGGAACTGGGCCGCGTGGTGCTGAGCCTCCTGGGCGCCTGCATCCTGCTGGGACTAGGCGAGTGGTACCGAAAGCGCTACGCCCACTGGTCCCAGGCGTTCACGGGCGGCGGCTTGGCGCTCCTGTACTTCACCGTGTGGGTGGCGCACGTGCTCTACGCGGAAGCCATCCTGGAGCAGCACGGGTTCCGCATTCCCGGCGGCCTGGCGCTCCTCTTCTACAGCGCCATCACGGTTCTGGGCGCAGCGGCAGCCATTCGCCACAACGCGCAGACCATCGGCTGGTTTGCGGTTGTGGGCGGCTACCTCACGCCCGTGCTCATTCCCGCGCCGGAACTCACCGCCGCCCTCCTCACGGGCTACCTGTACGTCCTCACCACCGGCGTGCTGATCCTGTCTTGGGAGAAGAGCTGGCGTCTCCTGACCTTGGCGGCATTCCTCCTCACTCAGCTGTATCTCTTCCTACGCGTCTACCCGCTCTCCCCGGAGACCATCCCGGACCCGGTGCACCTGGGCATCGCCACACTGTTCGCTCTCCTCTTCTCCGCGTCGCTCGCGTTCGCGCACTTCCGCGTGCGGGCCCAGACGAATGCGCTCCATGTGACACTTGCGGTCGGAAACGCCCTTCTGACTTTCACAGGCATGCTGCCGCCGTTGGGCGGAATCTGGGGTGCACATGTTTGGATCCTCACGATCGTCCTGGGAGGCGTGTACCTGGCATTTGGAGCCGTGGCGCTCCGGTGGCGGCCGGAGGACGACTTGCTCATTGACGTCTACCACCTCATCGCCATTGTCTTCCTTGCCGCTGCGCTCTGGTTCAAGCTGGAAACGGCGTGGGTAGCCGCCGGGCTGGCTCCGTTCTCCGTACTTATTCTGGCGGACGCCATCCGGATCAGGCGGCCCGTACTGCTTGGTGCATCCGCGACCGTGCTGGCATTGGCGTTGGCGTTGCTTCTGCTCCAGGTTCCGGTACTGGGACTGGAGCGCGGACAGGCATGGGTGCCCTTCCGTTCCACGTGGGCCATTCTCAGCTACGTCTGCATCGCCTCGCTCGCGGTTTGGACACGGCTGAGCCGCACGCTGCCCCCGCAGCTCCTCTCCGGCACCACTACCCTCCGCAGCGTGCAGTGTATCCTGCACGCCGCCATCGCCACGGTCGCATTTTTGGGCGTGACATTTGAATCCAACGCGCTGGATCTAAGCCCCACGCTGCCGCTCACCGTAGGTTACCTGCTCTTTGCGGCGGCGGCGGGCGTACTCTTTGTCCTGCTGGAGGAAACTGTGTGGCTCATCGCGGCGCTCCTGGCGCAGGCATTGGTCCTGCTCTTTACCTTCTGGCTCTCGCCGGAATCCACCATGTTGGCGGCACTGAACGGAGAAGCCATCCCGCTCTTCCAGCCGTGGGCCATTGCCTCCGCTGTTTCCCTGGTGATCATGGCCCTCCTGCGCCAGGGCACGCAGCGCGTGCAGGATCCGTCCTTGGCACGACAACCGGTGCGCGCGGCGTTGCTGATCGCCCTGCTGGGCCAGCTGTGGCTCCACGGCACCGTGGAGATTCAGCACCTTGGCGCCACACTGGACTGGTCTACGCGCACGCTCCAGCACATCCTCTCCATCTGGTGGCTGGGCCTGGCGGCCGCTCTCCTCAGCTGGGGCATCAACCGCAACAGGCACGGCGTGCTGCTGGGCGGGACTATCCTGATCTGGGCAGCGGCCCTGAAGGACGGCTTCCACATCCTGACTGGCACCCTGGAATTCCCAAGCATCATGGCATGGTCCGTCATTCTCCTAGGTCTCCTGTGTCTGGCGGACCGCGCTCGTCGCACGGAGCTGCAGACCTCCGGCATGATCCTCCTGCCGGCCTTGGTGGCCGTGAATGCCATGGCCAACGCCACGGTCTTCGCCTGGCTGCACACGGTGTGGTGGGTGCTCGTCGCGGGAGCGGCGCTGGGCTACGGCGTGGAGCGGACCAACAAAACCGTCATCGATACCGCGCTGGCCACGGTGAGCATTGCCATGATCCATGATCTCCAGCTGCTCCCGCAGCGATCGGCACTCACCGAGCTTGGGGCACTCGCGGGGCTCTTCCCTGCCACCATGTTCTGGACGCTCATCGGGATTGCCCTCACTGCGGCGGGCGACGCGCTTAAGGAGCGCAGAGCGCGCGTTGTGGGCCTCGCCATGATCATGGCGCTGTGCGCCACGGACATGGTCACCGCACTCGCCCAGGACGCAACGCTGCTCAAGACGGTCTGGTGGGCCATCGCCGCGCTCGGCACCATCACGCTCGGGTTCGCCCAGCGGGAGAAACTTGTCCGCAGTGTGGCGATCGGCCTCTTTGCCGCCACCGTGGTGAAGCTCCTGTTCTTCGATTTTGCCGCCCTCACCACCGGTGTGCGCATCGGCGCTTCCATCCTCACGGGCCTCCTGCTCATAGGCGCGTCCTACCTCTACCAGCGGTTTGAGGCACTGGTAACCGCGAGCGGCAGCGGGAACGCGCAGGAGCCGGGACACTGATCGCCGAGTGACGAGGTTACAAGGTTGGGGCTACTAACCTCGTAACTCTCAAGCAAAACCGGCATATTGACAAAATAGTATTACCTGTTACTATTTCCCACTAGCCTCGGCTGGGAAAGCCTGCGGCGTCGCAGGTTCGCTCACTGAAACGGATGCCCATGGGAGGAACCCATGAAGACACTTGTGCGGTACGGGATGGTCTGTCTCCTCTGCCTCTGCACGACCGGCTGCGCCGCCTGGCGCACGGAAGTGACGGTGTACGTGGAGACCAAGCTCCCCCTCCAGATGGAGGGGATGAAGGGAGAAGGATCGTCCCTGGGGCGCGTGGAGTGGAAGGTCATCCGGGAAGCCAAGACCGCCACCACCGCCAAGGCGCCGTGAGCACCAGCCGCCCCGCACTGCGGGGCGGCGTTCTTTTGCCTCAGAACTTAATGGTGCAGCAGGTACATACGTTCAAAGGGAAACGATGGCTTGGCACTATCCGCCACATGGGGAAACAGCGCCGTGATGGTCACCCACTCTCGATCCTCCAAATCTCCCGTCTGCTTCACGGTGATGTTGACTGATTTTGCCGCCTGCCGCAGCGCATCGTAGACCTGCCAATGGGTGTACCCCTGCTCCACCGCGCTTCCCAACTCTTTCTCCTTGAAGTAGTGGAAATATTCAATGAAATGCCGGACAAACTGTCCATCGTCCAGAAAGGCGAGTGCAATCTCCATTGCCCGCTGCTGCGGTTCCACCTGGGTGCCAAAACTATCCGCCAATGTCTCAATGTGGCGCAAGGGACGGGAGAACATCACGGTGAACAGATCGATCATCTCTTCCGGCGTGCAATGGTACTCCACGGCAACCCGGTTGAACGCTGCCGCGCATACTTGATTGACGTCATGACTAATCTTAGCAGGCGCGCGGTTGTTCTCCGCCATGTGTTCCCTGATTCGCGGGCCATGTAAGTCCACGATGCGTGATAGGACGTCCTCCACCATCGCGGCGCTCATAGGAGGAAACTGACCAAGGCTCTCTTGAATTGCTTTTCTGGCTCCATCCACCACTGTATGGACGTGCTGCAGGTCATCTGTCAGAGGTGAGGGCAGTTCAAGATGGATGCCTGGGCTGGCATCAGGGATTTGGGGCACAGACGGAGGAGCGCCTTCTACAGACATGGACGTGCGGGTTGCCTCCTATTATACTCGTTCCTTGACTAAATTCCAACAGAAGTTCTAGCATGGACTCGTTTTAGCGGCTTTCAGATGCCGATATATTGCTATGTCCCGCCTCACCCACCTCACCGTCAGCCTGGCCATCCTCCTCTGCCTGGGGACAGTGACCTCCGGTGTGCGCCTGGCGGCGAGCCTGCTCCGTGACATCGCTTCCGCGGAGGAGGAGACGGTGACGCTCATCGCCACGGGGGACACCATGACATCCCGTATGGTGGGACGCCGTTTGCGCATGGTGCCGGACCAGCCGCTCTATCCGTTCGGGAAGATCCTGCCAACCCTCCAGGCGGCGGACGTGGCGTTCACCAATCTGGAGACGCCTCTCCTGGAAGGCGCCCTGACTGAGCCGTACACGTTCCAGTTCCGATCGGACCCGGATGTAGCCCGGCGGCTCAGGGAAGCCAACATCCGCCTTATCTCCCTGGCCAACAACCACGCGCATGACTACGGCGACCAGGGCGTGCGGCGGACGGTGGAAGTCCTGCGGAGCGAGGGACTCGCCTTCACCGGCGCTGGAACGGAGGAAGAGGCCTACGCGCCGGCGTACGTGGACGTGAAGGGTACCCGCATCGCGCTTCTGGCATACGTGGATCCGCTCATCGCCCCGCCCGGCGTCCGCGCCACGGGCGACGATCCCGGCCTGGCGGTCATGCGCATCGACCGGCTCAAGAATGCCATCGCGGAGGCAAAGGTGAACGAGGCGGACATCATCATCGTGTCCATGCACAGCGGAACCGAGTACAGCCAGAAGCTCCTCCGGAGCCAAGTGGACTTCGCGCACGCGGCGATCGACCACGGCGCGGACCTGGTCTTAGGCCACCACGCGCACGTGCCGCAGAGGATGGAGGTCTACGGCGGCAAGCACATCCTCTACGGCCTGGGGAACTTTGTGTTCGATCAGACGTGGAGTGAGGCCACCATGAAGAGCGTCATTGCCAAGATCGTGATGACGGAGAGCGGTGTGAAGAGCGTGGAGCTGTTGCCGATCGTGATTGGGAGGGATTACCAGCCAAAGTTGGCAAACTGACACCAGCGCAGGATCACTGCTTGTATACGCCCTGGCGGTGCCCCACGCGCAACACTGTTACAGTGACTATCTTCTTTTCAATGATGTAGATGATGCGGTATGGCCAGACACGAATTGCCCACTGTCCTTCAAAATCACCATTGAGCTGCTTCCCGCTGAACGGATCTTCTCGCAAGCGATCGATCACCGCGAATACGCGTTGCCTATCCTTTGGCCGAAGACGATCGATTTCCTTATCCGCTCTCCTGGAGATGGCGATCTTGTACATCGTCATGCCGCGTAACGCTTCTTCACCTCCTCATAATCCACTACCTCTCCCCTTTCAACCTCTTTCATCGCCTCGCGGATCGCAGCAACTTCTTCCGGATCGGACATGATGTCCAGGGTCTCCATCCAGCCTTCATAATCGTCTACCGGAATGAACATTCCTTTGGGATGGCCTTGATGCGTAATAAGGATGGATGTACCGGGCGTCTCTAACTCCTTCAGCATGGCGAAGAAGTTCTTCCTGGCCTCCGTGGATGTCATGGTCTTGGGCATATGTACATCATAGCGTACATACAGGAATCACCGCAAGGAAATGATAAAATTTGCGGATATTCGCTTCTTTTCCTTAATCGAGACGTCCCATGGGGCGTCTCTACGGGTTCCTGCCGGAACCCGTGTCACGCGTTTGTTTTTTCGGCGCGCTTCCGCTCGTTTTCGTCCAGGATCTTCTTTCTCAGACGAATCGACTTGGGCGTGATCTCCACCAGCTCGTCGTCGCCAATGTATTCCAGCGCCTGCTCCAGCGTCATCTCCGTGACCGGAACCAAGGTCAGCGCCTCGTCCGATCCGCTGGCGCGGACGTTGGTGAGCTTCTTATTCTTGGCGGCGTTGACCGTCATGTCCCCGGGCTTACTGCTCTCCCCAATGATCATGCCCACGTACATCCTGGTCCCTGGCGTGATGAAGAGCCGGCCGCGGTCCTGCAGGTTCCAGAGGGAGTACGCCATGGCCTCATCCTGGACCATGGAGATGAGGGAGCCTCTGGTGCGGCCGGGGAGCGGCCCCTTGAAGGGCTCGTAGCCGATGAACGAGTGGGAGAGGATCCCCTCCCCGCGCGTCTCAATGATGAAGTCCCCGCGGAAGCCGAGTAGACCGCGCGTGGGCACCTTGAACTCCATCCGGGTATGACCATTCTCGGTTTTCATATCCACCAGCTCCCCCTTGCGCTGGGCAAGGAGGTTGATGACCGTGCCGGACGCTTCCTCCGGCACGTCCACAATGGCCTGCTCCACGGGCTCCATCCTCTGGCCACCCTTCTCTCGCATGATGACTTCCGGCCGCGAGACTTGGATTTCAAATCCTTCCCGGCGCATGGTCTCAAGCAGCACGGAGAGGTGCAGCTCCCCCCGGCCGGAGACGATGTACGCCTCCGCGTTCGGCACGTCCTGCACGTGCAGCCCCACGTTGGTCTCCATCTCCTTCAGGAGCCGCGCCTTGATGTGGCGGGTGGTGACCAGCTCCCCCTCTTTTCCCGCGAACGGCGAATCGTTCACCATGAACGTCATGGAGACCGTCGGCGGATCGATGGCGATGGCCGGGAGCGGCTGGGCGTCCGGGTCGGTCGTGATCGTCTCTCCCACGTAGATATCCGGAATACCAGCGATGGTCACGATGTCCCCCGCCCGCGCCTCCGCAACCTCCACCCGCCTCATGCCGCGGCTCACGTAGATCTTGGTGATCTTGCCCGTTCGGGCAGAGCCGTCCGGCTGTTTGACCGTCACCGTGTCGCCCACCTTGGCAACGCCCTCATACACGCGGCCGGTGCCGAGCCGCCCCACGTAGTTATCGTACCCCAGCGAACACGGCTGCATCCGGAACGGGACGTCCGTGCGCTCCGCGGCCGGCGGCACGTGGGACTCGATGAGATCGAAAAGCGGCGTGAGGTCTGTGGAATCATCTTCCAGCTTCCGCTTGGCGATCCCCTCGCGGGCGATCGCGAAGAGATAGGGGAAATCCGCCTGCTCGTCGGTCGCGCCCAGCGTCACAAAGAGATCAAAGACTTCATCCACCACCTGCAGCGGACGGGCGGCCGGCTTGTCGATCTTGTTGATGATCACGATCGGCTTCAGCCCCAGCTGCAGGGACTTCTTCAGCACGAACTTGGTCTGCGGCATGGGGCCCTCCTGCGCGTCCACCAGGAGCAGGACGGAATCGACCGTCCTGAGGACGCGTTCAACTTCTGAACCGAAGTCCGCATGGCCGGGCGTGTCCACGATGTTGATGATGTTCCCGTTATGCGTGATGGACGCGTTCTTGGCGTAGATGGTGATCCCGCGCTCGCGCTCCTGGTCGTTACTGTCCATCATCAGTTCACCCACCTCCTCATGCGCGGCAAAGGCCCCACCCTGCTTCAGGAGCGCATCCACCAGCGTGGTCTTGCCGTGGTCCACGTGAGCGATGATCGCAATATTTCGGATCGCCATGGCGAAGGACAGGAAGTGAAGGTACGGAAGGTATGGGAGGTGTGTGTCCGCCTACCGTAGAAAAAAACGGGCCGCGCCCGAAGTGGCAGTAGTATGGGGATTTTCGGCTTATTTGCAAGGAATACCCAGAATTTCAGCATAAAGAGCGCTAATTCATCGAACTCCTCGGTTTCTTCTGCCTCACGTCCGCACCCACCGCTCGGCATCTGCTTCCTCATGCTCCAGCAGCCAGACCTTCCGTTCCACCCCGCACGCGTAGTTGCCGGTCTTGAGGCTGGAAGGCAGCACACGGTGGCACGGGACCACGATGATGAAGGGATTCTTCTTGCATGCGGAGCCGACCGCGCGGACGGCGCCGGGGTTCCCGATCGCACGCGCGATGTCCCCGTAGGTGACGACCGCGCCGAACGGCACCATGGTGAGCAGGTGCTCCCGCACCCGCGTGAGGAACGATGAGCCAGCGATGTGCAGCGGAAGGTCCGTGAAGTGCCGGCGCCGGCCGTCAAAGTACTCCGTAAGCTGCGCCCGGGCGTCGCGCATGTGGCTTGGAACGGTTCGGTCTTCCTGGATCGCGCCCCGCGCGAATCCGATCGACATAATCCCGTCCTCATCTCCCCGGATCGCGATCGGGCCGATCCGCGTGTTCAGGCCAAGCATAGAGAGACCCGCCGGCATCAGCGCTGGTAGGTGGCGGTCAGCTCGCCTTTGGCGATCACTTTCCCCTGCAGCGCCTGCTTGAAGGCTGATCGGGAAAGCGGCGGACGGACGGAGAGAGGTTCCGTGAGCGCGTAGACCTGCACGTGATAGCGATGCGGCCGGGAAGATCCCGCAGGCGGGCACGGTGGCAGGTAGCCGGGCTGGTTTGAGGAATTGAGGGAGACCACTGCTCCCGTGCCAAACGACTGTCCAAAGCTCTCCGCATCCGCCGGAATATTCCACGCCATCCAGTGCACGTAGGGACCGGGCGCATCCAGATCATCCATGAGAAGCGCCAGCACCCGGGCATCCGCCGGCAAGTCCTGCACGCGGAAGACGGGCGGCTGGCCCCGGCCATCGCACGTGTGATCCCGCGGGATCACGCCGCGGTCCTGGATGGTGGAGGATAACAGCGTGAAGGACGGGACATCCGCTCCGCCGGAGCACGCGGTGAGCGGAAGGAGGGCGCAGGAAGAGAGGAGGAGCGAACGGAGGCGCATGGGATGAGGAAGGTTCGGTTCGATCATAGCACCATCCTCGGAGGATGTTGCAAGGAGATGGCCGAACAAGCCCCCACCCCCAGCCTGTCCTGAGCTTGCCGAAGGAGGAGAGGGGTGCCTGAAGGGCGGGGGGCTCATTCGCTGATCGTGAGCGTGGCTTCCTGCGGCGAGCCGAGCACGGCGCCGTTGGAGGGCCCGTAGATGGAGATGCCCACGGTCTCCCCCGTATCCGGCACGTTGTCCTTGAGGATGGGGATCTCAAAGGTCTTGGCTCCCTCATGTGCCTGGAAGGTGAGCGTGCCCGTGACGGCCGTGAAGTCATCCCCGGACGTGGCGGTCTTGCTGAAGGAGTTGTAGCTGATGCTCACCGGCCCTAGCGTGCCGCCCACGCGCTGCACCGTGATCACAGCGGCTCCGCCGTTCTCCTGGACGGAGTAGCTGCCCTTGTCCAATTTGAAGGTACCGCTGCCGGTGCCCACCACTTCGTCATCGATGATCGTGACCGTGACGGAGCTGGGGCTGCGGAGCGTGGCGCCGCCGGTGGGGAGCGCCAGGTTCACGGTGAAGGTGCGGTACCCCTCAGACGCGTTGTCATTGATAACCGGCACGCTGAAGGTCTTGGAAGTCTCCCCGGAAGCAAAGTTCAGGGTGCCGGAGACGGACGTGTAATCTGACCCGGACTGGCCGGTGCCGTTGGCCGTGGCGTAGTTCACGGATGCCGCGCCCTGGGAGCTGCCCGTGCGCGTCACGGTGACCGTGAGGCTGCCACCGTTCTCCATGACGTTGTAGGCCGTGGTGGAGAAACCCAGCGCTCCCGCAACACCAGCGGAAGAGGTGGAGCCTCCCGCGGTGCCGGTCGAACTGCTGGAAGAGGAAGAAGCGCTGCTGCAGGTGGAACAGCCGCCGTCATTATCCAGAATGATCACCGTGGTCTGGCTGATGGCGCCCAAGACCGCGCCGCCCGTGGGTGACTCCAACACAATCCTGAACTGCTCGTTCAGCTCGCCCACCCGGTCATCGTTCACGATGATGGAGAACTTCTTAGTGGTCTCCCCCGCCGCAAAGCTGAGCGTCTCCCGCTTGTCCGTGTAATCCTCCGCCACTGTGGCGCCGGCGGGCTCCAGCCGGTACTTCACGGACACGGAACCGTCCGTGCCGCCCGTGCGGATCACCACGCCCTCGAACGTCTTGGATCCCTCCCCAATGTTGAAGACCGCCTTGGAGAAGCCGAGCGCCCCTTGCGGCCCGGCACTGGCGGCGCGGGAGGAAGAGGACCTGGAAGAAGATGAAGATGACAACCGTGACGACCGGCTGGCGGAGGAGACCGGCTCCTGGCTCTCTGAGCTGGATGAAGGCTCCGGCGCGGGGCTGCTGGAGCTCACCGGATCCACCGGGTTCCCGCGGCCCTCCAGGTCATTGATGAGGCGCTCCAGCATCACCGCCAAGTCCGCGCGCGTGACGGCGGCACCCGGCCGGAACGTCCCGTCCGGATTGCCCTTCACGATTCCCCGCTCGTACAGCATGCCCACCGCGCGGTCGTAGTACGCGCCGCTTGGCACGTCACGGAATACGCTGGAACCGATCGTCCCCGCCGCCAGTCCGGTGAGGACACTCCCGGCCAGCGCGCCGAGTGCGAAGGGAACGGAGAAGATCACGGTTTTCACGGTGCGCGATTTCATGGGAGGTGTAGGCAGGAAATAGCCCGGCCAGTATGGGCCCACGCGGCTTTCGCCTCAAGCGCGTAGCCCCTGGACAATCAGAGCCACTCGTTCCGGGGTACGCTAGACCGCACCGGTTTCTCCCAGCCCCGTCCGGCAGACGGCACCGGCTGGTCCAGCCGCAAGACGTACCGCATCGCCCGGCAGAACCTGGAAGCGCGGGAGGCGCTCGCCAAGCGGGGGATCGTCCTCTCGGATGCCACCGTTTCCCTCTATCAAAACGTGGTCCAGGAGTTCAGTTCCCAAGGAACCCTCTCTCCCACCCTGGCAGCCCAGGTCACTGGCGGTCCAAGCGTTCCGCCTGCCATCCGGAACTCCCTCATAGCGGAGGGGGAGGGGCAGCCGCTCCTGGACGCTATAGTGCGGAGGGAAAGGGAGAAGGGACGCGATGAACAGACCGCGCTCGAGATCGCCCAGTACATCCTGCAGACCATCGCCCTCAATACGGAGCTCATGGCGGAGAAGTACGGCCTCCCCTACGACGGCACGGCGGAGGGATTTAGGCAGGTGATGCGGGGGATTACGCAGGCAATACTGGAGGGAATAGCCGGATTGGGGGTGGGAGAACAAGAGACGCAGGACATCATCCAAGATGGAGGAACGTATGTGGTGGCGCTGAATACGGATCAGGTACTGGGGTGGACCTCTGAAGTGCTCGAGGGTTTTGGGGAAGAAGACTTCTCCCTGATTGAAGAGCAGAGTTTGTTAGCCAATAAGCGCAATGAAGTGATGCATTGGCCCATCTCTCGCTTGGTCGCAGATCTGACATCCCTGTATGCCGATCCCGATGTCCATACGATGCCGGTTCTCGGTGGACAGACGATCCGCGATGACACGCTCGCGGGTCGCATCTTCCATGGGTTCTATCAGAACGCGTTCTCTATGCCCAGAGAGCAGTTGAGAACTCTTGCCCTTGAGGCCGAACGCCTCATGGGCGTGAATGCCTACGCGATCATGGCCCGCTCAAGGTCTCATGATCCATACACATTCCGTCGTGCGTTAGTGAACGTATTTTCTTCTGCGGGGTATGGTCATATTCTCAACGCGGATGTACTCACGCCTGGTGCATTGGCTGGAGTGCATGTGACGCGGGAGAAATATGTATTCTCAAATTCACAGTCCGCTATACATGTGCACTTCGATCTACAGCAACAACCCGGTTCTCAAGTTGATGTAAATCAATTATATGCATATGGAACGGCCACCTTGTTGGATATGAACGGAAATCAGATGGGTGATATTCCAAATTTGCGGTTTACACCTGACCAGACCAGTATGTTTGTGAGTATCCCAATTCAATCTCTACTATTTGCGGCTGGTGGCGGTTCTTTGTTAGGAGATCCCTTCCAAATAAAGATAAATCTGTTTCGTTCGGATGGAACAAGAATTGAGGGCAAGGATCGAACAAGGGGATTTCAAGTTGAAAGAATAAATGAGTCCCTTCCTGAGAATGTAATTAATATTTTGAGTGGAGAAACTATTCCAGACTATAAAATAGACAACGGACAACGTCACATGGGAGCTGATCTTGCATTAATCAACGGACGTGCAGCCAAAGAGGGCGATGCTGTTTTTATGCCCGTCGTTCCAAATGCTTCTGTTACGATTCTTAGTGTTGGGTCGGTTGGCGGATATGGAACGATGGCGACAAAACTTCTACTAAATTTTCGAAGTCCGATTGTACTGAAGACGGAACTAGATATGCACACTTTATTACAAGACATAAATTTTCTATCCGAAAACTTTCCTGCTCAGCAGTTTGCAGGAAAGCCCATGCCCGCATTGCTTATGCTGCAAAAAGATGGCCAAAAGCTCGAGGTAGTTAGGCAAAAGGTTCGTGAATATAACATCGCAAGTGAGGTAGAAAAAAATCAATATGCTCAAATCATCGCAGATATGATCGGTCTCAAAACTGAGATAACCGTATCGAATATTGTTCTGTTTGCAGGGCATTTACGTCCAACTAAGGAAGTTATTTGGAATGAATATCGTTCTGAGCGATTTGAATTAGGGAAAGACAACTTAACCTATCGCGTCAATGATCACCTTGGAAGCTCTACACTTATCGGATATTTAGAGAAGGGAGATCTTGATTGGCCTGTAGATACGCCAGGTAGGGATTATGCTGGAAACTCCTATGGACCTCATGTTCATGTTGGTGCTTATAGCATTGAAGCTTTGAGTCAGTTTGATCCCAGGTTACAAACAGCTAGTGTGTGGGCTGGAACGGCGTATTCGTGGGATGCTATGCGAGAAATATTCGTTAGGCCAGAATCCATTTTATCTAGATAATATTATGAAATACTTATCCATTTTATTGGCTACTTGCGTAGGCATGATTCTCACAGCCTGCTCAAATGTGCTCATGAATACAAATGTCGGATATTCGTCGGCGTCCAATACCCGCCTTACCGTAAATTGTTACCGAAGTTTCATTAATCGTGGTTACGGCTATAGCATTGAATTACCAGATTGCTCAAAGAATACATGGATTGTTTTTAGAAATCTCGAGATGGACTCAGAAAACCCAGGTGACGATCCGAATATTGGATTTGCGAGTATGCAGGAAAAATTCTTTATCTCAACTTTGCCTAATACTGGCGCTTCGAATGAGGCTATAAATGATACTGCACAGTTTGCAAAAGAAATATGGGAAGAGAATCGGAGTATGCGATGTGGTGATGGAATAAATCTAACGTCAGACTTAGGGGAGGATATGTTAATCGATGGAAATAGCACCTGGCGCTTTGTTATTGAGCGCGGATGCTTCAGTTGGATTAATAGCGAAGTTTTATTTGAGCCAACCGTATATTTAGTTGTTGCCTCTCCTTATTCTCGTTATCTCATTTGGTATCCAGAAGCAGATGAGCAGGCAGTGCAAAAGGTACTAGCGACCATCAAGTTCTTCATGCCATGTGGCATAAACGAACAGCCATCATGTGCAGCTGGTCTAGCACCTTCTGGGGTTCACGAAATCTCTAGATAACCCTTTAGCCAAGCAGATCTTTGAGAGCTTCCGGTGGACGGATGGGGAGGGGTCAGGCGG
>CAZWIA010000012.1:0-27676 GCA_964633955.1 uncultured Candidatus Peribacteria bacterium | reverse complement strand
CTACCCGAAGCTAAAAGCGAGGGGGCGGTACCACGGTGAGACGAGTGACTGGGAGTAAGTCGTAACAAGGTATCCGTAGGAGAACCTGCGGATGGAACACCTCCTTACCAGGGAGAGAGAACCTGGCCATGAACCTGAGCGTTCGCGAATGGTTCATGGACGCATGCAATGACGGAGAGCAGTCATCATGCTTTGCAATTGTCCCGGAGCTCTCCCGCGCGCCGCAAGGCCGCGGATCCGGAGAACCCTTCTCTACTACACGATGGGGTGAACAGGTCGTTTTGGCGTGCCAGCCGCTCCCCCTCCTATGCCCCCTCCGGCGGGTTTGAGGTATACTGGCGCCGGTTCCCGGATCCGATCAACCTTGGTTGCTCATTTCTCCATGGAGGCCATCCATGCAAGACCATCCGCCCAAGCTGATGTTCATTCAGGCGAACGGCCGGAAGTACGCCGTTTGCGGCGATACGCGAAAGCAACCGCCTCCGCCGCCGTCCGGCAACGGCACGCTGATCGTCGTCCTGACGGCGTTCGCTACGGCCTGCGCGGGCCTGATGGCGTATGCGCTACTGGTGGCCCTGTGAAGGGCTGCTACCGACCATCCGAGAACCCCTTTCCCTCCCCGCTCCGCCGGGGAGGGATTTCAGGCGATCAAAGGTGTCCGCGCTCCTGAGACTGCGCGCGCCAGACGCGGTACGCCTCCTCCCGCGCGGCCAGGAATTCCAAGGACGCGTGGAACCGCTCGCCCGCCGCCCGTACGGCAGCTGAGTCTGAGAGTGCCACCCGGGCACTGAGCAGCGGCCCCTTGGTGAGCTGCAGCGCCTCCCGCTCCGTGAGGGAGGGACGGTTGATCAACATAGGAAAGAAGAGAGCGGAATACGTTCAGACATCATGAGAAGGAGGAAAATTTGAGCGCCGGGCATTCTAGGAGCGCAGCCGGGGATGGCAAGCCTGCAGGGGAGCATGACGGCATTATTGTCTGCCTTCAGCCAAAAAAAGGCTGCCGCACCCGGCTCTCGGCCATTTTCCGCTCCACTGCCGCCAGGATAGCCTGCCGCAGGACAGTGTCCTCCACCTGTCGGGCCATGTCCTCCACGTACCCTGCCACGAACATGCGGCGGGCCTGTTCGCGCGGGATGCCGCGGGCGGAGAGGTAGAAGAGGTCCTCCGCGCTCACCTGGGAGATGGACGCGCTGTGACTGGCCTTCACGTCATTGGTCTTGATCATGAGCCCCGGCACGGCATCCGCCCTGGCGGTGGGATCCAGCATGAGCACCTGCTGGGTGAGGTACGTATCCGTCCCGCCGCCGTTTGGATCAATCTGGATCATGCCCTCGCACTTCACCCGTGCCCTCTCCTCCGCCACCCCCCGCATGACCGTCTCCCCGCTTCCGCGCGGGGCCTGGAAGCAGGTCCGCTCGGTGAGACGGTAGTCTTCCGTCCCGCGCGCGTAGAACGCCCACGTGAGCCCGGCTGTGGCATCCGGCCCGGCTACCTCCGTCCGCACGTCATGGTCCACCGTATGCGCGCCCAGCGTGATGAGCCGCACGGCGGATTTTCCCCCTCCCGCCACCCGCACCAGCGTCTTCCCCCGGAACGTAGCACCCGCGTCCAGATCCTGCAGGCTGGTGAAAGACAGCTCAGCGCCCTCGCCCACCCATGCCTCATGGCGGTGCGACCAGGTTTCCGCGGATCCAGCCAGATGTTCGGAGAGGACCAACGCAGACCCCTTCCCCAGCCAGAGGCAGAGGGCCGAGCTCTCGGTGAACCGCAGGCGGAGCGGCTCCACTACCCGTATTCCGTCATGCACGATGACCGCCGTTCCAGCCCCGTCACCCGTAGCCCCATGCCGCTCTGCCTGGGCACGCGCCCAGGGCGGCCCCTCCGCCCAGAGCTCTTGGAGGCTGCCCACAAATATCTCAGCTGGGGCAAAAGTGCGGGCTTCCCGATCGGTTTCTGGCTTCTGCATGGCCCAAAGACACTACAGGGGAAAGAACAGATGACAAGCGGCCACGGGCCGCTAGACTCAGCCCCCTATGCCACCCGCCATGCCAGACAACCCTCGTTTCAGTGCCCAGGCCACACTCCGCCAGCTGCACGATCTCCACAAACACGCCGCATCTGCCCTGAGCGAGCGCCAGGATGTAGCCGTGCTCCTCAGTATACGAAGCCAGATGGAGCAGTGCTTCGACCGGCTCCAGAGCGTGACGCGGAGCCACGGCGCCTACAACTTCTTCTCTCGCATCACGCCCGCATTACAAGAGTGCCGCAGGCTCTATCTGGCGCTCCTGAAACAGGAAGAGCAGCACCGCCTGCGCTCCATGGACAACCGGGCAATCTTCAGGAGTCCGCTGGGCGACAGTCTCATCAGCGCCCTGGAAGCCACGCGTCCGCTCAACCGGTGGCAGCGATTGGCCACAGAGCCGCACGGCCAGGCATCTCTCCGGAGACTGGCGGAAGCGCTGCGCGAACACCTTTTGGAGCACCGCAGGCAGGCACCCTCTCCCCTGCACCAGCTCTTGGATGAGACGCTGGAGGAGCTTGTGGCGCTCCTAGAAGATCTGAAGGAACCGGATGGAAACAACTCCTCAGAGCCACCCCGTCAGGAAAGCCGGACGCACCGTAAGCGCAACTCCTAACCAACGGCTTCCATCTCCGTCCTTCGCCGGAGTCGATCCCGAGCTCGTACAGGACGCAGGCTGACAGGCTGCAACCAACGCTGTCTTCCATCTCCATCCTTCGTCTGGCTCAGGATGACCTTCCTCACCCGACGGAACCTTCCATTTCCAGTTCTATGAGTCTGTTCATTTCCACGGCATATTCCAGCGGCAGCTCCCGCACGATCGGCTCCAGGAAGCCGTTCACGATGATGGCCCGCGCCCGCTCCGCCGGGATGCCGCGGCTCATGAGGTAGAAGAGGTCGTCTTCAGATAATTTGCCCACCGTCGCCTCGTGGGCGATGGTCACATCATTCGTCTGGACGCGGATGTCCGGGATGGTGTCCGTGCGGGAGATTTCGTCGAGCAGGAGCGCATCACACTCCACCGCAGCGGTGGAGCCGTGCGCGTGCGGCGCAACGTGCAGCTGGCCGCGGTACACGGCGGTGCCGCCGCCCGCGGAGATGGATTTGGAGATGACGGAAGACGAGGTGTTGGGCGCCAGGTGGAAGACCTTGGCCCCCGTATCCTGCCATTGCCCGTTGTTGGCGAATGCGATCGCTAAGTGGTCGCAGCGGGCGCCCTCTCCCACCAGCAGGCTGGCCGGGTAGAGCATGGTGGCGCCGCTGCCCAGGTTCCCGCCCACCCACTCCATGCTGGCGCCCCGCTCCACAATGGCCCGCTTGGTGTTTAAGTTGTAGGTGTCCCGGCTCCAGTTCTCCACGGAGGAATACCGGCACGTGGCATGAGGCTTCACGAAGATCTCCACCAAGCCCGCATGCAGAGCCTGGGTTCCATATTTGGGCGCCGAGCAGCCCTCGATGTAGTGCACGCTGGCCCCCTCCTCCACCACGATGAGCGTGTGCTCAAACTGCCCCATGTTCCGCGCGTTCATGCGGAAGTACGCCTGCAGCGGCTCCCGCACGGACACGCCCTTGGGGACGTGCAGGAACGTCCCGCCGCTCCACACGGCGCCGTGCAGCGCGGCAAACTTATGATCGGACGCCGGCACGCACTTCATGAAGTACTCCCGCACCGTCTCCGGGTGCTCCCGCACCGCCCGGTCCATATCCAGGAAGATGACGCCGAGCGATTCCCACTCCTTCTTCAGTTTATGATAGACCACTTCGCTCTCGTACTGCGCGCCCACGCCCGCCAAAACCTTCCGCTCCGCCTGGGGAATGCCCAGGCGGTCGTAGACCCGGCGGATCTCCTCCGGCACTTCCCCCCAGTCATCACTCTCGCCGGCACCGGCCTTGGCGTAGTACAGAATGTCATCCAGGTCGAGCTTTGATAAATCCGCCCCCCACGTAGGCAACGGCTTCTCCCGGAAGATAGCAAGCGACTGGAGCCGGTGCTCCAGCATCCATTCCGGCTCGTTCTTGTCCGCGGAAATCCGCCGCACCAGCTCCTCGCTCAGCCCGCGGCTCTGTCCCTCCACATACGGCGCGGGGTTGGCGGAGTCAAAGACCTCGCGGGATAGGGAGCCGAAGATGGGAGCCTCTGCGGCCGGTGCGGCCGGGGAATCCAGGGCGGGGTCCATCAGGGGGAAGTATAGGTCATGGATGCCGGAATCACGAGATTCTTCCCATAAAAACCGGGAACCCAGGGGGTTCCCGGCACGTCCGCACGGGGCGGACACGGTGATCCTATTCCAGCCGGTTGGTCAGCTCCAGGTAGCGCTCCCCCTGCAGTTTGCCCCTGCTCCGGACACGCTTCATGAACTGTAGGAAGCTCCAGCCAAAATGGCCTGCGATGGACGTGTACACCACGCCACCGCTATCGAAATCCCCGGATCCGAACTCCTTCCCCTTGTCTAGCACGTAGAGGAGGAAGTGGAACGGATCCGCCGCCATGCCCCGCAGGAAGCCATGGCCGTAGACGGCCGCTGTAACCAGCCAAGCCTCCAGGCCGCGCTCTTGTGCCATCCGGCGCCACAGCTTTGCATCGGACGAGGGGAGCCGCATGACGTACGGCCACGCCAGCTGCCGGCGATGCTGCCGTAAACGGCGGTCCAGGAGCAACGTCGTGACTTCAGGCGTCAGGTTGGGCCTCTCTGGCTCTGCCACCATGAACTGCAGCGGCGCCTCCCTGTCCAAGAGCCTGAGCGCCCCAAAGATCAGCATCTGCGCCTCCCTATATCGGAGAATGGAATGAGCAACCGTGGGACAGTATAGGAATGTCAAACAAATGTGACAACACGATTCGCGAACAGCGGCACAGTGCTACTGATGCGCCACCGCCATTGCCTCCCCCTCCCGGTACCGCTCCAGGAATTCGATCGGATTCACGGTAACGCGGGCTGCCTCCGCCGGCGTCAGGGGCTGCCGGGGAACAAAGGGCCGGAACTCCTCCTGGGCGTCCAGTGGCCAGACATCCACCTGCAGATGCAGGTGCGGACCGGTGGTGCGGCCGGTGGTGCCCACGTGACCGATCAGATCCCCCGGCCGCAGGTCCTGCCCCGCCTGTACGGCAATCTGAGCCAAGTGCGCGTACACGGAGACAAAGCGGCTCCCGTCCGCCGCGCGGTGCTCCACCATGACGGTGTTGCCAAAGCCGCGCTCCCACCCGGCGCGGTAGACCCGGCCGCCGGCGATCGCGGACACCGGCGTGCCGTAGGCCAGTTTCAGGTCCACGCCGTTGTGGGTGCCCTGGTACTCGGCGCTATCCACGTGGTACCGGCCCATGTGGCGCGTGGAGTAGAAGAGCTTGGTGGTGATGCGATCCTTGTTCTCCGGCGTAGGATGAGCCTTCAAAACAGCGATCGGCATGGTCAGCTCCTCTGCGTGGTAGGCGGGAACGGGAATGAGCTCGGCTGCGGGAATCCGGTCAAATGAGCGGCTCCAGAGCGCCCGGCTGCCCATGCGGCCCCAGTCCGGAATGGCGGTCACGGGAAAGACCGTGCGCTTAAGCGCCGGGAAGGCGGGCGGTTCCCCCGGCATCAGCTGCCCCAAGAGATTGCCCGCCCGATGGCCGACCATCACCAGGAGCAAGCCCAGGAGTGCCATGCACACGGACGCCAGCGGAGCCGACCGATCTAGGCGGAGAGGCGGGATCATGTGGGTGTTTCCCCTATTCTACCAGAATTCCGGCCCAGAGAGGAGATCCATCCGATCGCGAAAGGAAGCCCCGTCCGGGGCGTCACAGGGCTGGATGCCCCTGAGACGCACCTTGATCGGCCTGGGCCACCTGCGGACCCTCCTGAGCCGCCACACCACACCGGGCGGGAGGCTCCTGGCTGGATTCCTGCTGGCCTGCACCCTGTGGCCCGTGGACCTCCTTCCGGACGTGCTGCCGGTGATCGGCCAGCTGGATGACGCTATCGCGATCGGGATCCTGCTCCTGCAGGCCTACCGGATGCTCAAGCAGCAGCACCAGGGATCTCCGGAAGAGGCGGACCGGACGGTACCCCGGCGGCTCCGGAACGTGATTGATGTCTAGGCAAGACAAACGCCCCTCCCCCATGGATGGCAGGAGGGGCGCCGGAGACGAGTGATGACTCACTGGAGTTCGTAGGTGATGTTGACTTGCACGCGCACTTCCTGCTCCCCGGCCGGGATGGAGAGCGCCTGGTCAGCACCGCCCCCGCCCCCGCCGCGCCCGTAGGCGATGGGCGGCGGCATGTTCGGATCGCCGTAGTTCTCCGTGAATCCCTTCACCTTGCCAAGCGTCATGCCGAGCGTCTGCGCCAGCTCCTGCGCCTTCTCCTTGGCCTGGTCGATCGCCTTCGCCCGCGCCTGGCTCCGGAGCTCATCCGGCTCATCAATCACAAAGTTGATCCCGCCGCTCTGGTTGGCCCCGGCGGATGTGACCGCGGAGAGCACCGTGCCCACCTTCTCCAAGTCCCGCACCTTCACCGCCAGTTGCTGGCTGGCCTCATAGCCGCGCAGGGTCTGCGTGTTGTTGCTCCAGTCATACTGCGGGTAGAGGGAGAACTGCTGGGTACGTACGTCCGCGTCCGTGATGCCCTGTTTCTTCACCTCCTGGAGCACCGCGTTCATGTCCGCCTGCAGCTTGGTGATGGCCTCCTTGGCCGTGCGCAGGGGACCGGTGGTGACGCCAAAGTTCAGCTCCGCCACGGTGGGCGGCGCCTGCACCTTGCCCTCTCCGGTAACGGTGATGGTGGCCGGGTTCTCTGCGCGGAGCGCCATGGACTGGCCGGTGATGTAGAAGAGCCCGCCGAGCGCGACTGCCAGAAGCGGCAGCCAAAGCCCGATCAGGGCGGAAGGACGATCATCCATAGGGTTGGGGGGAAAGGGTGGGTGAACATCCCATTCTACGCTCGGAGGCATCAAACGTAACACTCGACAAAGAATCCCGAATGAAGAATTACGAATTATGCACGATTCGTAATGCATGATTCCTAATTCTCCTCGCCGTACTTCGCATACCCCTCCTTCTCCAGCCGCTCCGCCACCTCCGCCCCGCCGCTCTCCACCAACCTCCCCTTCACCATCACGTGCACGCGGTCGGGTTTCAGTACGCTCAGGATCCGCGCGTAGTGGGTCACCACGATGGCGGAGAACGTGGGCGACCGGAGCGCGTTCACTCCGTGGGACACGGTCCTGAGCGCGTCAATGTCCAGCCCGGAATCCGTCTCATCCAGCAGTGCGAGCCGGGGTCTTAGTACCTGCATCTGCAGCACTTCCGCTTTCTTCTTCTCTCCGCCGGAAAACCCATGGTTGATGGACCGTTCGGCGAACGCCGGGTCCATGCTGAGCTCCCGCATCTGAGTCTCCAGGAACGCCTTGAACTTGATGGGGGAAACGATGGGCGGCAGATCCGATCGCGCGGCGGCCTGGGCGCGGTAGGCCGCGTAGAGGAACCCGCGCAGCGTCACGCCGGCGATCTCCCGCGGGTACTGGAACGCCAGGAAGAGGCCCAGAGCCGCCCGCTCCCACGGCTCCTTGGTGAGCAGATCCTCACCGCGGAATCCGACCGAGCCGGCGGTCACCTGGTACTTTGGATGCCCCATCAGCGTGTTCACCAGGGTAGATTTCCCCGAGCCGTTAGGCCCCATCACCGCGTGCACCTCCCCGGCCGGTACCTCCAGCGAAAGCTCGTGGATGACTTCCGTTCCGTCTACAGCAACGGTGAGGCCGGTAATAGACAGAAGGGATGAATCAGGAGTCATGAATCAAGAATTATGGTTTAACCATAGAAGAATGTATCATGGAGTTCGAGCAGACGCGCCCCATAATTCCTGACTCATCATTCGTAATTCTCATGCCCAAGGTCACCTACATCACCCCGGACGGCAAGCGCACGGAAGTGGAGGCGGCGGCGGGCCGGAGCATCCTGCACATCGGCCTGGATGCCGGCGTTGCCATAGAGCACGCCTGCGGCGGCAACGGCTTCTGCACCACCTGCATGTGCAATGTGAAGGAAGGCATGGAGAACCTGAGTCCCAGAAACGACCGGGAGGAGAACATGGGCATCGTGGAAGACCCGCAGCGGCTGAGCTGCCAGAGCGAGGTCAATGGAGATGTTACTGTTGAGTTTATCGAATTCTAGGAGACAAAGGCCAATAAAGCTGAAACACACTGAAATGCCCTGCAAAGGCTAAATTTTTAGCAGTATTGGGTTGGCTTACTGAGCCATCTGATCTATACTGTCCACGGTGCTGAAAGGCCACGTTCCCGTAAGGGAGCCCCTTGATCCGACCAGCTACCCGCAAGGGAGTAGAGTCGAAGACAGCACCACCGAACAGTTGACTGAGATTCTAAGAATCGATGTCCTCTTTTTTCGGCGCAGAAGACATCTGCCACCAGGAAAGGAGGACTTTCTGGGCGTTCGTACGCTTGGGCTGCTTGGCGACAATGACTTTGATTCGGTTTCCACGGATACAACCGGAAATTTCGAACGCAAGGTACGTGTTTCCACCTGCATCCTTCTCCACAGATACACCTTGATACGTAGTGGCTTTTTTCATCAGCTTCAGTGCAAGCGGCCATGCCAATGCTCGCTCTAGTTTTTCCAGCTTGGTCTGCCTCTTCACTGGATGACGGAATACATGGTTCCAGCAACGTCTAGTGACCTGAATGATCTCAGGATCATCACCTTCATTCTCCGTGAAAGCCTTGCATGGGATACCCGTATCCCGAAGAGACTCGATTTCTTGTTCAACTTTTCCCATGATTGCACTATAGGCATGCAGCTTTTCTGCAGCCTCTATGCGCATATTCCTTGTTTGCAAGTATTTTCGCTCAAACTGCTTTCCGGGACTCATGGATAGACTATAGCAAATATCATCGCTATATATCCCAAAAGTCAACAACCAATCAAGCCTGCGCCAAGCTCAGGATCTTCCGCTTCACCTCTTCATCGTACGGTTCAAGCCGGTTGATCCGGCGGTAGGTGGCTTCCGCGCGATCGGCCTGGCCGATCTGGATGTAGCACTCTGCCAGAAGATGCAGGAGCTCCGTGTTGCGGGAGAGCCGCATGCACGCCTTCTCCAGGAGCGGCGCCGCCTCCCCAAAGCGCTGGGCCGCAATGCACGCCCGTGCCAGCGCCGCCGCGCGTTCCGGCGTCTGCGGATCGCGGTTCAGTGCCTCCTGGTACGCCTGGCACGCATCCAGATACTTCTCCTGCCGGTAGTAGGCCAGCCCCAGGTTGGCATGGAAGGATACGTCATCGCGGTGCAGGAGGATTTCCTTGTACAGCGCCTCCGCCTTGTTCTCCCGATCCGTCAGTAGGTAGAGCTTGGCCAATTGCGCTTGCACGTCCCATGCCTGCGGCTGGATAGTGAGAGCCTGGATGAAGAGCCGCTCGGCTTCCTCCATCCGCTGCATGCCGAGCGCCTTCTCGGCTTCGCGCACGATGGTCCGCACCTGCTGGAGTTCGATAGCGGATGCCCGGGGGCTCTTGCGCGGCCGGTGCATGGGCGTCTCATCCACGATCACCGCCCCGCGCTCCTCCACGGAATCGAACCGCTGCTTCACGCCGCGCACAAACCGGCGCACGGCGCGGTTACGCAGGAGCACCCGCCCGCCGAGCAGGGCGACAATACCCAAGAGCGAGCCGATGAGGACGAGCAGGTACAGCACGTCTGATACGGCACCCGAGCGTAGCACGGCCCATCAGAGTGGAGCAAGAACACTAAAGGAAATACAATGCAATATGCGTCAAACTCTGCGGCTTCCGCGAGCGGAAAAGCCCCCACCCCTTTCCCTCCCCCAATCTTGTCCCGAGCTTGTCGAGGGAGGAGAGGAGCCTAGACCGCCAGCGCAAACCGCTGCAGCAAGAGCGCCCGCGAAGCGTTGGATTCCAGCGCATCCTGCAACTGCAGCATCGCCTTCGCCGCTTGGGTCGAATGCGCCTCCAGCTGTGCCCTGAGCGCCAGCGCCAGGTGGCGGAGCAGCCGATCCCCCTCCGCGCTCCGTTTCTCCAGCGGCTTCAGGATCTTCAGGCGCTCATGCAGACTCCTGGTCTTCCAGAACTGGACGGCCTGCGTGTGCGCGAGCTTCTCCTCCCGCAGCAAGTCCGCATCTTCCAGGAGCTGCGCGATGATTCCCGGCGCGCCCTGCGCGATGGAGAGCAGGAACTGCGCGTCCGCGGGATCGGCATCTTGGAACAGCGGAGCAAGCTCGTCTTTGGACAACCGTGAGAAATGCAGCACCCGCGCGCGGGAGACGATGGTGGGCAGGAGCTCCTCCGCATGTTCCGCAGTCAGCAGGAACACGACGCCCGGCGGCGGCTCCTCCACCATCTTCAGGAGCGCGTTCACCGCCTCCGCCTGCATCCGCTCCAGCCTGCGGATCATGCACACGCGGTAGGTACCCAGTCCCGTCTCAGAGAGCCGCTCCTGGATGGCCCGCACGTCGTCTATGCTAATGGTATCCGTCTTGGCCTTGGCTTTCCTCCGGTGCTCCTGCGGCACATTGGAATGCTTGGCGATCTCCGCCATGTCATCCTGCGTCTCATCCATCCACAGCCAATCCAAGACCAGCAGATCCGGATGCAGCAAGCGGCTCACGTCCTGCGCCGTCTTCTCCTTATCCCTTGAACCGACCGAGAGGAGTGCGGTTGCAAACCACTTGGCCACCGTGAACTTCCCCACATGCGCGGGACCGCTGAAGAGGTACGCGTGGGAGACGTTGCCGGTCTCAAGATCTTGATGCAGTGCAGCGAGCTGAGAGGCGTGGCCGAGGAGGGCAGAACGGTCCATGGAGCCATTCTACAACATCCGCCCGGAGAAACCGGGCTCTGGTTCATAGAAATAACGATCATCGCCCGGAGAGCGTGTTCTCTACGCGCGGATGGTTCAGAAAAACGATCACGCTTCCTTCCCATGGCACTTCTTGTACTTCTTCCCAGAGCCGCACGGGCAGGGATCGTTGCGGCCTACTTTGGGCGCCGTCTTCTGCGGCTCCGCCGACCGGACCCGGGGACCTGATACCTGCGGCTGCCCGCTGCGGAACCCCATGAGCTCCGCCACTTCCGCGGGGCTCGGCGCGCCCTGGTCCACCTGCTGGCCGGACGGCTGGCGGATGACGGGGAGGGCGCCGGTGGATGTAAGCTCGCCCTCAATCTGGTCGGCATTGGTCTGCAGGTCCAAAATCTCCTCCTCAGTCAGCTCCATCACCGCGCGCGGGGTGAACTCCCGGAAATCCGCGTTCAGGAGCGTGCGGACAATGGTGCTGTTGATGGTGGCGAGCAGCTGCTCAAACCGCCTGTAGCCCTGGTCCTGGTACTCAATGAGCGGATCGCGCTGCGCGTAGCCGGAGAACGCCACCTGCTCGCGCAGGTGCGCCATGTCGTCGATGTGGTCCATCCAGTGCGCGTCAATGGACCTGAGCGTCACGAGCGCCTCCGCGCGTGAGACGGTCGCGGCGTCAAACTGCGCGCACTTGTCCTGGTAGTAGCCGGTAGTCCGGTCCGCCAGGTGCTGGATGAGCACGTCAGGGTCGTCAAACTCCCGGAGGTCACTCAAGCTGTCATTGAGGGCGGGGCAGAGCCCGCCGATCACCTCCCGGATCTTGTCCGTGTCCCACGCGGCAGGATCCGCATCCATGACCAGCGGCGCCACCAGGTCCCGGATCTCCTTCCGCATCCCTAAGAGGATCTCCTCATGGAGGGGACCGTACGGAGTGGCCAGCGGCGAGTGGCCAGTGACCAGTCCGCTGGAGTCATCATCACTGGCCACTGACCCCTGACCACTGACCCCTCGTTCAATCTTCTCCAGCACCTTCTGCCGCCGCTTGTAGATGATATCCCGGTGCTTGTTCATCACGTCGTCGTACTGGAGGACGTGGCGGCGCACGTCAAAGTTCCGGCCCTCCACCTTCTTCTGCGCACCCTCAATACTGCGGGAGACCATCGGGTTCTCCAGCGGCACGTCGTCCGGTACGTTCAGCCGCTCCATCATGGCCTTCAGCCGGTCGCCGCCAAAGAGCCGCATGAGCTCATCCTCCATGGAGACGAAGAACTGCGTCTCCCCCGGGTCCCCCTGACGGCCGGCGCGGCCGCGCAGCTGGTTATCGATCCGCCGCGCCTCATGCCGCTCCGTGCCCAGAATGCAGAGGCCGCCCAGGTTTGCTACACCCTCACCCAGTTTGATGTCCGTCCCGCGACCGGCCATGTTGGTGGCAATGGTGACAGCACCCTTCTGGCCCGCCTGCGCCACAATATCCGCCTCCCGGGCATGGTTCTTGGCGTTCAGCACCTGGTGCGGGATCTTGGTCTCCTGCAGGAGCAGGCTCATGGCCTCGGATTTCTCAATGGACGTAGTGCCGATCAGGACCGGCTGCCCCGTGGCGTGCTTCTCCGCCGCAATCCGCGCCGCCGCCCGGAACTTGGCGTTCACGGTCCGGTACACGGCATCCGGCTTGTCCGCGCGGATCATGGGCCGGTTGGTGGGGATGACGATCGTGCGGAGCCGGTAGATGGATTCAAACTCCTCCTCCTCCGTCTTGGCCGTCCCCGTCATGCCGGCCAGCTTCTTATAGAGGCGGAAGTAGTTCTGGAACGTGATGGTGGCAAGGGTCTTACTCTCCCGCTGCACGGGCACGCCCTCCTTGGCCTCTATGGCCTGGTGTAAACCGTGGCCGTAGCGGCGGCCGGGCATGAGGCGGCCGGTGAACTCGTCCACAATCACCACCTCCCCGTCCTTCACCACGTAGTCCACGTCCCGCTTGTAGATGGCGTGGGCGCGGAGAGCCTGCTCAATGTGATGCACCTCCTCAAACCCGCGCTCCGTGTAGATGTTCTCCACGCCCAAAAGCCTCTCCATGGTCTTCACCCCCTCCTCCGTGAGCACGGCCGCCCGCTGCTTCTCATCCCGCGTGTAGTGCGTGTTCTCCTGGAGCTGCTTCACCAGCTGCGCGTACTGCCCGTACTTGAGAGTGCTCTCGCCGGCTGGCTGGCTGATGATGAGCGGCGTGCGCGCTTCATCAATTAAGATGCTGTCCACCTCGTCCACAATGGCGTAGTGGAGCGGCCGTTGTACCTGGCGCGCCAGGGAGGTGGCCATGTTGTCGCGCAGGTAGTCAAATCCCAGCTCGGAGTTGGTGCCGTACGCGATGTCCGCCGCGTACGCTTCCCGCTTCTGCTGGTGGCTGTGCCCGTGCAGCACCACGCCCACGGTCAGTCCCAGCGCCTTGTAGAGCACGCCCATCCACGCCGCGTCGCGCGTGGCCAGGTACTCGTTCACAGTGACAATGTGCACGCCCTCACCCGCGAGCGCGTTCAGGTACGCCGGCAGCGTGCTCACGAGCGTCTTGCCCTCGCCCGTCTTCATCTCCGCGATGTTCCCCCGGTGCAGGACAATGCCGCCCAGGATCTGGACATCAAACGGCACCATGTTCCACGTGAAATCCTGCTTGCCGATGGTGAGCGTGTGGCCCTGCAGGAGCTCGCACGCGCGGATGTGGACCGCAAAGGCCTCCGGCAGGAGATCATCCAGGCTCTCTCCCCGGGCGTAGCGGTCCTTGAGCGCCTGGGTCTTGCTTGGGAGCGCCGGCAACGTGAGGCTCTTGATCTCATCGCGCTCGGCAAATGTGCGCACGCCTTTCACCAGCGGCCAGAGCTTCCTCAGCTCCTTCTCATTGGGATCGCCAAGCAGCCGGTTGAGGGAATCGATCAAGCCCACAAGAAGAGGGTAGCGCAGGGGGAGGGGAAGAGGGTAGCATCTTCCGCCCATGGAACAGAAGCCACATTCCGGCATACTAGGAGAAATCCTGATGGCAAAGCTCCTCCGCAGGCCCGTCACCTTTGATACCGCCAAGGAAGTAGACCAGCTCCTCAATACCCTGCAAACCCAGGAACGCATCATGGCCCTCTGGCGGGCACTGGATGCCTACCAGCAGGAGAAGCTTCTGGACATCCTGATTTTTTGGAGGGAGAAAATGGCCACGCTCCTCCACCCCGTACGCGAGCTCGTGGTGCGGATCGGCGAACAGGAAGTGATGGTCTCCGCACTGCTCTTCTACGGTGGTCCGCGCGCCCGGACGGGAGACGCCGCCCAGGTGCGGCATGATGCCAACTCGGATGACCTGGCCCGCTACGGGCTGGAGCCCGGGCGCTGGTACCCCGTGCTCCAGGGACGTCCGCCAAAGAAGCCGTCACGGTCCTAACGTCTTGCGCGCCGCTCACCACCCCCGCCCGTACCACGGTTCGATCGGTTTCTGCGCGTACGTGAGGGAATTGAGGAACGCTGGCAGTGCCTGCTCCAGCGGCTGCAGTTCCGCCGGCACCAGTCCGCGCCTCTTCACCTGCGCCTCATGCTCCGGGATGAGCTCACCCATCCACTTGTCCTCCGCATGGAGGGAGAGATCCAGCTCATCCAGCATCACCAGTTTGGGCTCCGCCACCATCTCCGCATAGCGACCGTACCCGCGCAGGAACAGGAGATCGCGCTTGGTGGAGTGGAGCCACCAGGCCCCCACCCCCGTCCCCGTCCCCTCCCCCGCGACGGGGGAGGGGTGGCCCGGAGGGCCGGGGAGGGGGCGCGCAAGGGATGAACGACTCCCGTACACCTCACTCAACTGCACCCCCGCCAACGGCACCCTCTGAAAATGACTCAACGCGTTCGCAAACGCACAGGCAACTCTCAAGCTGGTGAACCCTCCTGGACCAACCACGCACGCGACCCGCTCCAGCTCTTCAGGCTTCCATCCGGCCTGGTTCAGCACCTGTTCGAACGATTGCACCAGATCCGCATCGGTCGAACAATGATGGATACCCACGCTCGCGCGCACCTCGTTCTCATCGGCACAGGCGATGAGCCCGTCTGCGGAAGCGATGTTAAGGAAGAGAGTGCGCACGAAGGCAATGAGGGCAAAAAGGGTAACAAGGGTAACAAAGAATTTCGTTCCTCGCTGATCCTTGTTACCCTTTATCGCCCTTTTGACCCTTGTCACCCTTTAACGAACCCATGAAAAGCTCCATACTGACCGCGCATGCCCTCCCTCACAATCGTCATCCCCACCCACAAGCGGGCGCGGATCCTGGCGGAGTGCCTGCGGCGGATAGACGCCCAGACCGTCCGCGCGCAGCTCCAGGTGATCGTGGTGAGTGACGGGCCGGACACGGCCACGGCCGAGCTGATGCGACCGCTGATCGAACCGAGAGAGGCACTGGTGAAACGCGGCCGGGAACCGGCCTACCAATACATGGAGATCCCCAAATCCCAGCAGGGTGTTGCCCGGAACAGGGGGGTAGCACGCGCGTCGGCACCGCTCGTCCTGTTCATGGGGGACGATATCTTCCTCAGGCCGGACGCCTGCGCCAAGCACCTGGAAGCACATGCGCTGCTGAATAAGAAAACCAGCGCGCAGGAGGCGGTGCTCGGCTTCACCACGTGGGATCCGGAACTGGAACGGACACCCGTCATGCAATACCTCGAACGATCCGGCTGGCAGTTCGGGTATCCGTTGATCGAGCAATACGCCGGCCAGCCGATTCCCCCGAGCATCCAGCACAAGTTCACGTACACATCCCACATCAGCCTGCCGACCAGCATTGCCAAGCAGCATCCCTTCAGAGAAGATGTGACGCTGTACGGCTGGGAGGATGTGGAGTGGGGACTGCGGCTGGCCCAATCGAACGTCCCGCTCCTCTACCAGCCGGAAGCGGTGGCGTTCCACCACCATGCGCTCACACTCGAACAATCCCTGAAGCGGATGGAGACGCTGGGGAGATCTGCCGTACATATCCAACGGGTGGCCGGTCTCTCCGTGACACCCAAAGGCTGGAAGGCGATCGCCTACCGCCTGATTGCCCTGCTCCCCACCATACGAGGAAGGCATGCGAAGGCGTTCTTAAAGGGAATTGCTCATGCCGCAAAGTGGTGATTGTGCTATGCATGGGCGCATGCAGCTCACCGCCGTCATCAATCGGGAAGGGAAAATCTTCGTGGCTACGTGCCCAGAAGTAGGTTCTGTGAGCCAGGGTAAAAGCTTAAAGGATGCATTGAGGAATCTGAGAGCGGCGACGGAGTTATATCTGGAGGAATTTCCAGCCCTATTACCCGCTTGAAGGAGCCGCTAAAGCCCTTGTATTCAACCAAAAACCTGGTACCATAGCTATGTCATTGACGATCCTGGTATCGCCCACTATTCCAGCCAGACTGGAATGGTCTGCCTCGGTACGCCCGCAGTTCTGCCAAAAGAGAGCAGAGCACAGCGGAGCAAATTCCGAAGGGCAATATGCGGGCTACTCGGCATGACATTCTGGTATACTGCCCCTTCAAGGGCTTTCCCATCCGTAAAACGTCCCCTTCACTCCCATGCGCGCCACATTCCTCGCAGCGATCAATCAGATTTGTTCCGAGAAGAACATCTCCCCGGAGATGGTCTTGGATGCGGTCAAGCAGGCCATTGCCACGGCCTACCGCAAGGACTTTGGCAACAAGGAGCAGGAGATCCGCGTGGAGTTCCCGGAGGGCACGGACATGCCCACCATCCTGCTGGTGAAGGAGGTGGTGGCGGAGGTGGAGAATGAGAACTTTGAGATCAGCCTCAAAGACGCCCAGCGCATCAAGCCGGACGCGGAGGAGGGGGATGAGATCACCATCGATGTGACGCCCCACGAGTACGGTCGCATTGCGACCCAAGCCGCCAAGCAGGTGATCCTGCAGAAGATCCAGGAAGCGGAGAAGCAGAGCCTGTACCAGATGTTCAAGGACCGGGAGGATGAACTGCTGACCGCGACCGTGACCAAGGTGGACCCCAACTGGGTGACGCTGGAGATAGAGGGCATGACGGTCTCCCTCCCCTGGCGGGAGCAGATCCCCGGCGAGCACTACTACACCGGCAAGCGCCTGCGCGTGTACCTGGAGCGCGTGGAGATGACCGGCAAGGGCCCGCAGCTCCGGATCTCCCGCACCCACCCCAAACTGGTGCAGAAGCTTCTGGAACTGGAGATTCCGGAGGTGCGCAACGGCGACGTGCAGGTGATGGCCATCGCGCGGGACGCGGGCTTCCGCTCCAAGGTGGCCGTGAAGAGCAACGATCCGCGCATCGACCCCATTGGCGCCTGCGTGGGCCAGAAGGGCGTGCGCATCCAGGCCGTGATGGAGGAGATCAACGGCGAGCGCGTAGATATGATCGAGTGGTCGGATGACCCCATCAAGCTCATCTCCACCGCCCTCCAGCCGGCCGCCATCTCCGCGGTGATCATTGTAAACGACCAGGAGCGCGTGGATGAGGACGGCCGCCGCATCAAGAAGCGCGCGGCGGTCTTTGTGGAAGAGGCGCAGCGGCCCATGGCCATCGGCAAGAAGGGCCAGAACATCCGGCTGGCCACAGACCTCACCAGCTACGAGCTGGACATGTACAACTACGAGGAGCTGCCCGCCTTCAAGGCCAAGCTGGCGCAATTGAGGGGCGAGGAATTGCCCACCGAGGAACCGGGCAGCAGCGCCGTGCAAAACGGGGAAGAGGCCGAGCAGGCCGAGCCCGTAGGCGCCCCGCCCCCGCCGGAGAGCACCGGGGATGAAGAGATGAACCAGGAGGCGGTGGAAGTAGCAGATGAAACGGTCCAGGAGGCGGCCGCAAAGGAGGCACCTGGGGAAGCCACGGAGGGCTGACCTGGGCAACAGATTGTGAATTTTTGAGTCTCAGAGCCGCATTCCAACGATCAAGGCCCCAAGACCCTTGTCAGGTGAGGGAAACGGCGGATGATGACCGGTAACCCTGTCTGGGTCGGATAGGGTCATGTCTGGAGGATCTTTTCATGTCTTGGGGTCTCGTCTCGATCGGAATGCCGTTTGACATCTGGTCAGACGGTTTCTCCCGCAAGGCGTTGCGGGAAGTGGCCAACGGTCTCCCCCCAGGGATCCACCTGGCCGAGCCGGACATGGACCGGCCACACGTCGTCGCGATGTACTGCACTGCGCGGCTGGCCCCGTTCGTCGGACGTTTCCTGCTTGAAGGGTGCCAGGGGCACCCGGAGCTGGCGCCACTCCTGAACGCGCCCGTCATCATCCCTTTCCGGAACGCCTCCTAAAGAGGCGCTCCCCCATCATCCTCCAGAGACCCGCCGCCCCCATCTGTGGAGCGGCTTCTTTCATGTGGCATGGTTCAAGAGAACCGGTACCCTCTCCCCATGAACCTGCCGCCGCAGAAGATCGTCGTCCTGGATACGGAGACCACGGGCTTTGTGCCCAAAGTCCATAAGGTGATCGAGTTCGCTGCCATGCGCGTGGAAGAGGGTCGGGTGATGCGTGAATACAGCGAGCTCTACAGCGCGCCGGAGATCCCGCCCATGATCGAGGTGCTGACTCGGATCAAGACTGCTGACCTGGCGGGCCAGCCGGCGTTCGCCGATCGCAGAGAGGCTATCCGGGAGGCGATCGGGGAAGAGACGCTCATTGTGGGCCAGAACGTGGGGTATGACCTGGGCATGCTGAGGGGCGAAGGGCTGGATCTCACGGACCGGCCGTGGATCGATACTTCCATGCTGGCATCGCTCGTCTTTCCGGAGCTGGAGAGTTACTCACTGGGGTACTTGAGCAGCGTGCTGAAGCTGAACCACTTCCCCGTACACCGGGCGCTGGGGGACGTGCGGGCAACCCTGGAGCTCTTGAGTAGGTGCTGGGAGCGGCTCCTGGAGCTGCCGGAAGAACTGCTCCTGCCCGCACGCGCGATCATGGAGCGGAGCAGCCCGGGCTACCGGATGCTGTTCCAAGCCCTGCCGCCGTCCGAAGCCAAGGCGCGACCCGCGTGGCTCACGGCATGGAACACGGCGGCACCGTTAGGCGCGGCCTCCGGGATCCGCCTGTCGATTGAGCTCTCGCCGCCGGAAGCCGGGAGCGTGGGCTTGATTGAAGAGCCGCTGGAGCCGCAGTTCCTGCAGACAGCTATTGCGCACGCGGCTGAGGATGCAGCCCGCCGCCACGTCATTGCCGTGAAGAACCTGGAAGCAGCGGCCCGCCGCCTGCATCCGCTGCCGGAGCACGTCTCCGTTCTCTATCCGCCATCCCTGCTGGTGGACCGACAGGCCGCTGCGGCCATGCTGGCGCAGGAGGCCTACACGCCGGATGAGGCCACGCTGGCAGTGAAGCTCCTCTGGTACCGGCCGCAGACCCGCGCGGACTTCCCGCTCCACGGCGGGGAGGAGGCAGTATGGAGAGGCAAGCTGCAGTGCACGGAGGAAAGCAGCGCGTACCGCGACCAGTTCCAGCGCGCCGCGCGCACAGTCATCTTGGACCACCGGCAGCTGCTCACGCTGGTGCAGGCGCCGCCGGAGGGAGTGGAACCGCTACTGCAAGAACCGGTCCACATCCTGATCGATGACGCATCCATGCTGGAGGAGGGGGCCTCCAAGGCGCTCGGGGCCATCTGCCCGCTGGACGCACTGCGCGCGGCGGCGGAAGGAGATACCGCTCTCACGCGGATTGCGGATCTCACGGAGCTCTTCTGTGAACTCATCCGGCGGAAAGAAGACCTCCACTATGTCACGGCAGCGGAACTCCACACCCCCCAAGCCAAGGGCCTGCGCGAGCAGGTGGATCTCCTGCTCCGGTCAGACACCCTCCCCTCCCAGGCCCGCGGCCTGCTGCAGGGTCTCATGCGCATCCTGGATCCGGACACGCCCAAGCAGTTCATCACCTACATTGAACGCCGGCCCAACGGAACCACGTTGCTCCACGCCGTGCCGGACCACGTGGGCACCGTCCTGCACACCATCCTCTTCCAGCGGTTCCCCGTGAGCCTCATTGTTCCGCCGGGCGACCGGAAAGGGCTGCAGGAACTGCTCCCCCTCCGCGCCGCCGCCACGGAACGCGCGGCGGCCGGGGAGTCCCCCTGCCGCGTGCAGCTCACCTTTGCCACGGAGCCCGCACTCAGCCAGCTCCTCACCGAGCCGCCGGAAGGGAAGACCGTGGTCCTGGTCCCATCCAAGGCCATGATTGAATCCCTCTACGTCCGCCACGCGGAGGAAGCAGAATCCCGCGGCATCACGCTCATCTGCCAGGGGATGTCCGGCGGACAGGGACGGATGCAGGCGGAGTTCCTTGCTGCCTCCGCCCCCGCGATCTGGCTCCTCACGCCCTGGGCGTTTGAGGGAATGGACCTGCCGCCGCGCACGGTGCACCACCTGGTCGTGCAGGCCCTGCCCTTTGACCATCCCGGCCACGCCGTCCACAGCCGCCGTGCTTCTCGCTACCAGAACGCCTTTGAGGAGTACTCCCTCCCCCGTCTCACCCACCGCCTCTTCCGGCTCCTTAGGACATTCTGCCGGTTCAAGACGGAGGGCGCGGACGTGCTGGTGTTAGACGACCGCATCCAGACCAAATCCTACGGAGGGAAGGTGAAGGCGTACCTGCGCCAATTCGGCGTAGAGACGCCGCATGCGGCGTCTCGGAGCGCCAGCCATGTGCCGTCCCGTCACACCAAATCCAAGAACCCCCCCGCCCCCAAGCCGGATCCAGAGCAGCAGAGGTTATTCTAGCACGCAAAAGAGGCCCCCTCGCCTGGACGGGCGGTGGGGCCGTGCCGCTCAGCGCGGCGGCTGAGCGGCAGGATAGTTTGGCCAGTTCAATTACAGCTGAATAGCCAGCTGTGCTTCTGCGGCGCCTCTGGCAGAGCGTAGTCCACCAGTGCCAGTGCCTGAGCCACAAGGAGAAGTGCCCTGCGATCGTCGGCCTCACTGCCGGTCGGCAACGCGTTGAGGCGCTCCGTGAGGAACTCGCTGAGCAACGCGTTATGCGCCGCCAGTGCCTGGAACTGATCCACCATGAGGAACAGAGAATCGCTGTTGCGTACCTTCTGCCGCACGGCCCGGCTGATCTTCGGTAATTTACCGCCCAAGGCCGTCCGGAGCAGGAGGAGCAGCGCCCCCAAGATGGAGGCCAGCTCGGCCACCGTGTCTTCCGGCCACGGCAGGCGGTCCAAGCGCCTGCGGAGGAACTTCGCCGTCCCAGGATGCGTGCGGTCCAACCGCTCCAGCTCCTCAAGGAGCAGGACGGTATTGGCCGGCTCCTGAACACCGGTCTCCTCAAAGACATCCGCCGTAATCCGGGGCAACATGGACGCTCCTTTCTGTCTAAAGCGGCTCAAGTGTCCGATCGGCCCTGTGCCGGTCGGTCAAAGAACTGACTCTATGGTGTAATAGTAAATTTACTTTGTCAATCCGCCCCCCTCCGGGCCAGCACTACCCATACAGTGCGCCACAGGATCCACAGGTCCAGCCAGATAGACCACTCCTCCACGTACTGCTGGTCCAGGCGCGCCTCCTCCGCAAATGTCAGGTCTGACCGGCCGGAGACCTGCGGCAGCCCCGTCATGCCCGGCTTCACGGCAAAGACGCGCCGCTGCTCCGGGGTGTAGCGGGACACCTCCTCCGGCAGGTGCGGGCGGGGGCCCACCAGGGACAGGTGGCCCAGGAGCACGTTCAGAAGCTGCGGCAGCTCATCCAGGGAGAGGCGCCGGAGCACCCGGCCGATGGGCGTCACGCGCGGATCATCCTTCACCTTGAAGAGCGGACCATCCCGGCGGTGGTTACGGGAGAGGAGCTCCGCTTTCTGCCGATCGGCATCCCGGACCATGGACCGGAACTTCAGGACCGGCACCAGGCCCCGGCCGTGCTGCCCCGCGCGGCGGGAGACGTAGAGCACCGGCCAGCCGCTCGTGAGCCAGATGAGAAGGCTGATTGCGAGCAGGAGCGGGGAGAGGAGGATGAGCAGAGCAAGGCTCAGCAGGATATCAAACACGCGCTTGGCAATGCTCCCCCAGCCGTCCAGCGGCGTTGGCTGGAAGCGCATGACCGGCAAGATGCCGATCCGCTCCACCCGCAGGAGGTGCGGCACGTCCGCCAGGACCGGCGGCAGGAACCCGTAGCCGATGTGCCGGCTGCGGCAGGCATCGATGAGCCGGACGGTCTCCTCCGCGCTGGGATGCGGATCCGTCTGGAGGACCAGATCCACCGCTTGCCCTGCGAGCAGTTCTTCCAACCCCGCCAGATCCGCCACATGGCCCACGTAGGCGTAGCGGCTGTCTCCCTCCAGGATCCGCCGCGCAATGCCCTTAAGCGCCTGGGATCCCACGGACACCGTCACCACCCGCCCGGCCCCCAGGCGCAGCAATGACCGCTCCCAGAGCACCAGTGCCGACCGGCCCAGGAGCAGGAACGCAGCCAGGAACATGGCGGACGTGGCCAGAATGGCACGGGAGTAGAAGAGCTGCTGCCGCACCAGCGTGTACCAGCCCACAATCGTCACCAGCCACAGCGCCACGGCCGCCAGCACCGCCCCCACCTCGCTCCAGGCGCTCCGCGTGGTGCGGATGGCATAGAGGCCCAGCAACGCTCCAATGAGGAGGAAGACTGCCACAGCCGGCAGCACAAAGCCGCTCACGTACGCCGGGAGCGGCGGCAGGGACTGCGCCGGCTCCAGGAGCTGCACCCCGGGCAGCAGGTCTATTTGCGCCTCCCGCAGGCGGTAGCTGAGGAGGAGCGCCGCGCACGCCGCCACCGCGTCCAGAGGCACCCGCAGTACGCTCACCATGGCATCCAGCCGCTTCATGCGCCCAGTGTACTACAGAACACGCGTCTGCTAGGCCTAGCATGAACTGACCACTGACCACTGACCACTGACCACTGACCACTGACCACTCACAGATGCGCCAGCACCTTCCCCACCATCTGGTCAATCCGCAGGTCCCCCTTCACCAGGTATTCGATCGCGCCCAGCTGCCTGCAGCGGTTGAGGAAATCATCATTCCGGAAGTGGGTCATGACGATCACCGGCAAGTCCGCATGGACGCCCTTGAGCTTCTCCAGTACCAGGAAGCCGTCTTCGATCGGCATGCGCAGATCTAAGAGGAGGAGATCCGGCGGGCTGGCCTGGATCAGATCCAGAGCCTGCCGGCCGTTGTCCGCCACTAAGAGCTCCACATCCGCGTCCTGCTGCTCAAACTCCAGCGCCAGGAGCTTGGTGAACACCTGGTCGTCATCGGCTATGAGGAGGCGCTTCTGGGGCATGGGAGGAACAGCAACGGAACGCAAGCAACGGATCCGATCGCTTAGACGGTACCCCACCCGTCCATCAACGCAAGCGGATTGGCGGCGGGCATTCAGCTCGCAGCGAGCGAAAAAGCGAACATTGCGGCGTAGTGCCCGCAGGCACGAAGCCGAATGGAGCCGCCGGGGAGAGTCGAACTCCCGACCCACGCATTACAAGTGCGTTGCTCTACCCCTGAGCTACGGCGGCACGATGACTGAAAGAAGCATGATCTACCCCTGCCTGCCCGTCCGTAGTCAGCCGCAGGCTGACGAAGGCGGGAGCTACGGCGGCATGATCGGATTTCTCAAGGAATCCGATAAATTATCAATTATCCATTATCAATTATCAATTTAATCCCGTTGGCCCTATTCCTTGCACAAACCCACAATAGATGTAAAATGAAATTACTGCTCCTTCGGCGATCGCGCCGCGGCGGATCTCCGTCCGCGTCGAGGAACGTCCGGACACCATTGAGCTTCGCCTCACGGCAAGCCTGGAACGCCCAGTGGGTAACGCCCACCCGTCCGTCACATATCAGGTAAAGGCGGATGAGGACCAGTACCACAGAGACGAGCCCCTCGGGGCATGTGAAACGGCTCCGCAAAGGAGCGCAGGCGGTCTTCGATCGCTTGGTGGCAAACTCTGGGTGGTGCAAGGAGGATTTGGGTGCGCGGGCATCGCGGTGGTTCCGCCGCGCCGCGCACGCCTCCGCTTGAGTCCGCGAGCGATCGCGGACCGAGAGAGATGATCGCCTCCGGCGCCGCAAGGCGCCGGAACAGAATCCGGCGTATGAAGGCGCAGGCTAAAGAGAGAAGCATACGCTTCTCTTTTTTGTGAAAGAATGATTCAGTCACGAGTTTCCAGTTGCAGGTTGAATGGGCTGAACCGGTAACTCGTAACCAGTAACCTGAAACTCCTTAGGCCTTCTTTTCCTTCAGTGGCAGCGAGACGATGAACGTGCTGCCCTTGCCCTCCTGGCTCTGGAACCCGATCGAGCCGCCCAGGCTCTCCAGAGACCGCTTGCTGATGTAGAGCCCCAGGCCCGTGCCATCCGTGTCTTCCTTGCGCACGTTCCTGGCCCGGAAGAATTTCTGGAACACCCGCCCCTGCTCCGCCACCGGAATCCCCATGCCCTGGTCCTGCACGCTGATCTGCAGCCGGTCATCCCGCCTGGCCACACGCACCATAACCTCTCCGCCGCGGCGGGAGTACTTGATGGCGTTCCCCAGCAGATTCTGGAGGATGATCTGCAAGAGCGTGGGATCCGTGGAGAGCGTCACCGGCGCCTCCGGCAGCTCCGTCTTCAGCGTGATGCCCGCCTGGTCCGCCGCGGACGCGAACGCGTCCGCCGCGCCGCGCACCAGCGGCAGCACCGCCACATCCTGGCGGGACGCGGCGTAGTTCTCCTCCTCAAGGCGCGCCGCGTGCAGGAGCTCGTCCAGCACGGCCGCCATGCGCTTGGAAGATGCATCGATCTCCATGAGAAACGCCCGCTGGTCATCCGTGAGGGAGATGCCCTCCGCATTGAAGAGCTCCAGGTTCCACCGCACGGCGGAGAGCGGCGTGCGCAGCTGGTGGCTGGCCAGCGTGATGAACTCAGACTTCATGTAGTCAATCTGCCGGTCCTCCGTCACGTCCTGGAAGAGCACAATGGCCCCGGACACTCCGCCATCCAGCGTGAGCGGCGTGACGGCCAGGATCACCGGCAACAGGCTCTGGTCCTTCTTCAGGAGGCTCAGGCGCATGGTGGCGTTGGACCGGTAGGGCTGGCCTGTCTTCAAGCACAGCGCCACCGGATGGGTGTCCGGCGCGCGCTGCGCCTTGTGCGTCTGGAGCCTCAGCACCTCCTCCGCCGGCGTGCCGATGAGCTCCGCCTCCGCATACCCCAGAAGCCGGATGGCGGCCGGGTTGGCGTCCATCACCTGCCCCAGGTGATCCAGGGAGAGCACGCCGGAGTCGATCGATTCCAGAATGGCTCTATCCCGGGCATACTCCTTGGCTAGCTCCGCCGTGCGTTCGGCTACCAGCTCCTCCAAGTGATCATACGTCTGCTTCAGGCGGGCCGTGAGATCCGCAATCACGTGATCTAAGACTTCCACCTCATCCCCGGTCCGGACTGACCGGGCAAAGAGCCAGTGGCCGGGATTCAGCTGCCGCAGCACGTCCGTAAGCCGCCTGAGCGGCCACGCGATGGATTTGGCCAGGAAGTAGCCCACCATGCCGGAGCAGAGCATGAGGAGCACGCTCACCGTGATGAGCTGCTGCGCGAACCCTACCAGGTCGATCGCCAGGTCCTCCTGGTGGAGGATGGCAGTCTGGGTCAGCTGCTGGCTGAGGATGCCCATGACAAACAGCGCCGTGACCGCAATGCTGAACCCCGCCACGATCACCGACGCGCGGATCATGCGCCGCTGGATGGGCCGCCGGACCGGCGGCAGCCTCTGATCAGGGTTGGCGGAGGGGGAGGCGGGCATGGGATGGGTTTTTCTAGATAGTATAGCAGAATTTGCCCTTTCCTGCCACCGCCGCGGGACGGCAGGATCGGGCGATTCCGCTGCGGGACGCCCGCCCCGGAAGAACAAAGAAAAACCCCTCCGGAGAGGGGTTTTCCAGAAAGAGCGACTGGAGGATTAGCGGGTCACCTTGATCATAGCGGTGTCCTTGTTGCCACCCGTCTCCTGCTCGGCGTACGGCGCCCAGACCGTGATGCGGCCGGTGGTGTCCTTGAACACCTTGTAGCCGGTAATACCGCCGGAAGCCGTGGAGAGCCCACGGAGACGCGGATCCTGCGGCATGGCCACCACGTAGGAACCCGTGAGGAAGCGGGCCAGAGCGGCCTTGGGGCCAATAGTAGACGTATTTGCGCGGCAAGCCGTGTCCATACAGATGAAGCACCCCGTGGAGTTGGTGCAGTTCGTTCCCGTGGCAAGGCCAGCACCAGACAGTACGCCGGGCAGCTGACCGTTGTTGTCGATCGAGTACTGGTAGATGGCATTGAGCAGCGTGTTCACGTCTGACCGGCGCTGCGCGTCCCTGGACTGCCCCAGCTGGCGGTTGGGGTTGATGGCCACAATGACGATGGAGGCCAGAATGGCAATGATCCCGATGACGAGGAGGAGCTCGATGAGGGTGAACCCTGCGCGAGCCCGCCTCTTCAGGAGAGAGCGGATATCCATAAGAGTGAAGGGGAAAGAGGGAGGGAAAATGGGAACGGCAAGAGCCGTCTGGCAGCGGAGTGTACCAGCGGCCCCGGGCTGCCGGTGACGCTTTTGGCTTGACGCAGAGGTTCCGCGCGTTCGCCGTGCGCGCGGACGGAATCACGGGGCGCACGTGAGCTCATCGTCCACCGGGACGCAGACGGACGGCGTCACGGTACTGCACGTATTCCAGCGGTAGACGTTCTGGGCGGTGCAGTTGGGCGCCGCGCAGGAGCACGTCTTCTGGGCCAGCACGTCATCCGGGAAGAACGTGTAGCTGGTGTCATACGTCCGGACGTAGCTGCCGGAGTTTAAGAGCGGCAGGTTGTAACGCAGCGTGAAGCGCAGGTACACGCCCGTCCGGCTCCCCACGCCGGAGGTATTGCGCACCACAAAGTCCGTCACCGTCACACCCGGCGGCGTCAGTTTGCGCTTATCTACTCCGCGCGCGTACAGGAGTGTGGTGCCACTGAGTCCAAAGATGGTGGGATCCTCTGCGGCAGTGCGCATCTGGAGCGCCAGTACGGTATTGGCTTGCCCAGCCGGCACGTCCCACAGCCGCTCCGCCCCCCGCACGCTCTGGCCCACGGTCTGCAGCACCTGCGATCCCGTCCGTTCCAGCAGGGACAGCGCCTCCTGCCGTACCTGGGAGGTGCCGGTGCTCACCATGAGCGGAATGGATACCCACACCACCAGCGCCGTCACCGCAATGAAGAGCAGGAGCTCTATGAGCGTGACGCCGGAACGGGTCTTCAAGCGCATGAGGCAATAGTAGCAGCCGCGGCAGCAGGAACACACCCGCCAGCGCTTGACGCGGCATGACTCAATCCCGCGCTGATTTAGAACCCCAACGCTCCGGCCATGCGCCGGATAGTATTCCAGGAGTGTTTCGCCTTTGGTTTCTGTGGTGGTTGAGAAACCACCGATGCGTTAGAAGCTGCAGCTGACTCCTGAGATTCGGTTTCCCGCCGAGCCGCATCCTGTTCACGCAGCCGATCCAACATCGCCAGGTACATATGATCATCAAACTTCAGCTCCACGTTCTCGCGTGTCAGAGGCGCGTCCGGCCAGCCGTGCACCGTAAACCGCCTCCCCATTTCCACCGGTCCAATCACGCCTTCTAATTCTTGCCGCGACATGGACGTAATACCCCCAATAGTGCGAAGGTATACTTCTACCTCATCACTCCCCTCATTGACCCTGCGCACCACACACTCCATGTCCTGCCTGTCAGTATTTTCCTGAGTCATGGTAGCCATTAGCTAGGAACTATACACTCCTAAGACGGCAAAGCAAGATATTCTTTACATCTGCCGCCTTGGCGAGCAAGCAGCACAAAAAACGGCCCCGTTCCAACAATCCAATGCTGGAACAGGGCCTAG
>CAZWIA010000011.1:19547-28449 GCA_964633955.1 uncultured Candidatus Peribacteria bacterium | reverse complement strand
ATTATGAATGTGTTTCATCCATAATTCTCGATTCATAATTCCTAATCAATCATCTCACTGTATCGATCTTGTACACCTTGCTCTCCCCCTGGACGTAGATGGTCCGCTCGCCCGGGTCAACGATGAAGTCCTTCAACTCCTCCACGGACGGATCATCCAGGACGTACTGGCGGACGTAGCTGGATTCCCCCTCCCGCCCGCCGTCCGTGGTGACCACGATCCGCTTATTGGTCGGATCCAGGAAGTAGAAGTTCCCGCCGGGCAGCTTGGTGAAGCGGCTGGCGGTCTTGAGGAGGCCCGCCGGCATGCCGCGCACGGCGAACGGCTGGGCCTGTCCGCGCAGGAGCTTCACCACCTCCCCGCCCTGCTTGAGGACGTAGACGCTGGTATCAATCACCATGTCCAGGGCACCCGTGAGGTCCCCGTTCACGTTGTAGTTCACGGGAGCGGAGTAGCGATTGCTGAGACGCTCGTACTTGTAGATCTGCCTGGCCTCCGGCGAGAGGACGTAGAGGTAGCGGGAGTAGGATTCCACGTCCTTGCCGGTCACCCAGCCGTTCACATCCTCCGTCTTGACGGCGTTGGTGCCGTTGCTGGACAGCTCCATCACGCTCCCGCCGTCCACCAGGAACACCAGCGCCTGCACACGCGGGAAGGCAGTGCCGTCCACAATGAGCGCGCCGTCCGTGACCTGCGTGGGATCATTGAGAATGCCGCTGATGATGCGGTAGCTGGAGAGAGGATCAAAGGACGCCTGCTCCGCCTCGCTCACGCCAATGATCCCGAGCGCGCTCACATCGGCGTTCTTCTCTCCCAGATCCGCGTACACGGCCGCTTCCGTCACCCGCGTGATGTTGTTGAGCCGCTCGCGGAGCTCCCGCACGCGAGAGAGCATGTCCGCCGCCTGTCCGCGGTAGAGGCCGCTTTCGGAATCAATGATCTGCTTGGCTCGCGCCTCCGCCTGATCCAGGATGGCATTGGCGGACGGCAGGTCGCCGCTGATCTGCCGGCTCTCCGCCGTGCGCAGATCGCTCTGGACCTGGGTCACCAGCTGCTCCAGCTCCGCCTGCGTGCGGCTGCGTTGCTGGAGCGTGGCGAGCTTCACTGCCATCCACACCACCAGGAACGTCCCCAGCGCCGCCGCAACGAGCAGGAGCTGCGCCCGCCGGCGGCGCTCCGGGTGACGGAAGTCCCGGAGGAACTGCATGGCCCGGTCGGACAGCGTGGCAATCCGGTCACGTGAGCCCATCAGCCTTCCTGCGCCGCGGGAGGACACCTTTGCCGCACGACCGGCCACTCCCCGGAGGACGGGCAGAGCCGCGCGCAAGCGCTCCAGCAGGCCCGTAAGCAGAGGCACCACGCCACCCAACCACGACGGCGCCCGCCCGCGCCCGCGCCGCCGGCCTCGGCGGTCCCGCCGCGGAAGCGTCCGCTCCTCTTCCGGATCCTCCGGCTCGGCCGGCGGTGGCGCGCGCCGCGCCACGGAAACACCCGCCGCACTCAGGATGGCCAGCGCGGATGCCTCGCCCTCCGCCTGGAGGCGCTTGCCCAGGTCATCCACCGCCCCTTCCACCTGGGCCAATTGTGAGAGCTGCACCGGCGTGAGCACGCGCATGAGCCGCGTGGTGGCGCAGACCACCGTATCCCCCGGCTCCAGCACGCCGCTTGAGATGTGCACAAAGTTGGACACCGGCTTCCCCCGGGTGGATTCCGTGATCTGGCTCACGGATCCGCTCCTGAGCAGCCACGCTTCCCCGCGTCCGGCGTGAGACACGTGCAGCGCACCCGCCGTGTCCACGTAGCCCACCACGGCGTGGATCTCATCCGCGCCGCCGGCCACCATCATGCCCTTGAAGAGCCCGTTGAGTTCCTTGAGCGTGCCGTCCAGACGCGCCCACGGCTCTCCCTCCGCATCCAAGAGCGCGTGGCGCAGGATCTCCACGCACTCGTCTTCCAGCGTATCCCCGGCTCCCCGCCGCTCCCGCGCGTGCAAGAGGAGAATGGCGCGTTCGCGACCGGACACGAGCGCACGCGCCACAAGCGTCATGCCGCTTCCCGCACGGGTCGCACCGGTCTGGACGGCGATCTCCATGAGGACATCAGGCTACCGTTCCCCTCCCGGCACCAGCAAGCACACGCCCCTGACGACAGGCCGGAATGATGCTCCGGCTGCCCCTCCGCGTCCGGCACCCCTGTGACCGGGAATCCGACGGCCAATAGGCCCGTAGTACAGGATAATCGGTCGAATAATTTGTTATCCTAAAGCCTAAAACTAGATATTAGTGCAAATTGGCACTTGCAATATGGCCTCTCCGGGAGTAGAGTGGAGCGCAGTCCATTCTTTCCAACGAATACATGACGGACATGAACGCACAGACGCCGCAAGGGGCGTCACATCCTTCCGCTAGACGGAGATTCTTCCGCCGTGGCGGCAGAAACCGCAGCCGGGGAAACCAGCAGGGGCAGGGCAATCCTTCTCAGCAGCAATCCCAACCGCAGCCGCAGGCGAACGCCGGCCCGAACCAGGGCAGCGCGGCGCAGAAGCTCCGCGTCTACCCGCTGGGCGGGTTTGAGCAAGTGGGCCGCAACTGCTTTGTGGTGGAGGTGGATGGAGACATCTACATCATTGACCTAGGCCTCCAGTTCCCAGATGAGGACATGCTGGGGATCGATTACCTGATCCCGGACATCTCCGCCCTCAAGGGCCGGGAGAACCGGATCAAGGCCGTCCTCTTCACCCACGGGCACTTAGACCACATTGGCGCCGTGCAGCACCTGCTGCCCGCGCTGCGCTTCCCCCCGTGCTTTGGCACCCGCCTCACCATGGCCATGGTCAGGAAGCGCCTGGACGAGGCCCATCTCACCTCCAGGTCCCAGCTCAACACCGTGAACTTCCGCGAGAAGGTGCGGCTCGGAAAAGTCGAGGTCGAATTCCTCCGCGTGACGCACTCCATCCCGGACTCCTCCGCAGTGGCCATCCACACGCCGTACGGCACCATCCTCCACACCGGGGATTTCAAGTTTGATTTCACCCCCATGAACGAGGATCCGGCGGACTTCCACCGCATGGCGCAACTGGCGGACCAGGGCGTACTGGCCATCATCGCGGATTCCACCAACGCCCAGAAGCCCGGCTTCAGCAAGAGCGAAGCTGACATCAGCCAGACGCTCCGCGGGCTCATCCGCGAGGCCAAGGGCCGCGTGATCATCTCCACGTTCTCCTCCCTCTTGAACCGCATCGCGCAGGTGATCGAGCATGCCAAGGAGGCCAACCGCAAGATCTACGTCTCCGGCCGCAGCATGGAGACCAATATCGAGATCGCGCAGCAGCTGGGGTACATCAAGGCCCCGCGCGGCATGATCCGCAAAGCGGGCCCCGGCATGGAGAAGCTGCCCGATCGCGAAGTGCTGATCCTGACCACCGGCTCCCAAGGCGAGGAGCAGGCGGGCCTGGCCCGCATGGGACTGGGCACCCACCGCAACGTGGCGGTGAAGAAGGGGGATACGGTCATCCTGAGCAGTAACCCCATCATCGGCAACGAGCGCGCGGTGGCCAAAGTGGTCAATAACCTCCACCTCAAGGGCGCCATGGTGAAGACCAACCAAGAGCTGGCACTCCACACCACGGGCCACGGCTACCAGCAGGACATCCTGCTCATGCACCGCCTGGTCCGCGCCAAGCACGTGATCCCGGAGCACGGCGAGCCCCACATGAAGGCCGCGCACGCGGACCTCGTGCGCGGCATCGGCTACCCGGAGAACCAGGTGCACCTGCTCCTGAATGGCGAGATCTTGGAGTTTGACCCGCAGGGCAACGCCCGCCGCAGCAAGCAGAAGCACACGGCCAATGATGTCATCATCGACGGCCTTGGCGCCGCGGGCGAGGGCCAGCGGATCCTCACGGACCGCAAGGTCATGAGCTCCGGCGGCGTGCTGATGGTCCTCTTCAAGGTCTACAGCCAGTCCCTCCGCCTGGTAGGCGATCCGGACATCATCTCCCGCGGGCTCATCTACGGCTCGGAGCTGAACACCATCACCCGGGACGTCACCGCCACCGCCCGCAAGGCGTATGAGGACGCGCTCAGCAGGGGCGAGACCGACCGCAAGGCGCTCAAGTCCGCCGTTATTGGAGCCTTGTACCGCTACTTCGACCGCCAGCTGGACAGGGAGCCGATGGTGGTGCCCATCCTTGTTGAGGTCTGATCCGAGCAAGCAGCCAGGCAGGGAATGAATTCCCTGCCTCCTATCCATCCCTCGCCGCCTTTCACTCATTCACGTGATTCGAAGAACACGAACAAAAGGATTCAGTGAAAGGCGCAGGGGGATGGAGTACCTGATGCCTCGCAAGTTTCCTCGAACGGGGAGGCTTTTCTCAATCATCTTCAGTCAGCAACTTAGCGCGCTCCTAGCACTCTCTCATGACTGATGCCGTGGCGCACTGCCGTTCGCCGGCACAAACTCCACCATCTTCATGATCGTATCGATCCGGCCATTCACATCCCCACGGCGCAGCAGGATCCGCTCCAGGGTCTCACGCGCCCGGTCGGGATCCTCAGACGCATCCAGCAAGACCCGTGTCCCCATCACCGCGCACTTCACACTACTTGTCACTAGACTGGCTGCTGCCCCACGCGCAATCTTTGCGGTCTGGGACTGCTCCTTCATCAAGCGATCCATGTCGCTCAAGTGCTTCTTGGCCATGGGCAAACGGTAGCACGAGTGCGGCACATCTCAACTGCGCTTCCCTACAGCAATCAGATTCCTGGCTGTCTGATCCGGATAATCCCACGCTTTCCGGAACAGGTCATACCGCACGTGTTGATCCGGCATGGGCGGAAGGCCCGGGTCATGCAGGAAGAATCCCGCATCATCGTAACCAAACAGGACCACCGCATGGCCGGCGTATCCCGTCTTGCCCCGCAATGCATAGCTGTTCACGTTGCATAGCACCGGCATGCCACGATCGAGCTGCCGCCTGATGTCCGCAATTTCCGGTCGGCCACCGATCTCCACCTCGCTCGCAAGCAGCTGCCGGTAGAACTCCTGTTCCTGTGGGATGTCACCCATCCGGACCTGCGCGCTGCCAACCTCCTCACCAAAGAAGCGCATGAGGTAGACATTGCCGTCCTGGACGAACGCCTTCCCGTCGAACTCCTCCATGACGACCACATCGAGCCCTAATGCGTTCATCCCCATGATCGCCTTTGTGGGCCACGTCCACTTGCCCGGTCGCATGGCGGTGAACTTCTCAAGCTCTTCCCAGGTGCATTCGTGCTCGGGCAGCAGGTACTTCAGCACCATTCGGACGGACGCCTGGAAGCAGTGAAGATTGTCCTCTGTATTGCCGTAGAAGGGAACGGTGAGCTGCACAAAGGCATGGTAGCCAAGAAGAGACGGACGCAGAACCGATTCCGCGGCCCCTACCCCTTCATACTTTCCCCTTCCTCCCTATACTCCCCCCGTGTCCACCAAGCAGATCGCCCGCGCAACGCTCTGGCAGATCGGGAGCCAGGCCGCCATGGCGGCCCTCAGCATCGTCACCACGCGGTTCGTGTACATGGGGCTCAGCCCGGACCTGGTGGGGAACTATAACTCCGCGTACGGGTACCTGCAGATCTTTGGCATCCTGGCGGACTTTGGCCTGTACGCGGTCGCCGTGAAAGAAGTGAGCAGGGCGACTGAAAGGGAGAAAGGGAACGTCCTGGGATCCATGTTCATTCTTCGATCGATCATCCTGGCGGTTTCCCTGGGCATCGCCCTGACGATCGCATGGTCAAATCCCGCCTGGCGCGGCACGCCGCTCCCGGTCGGCATCACCATCGCCGCCCTGGTGCCGTGCTTCACGCTGCTGGCCGGCATGCTCAGGACCGTGTTCCAGGTGACGTACAAGATGAAGGCCGTGTTCGTGGCGGAAGTCTCCCAGCGCGTGCTGACCACCGCATTGATCGTGGGCACGGTCCTCCTCGTGGGGCTGGACCGGTCAACTAACATCCGCTTCTACCAGCTGTTCCTCCTCTACGGCGGACTGGGATCGCTGCTCCTCTTCCTCGTCTCGCTCGCGCTCGCCGTCCGTACGTTGCCGTTCACACTGCGGATCGATCGCGCGGAGGTATCCGCGCTCTTCCGGTCGGCGCTGCCCTACGGCCTGGCGTTCCTGGCAACGGCGGTCTACCGGCAGACCGATGTCTCCCTGATCGCCGCGCTGCGGCCGGATTATGATATCCAGAACGCGTACTACGGCGCGGTGCAGCGGATGGCGGACATGGCGTACATCATTCCCACGTTCCTCCTGAACTCCGTTTTGCCCATCCTGAGCGGACGGAGCGAGCGCGGGGAGGACACGCGCGGGCTCCTGGGAAAGACGCTCCTGATCCTCCTCTTCTTGGGATCCTGCACGCTGCTCTTTTCCCTCCTCTGGGCGCGGCCGCTCGTTTCGCTACTGACTACCGATCGTTACCTCTCAACCGCAACGAGTCCCGGTTCGGATACGGTCCTCCGGCTCACCGCGCTGCCGATGTTCCTCAATGGCTTCCTCACGTACGCGTTCTACGTGCTGCTGACCCGCCACGCCTGGCGCCGACTGCTCGCCACGCTCGCCACCGGCGCAGTTCTCTCGGTCGTCTTGAACCGCTGGCTCATCCCGCCGCGCGGGTTCATGGGTGCCAGCTACACCTCCGTGATCGTCCACGTGATCCTCACACTGCTCCTTCTACCGCAAGCGCAGCGCGTCCTGCCGGCCAGGATCGACCGGATGGCGCTTAGCAGGTGGCTGATCTTCTCCTTGGGTCTAGGCGGGTTCCTGGCCTTGATCGGGCCATATCTGACGTCCGACCTCCGGACGATCGGGGGGCTGGCCGCGGCGGGCGCGATCATCCTGGTACTCACGCGCATCTTGAGAATTCCGCAGCTGATCAACCAAAGCGAGGTGGCAACCTCTTAACCCCTTCATATCTTCACCTGTCATCACCGCCTGTTTTCTGCTATAATGACACGATTCTCACACCAACACCCGTGCGCGTTCACGTTGCAGCCGTAGCCGTCCTCATCGCCTGGGCCGTGCCCCTGGCGGCCGCGGCGGCGTTGCCCGCCCCGGTGACCGGCATCACGGCCATGCGCCAGAACGGCGCCGTGCGGGTCACGTGGCAAGCGGCCGGGGAGGATACCGTCCGCTACGACGTCTACGTCAGCCGTGAGTCCATCCTGGGAAGCTCCGGCAGCTACGATGACGTGGAGAGCGTGGCTGCCGGCCGGACCGAACACGTCCTCACGGAGCTGCCGGCGGAGACCGGGACGCTCTACGTCTCCATCGTGGCCGTGGATAGCGCGGGGGCGGAGAGCGCGTTCCTGGAAGAGGCGACCGTCATGCTGGATGGCCAGCCTCTACCAACCCAACTGGAGATGGTAAGCGCCAGCGCGGTCTCCTCAACCGGCATTCTGCTGACGTTCAACGTGCCGGTGGCTGTCCCCCGGGAACAGGCGGCAGAGGCATTCACGGTCACATGGGGCTCCGGAGAGACGCTGCCACTGAAACGGATTGTGACGGATGGAGAGACGGCACTGCTCGTCACCCGGCCCCAGGTCCCGGGCCGGCCGTACGTGGTCACCGCGCAACCGGTCATCCGTGGCCGGGACGCGCAGGGCACTCCCGGCCTGCCGCTGAATCCGCTCACGTCCTCCCTCACCGTCCTGGGCGGCGTGGTGACGGAGCCGGGCGTGCCGTTCCCGGGAACCTCCAGCTCCTCCGCGCCCAGCAGCGTGCCCGGCTGGCAGCCGCAGCCGGAAACGCCGCCGCTCACGGACTCCGGCGTGGCCGCCCTCCTGCCGCTCCTCCTGGCCGGCATGGGCGTGGGTGCCCATCGGGCGCGGCGTTCTGCGAGCGCGCGGAACGCCTAATAGGTCGAGTGCTAGCGGCGAACGCCCCGTTCACCTGATTCATCGTGCCCCCGGACCGGTGCCTAGCCGGTTGATGCGCCGTAGGCTGATCAGGTGAAGCTCGATCGCCGAACGCAGCTCTTCATCCTGACAGGCCTCCTGGTCCTCATGCTGGGCCTGCTGCGCGAATCCCGGCGCCTGGCGGACGGGAAGCTCCACCTCTACGTCCTCAACATCGGTCAGGGTGATGCGATCCTCCTCCGCACGCCGCGGGGGAGGCACATCCTGATCGATGGCGGGCCAGACCTCACAGTGCTGGAAGAGCTAGGGAAGCACCTCTCCTACTTCCGGCGCAGGATTGATCTCCTGGTCCTCACGCACCCGGACAAAGACCACGTGGCCGGGCTGCCGGAAGCGGTGCGGCGCCACCACATCGACCGGGTGATGCTCACGGGCGTGGAGCGCGCCCTCCCGCGCTACGCGGAGCTGATCGATGTCCTGGACGAACAGAACAACCCGCTCATCGTGCCAAACCCGCAGGAGGATATTGACCTGGGGGACGGCGTGCTGATCGATGTCCTGTGGCCCGATGCCGCCACGATGGATCCGGGCATGGAGACCAACCGGTCGTCCATCGTCCTGCGGATCCTCTACGGTCCGCACGCGGTCATGCTGACCGGAGACGCCGACGAGTGGACGGAGACGCAGATCCTCGCCTCCGGCGCGCCAGTCCGGTCCACCGTCCTGAAACTGGGCCACCACGGCAGCCGGACAAGTACCGCGACCAGCTTCCTGCTCGCCGTCCAACCGATGCTCGCCATTGTCTCCGCCGGGAAGGACAACGCGTACGGCCACCCTCACCCAAGCATCTTGGCGCGGCTGAAGAGCCTGGGAATCCCGGTCCGGTCGACCATGGAGGAGGGGACGATTGAACTGGAGTTCTAGGAGAATATTGAGGGCTACAGTGCAGCAAGCTGATGAATATCCACGAATTCGACCTATGGTGATTCTCCATTCTGATTTGTGGAAA
>CAZWIA010000011.1:0-19447 GCA_964633955.1 uncultured Candidatus Peribacteria bacterium | reverse complement strand
GACAGCTACCGCCTGTCTGAGTACCGGATCCCCGTTACGGGCGTGTCCGATCTCACGTGCATCATCCCGGCCAAAGTGCTGGAGGAAGTGCGCGCCACCCTGGGAGCCAGAGAGAAGGAGAAGCGGGATGCGCAGGCGGACAAGCCGGATGCGCCGCTCCCAGGCGTGAGCGTGGCCCTCAGCAAGCAGCAGGTGGAGTTCACCGTTGGCCGGACGCGGATCCTCTCCCGCCTCATTGAGGGCAAGTTCCCGGACTACCAGCAGATCATCCCGCGCGAGCCGCGCACGCGGGTGGCGCTCACGGTGAAAGACCTGCTCCCCGCCGTCCGGCGCATGCACTACTTTGCCAAGGAGGTGAATAACAAGCTGACCTTTGCCTGTAACCGCGAGCAGACCACTATCATCACGCCGCAGACGCCGGCCGGGCGGGATGAGACCGTCCTCATGGCGGAGCTGACCGGCGAGGAGAATAAGATCGCCCTGTCCTCCAGTTACCTGCTGGACTTCCTTGGTCACATCGATTCAGACGTGGTGACCATGCAGGTCACAGACAGCCAGCGCCCGGCGGTCTTTGAGATCGCCAATGAACCAGAGTTCCTGCACCTCATCATGCCCCTCCGGATGACGGAGGAGTAATGGATATGTAAGTATACATCCGATTTTTCTTGCTTTTAATTACAACGTACGTTATAATGTACGTATGAATCGATTCATTACTGCAACAGAGGCTAGGAAGAATTTCTACGGAGTGATTGATGAGGCTGAGCACCCAGGATTTGCGGTTGCTGTCACACATGAGGGTGTGCCCAAGGTGGTGGTGATGTCCTTTGAGGAGTATGAGTCCTGGAAAGAGACGATGGAGATCATGGCAGATCCTGAGTTCCGAGCCGATATGGATGAAGCCGCAAAGGAGTTAAGGGAAGGAAAAATCCATGATGATACAGTGAGTTTGGAGGAGGTGATGAAGAGTCTGCGACGGTAGGCATGTACCAATTGGAGATTAAGCGAAAGGCGCAAAAACAGATCGATGCCCTTTCAGTAAAGGATCAGGACCGTGTTCTGGCAGCGGTACATGTCCTGAAAGACAATCCTCTTGCTGGAAAAGCTTTAAGTGGAAACTATTTGGGCTTCCGTTCAGTTCGTGTATGGCCGTACCGCATTATTTATTCAGTTGATCACGAGCGTATTACAGTGACGGTGGTGAAAGTTGGACACAGGAGGGATGTGTATCAGTCATGAGAGCCGGAGTTCCCGCACCTGATCATGCTGCTCCGGATGACGGAGGAGTGAGAGTGAGGGGTAAGGGATGGGGATGAAGGGATGAGGGAACAAAGTTATTGTGATGACTAGATAACAGTGAAGCATCCGCTGTTTCTGTTGTTGATTGAGAGGTGTAGAGTAGTAAATATCCTCCCCACATTCCTTCATGCGAGCCTCTGTGAAGATCTGGCTATCCGTATTGATGGCAGTAGCTGCATTGGAAGGTATACATATTTCTCAAAACCTAATCTTTGGTCCATATGCTGGAGCAGCACTAGCTCAAGATAGCTGTATCGATTCTGACGGAGGTCTCAATTATTCCGTGAAGGGGGGAGCCGCCAGGGGTGCCGTTCCTCCCTCAGCTGACACCTGCTACTGCCCCGTTGGGGGAAGTGAGGCAAATCTGGGTGCCTGTACGGCAGGCTCGTTTGTGGGCGAATGGATCTGTAATGCGAACGGCTACACCGAAATGAAGACATACAAGTGTCCCAATGGCTGCAGCAACGGCGCCTGCATCGCACAGACATCGGTGAGCTGCACGGATTCCGACAATGGAGGAGATATCTATCGTATGGGTACCCTGAAGACGACCGCACCGCAGTGGAATCCGACGGTATCCGACGAATGTAATGTGGAAAAAGAGGAGGGTGTATTTATTCGAGCATCGGCCTGCTCAGGAAGCAACTGCTACATCAGTGAGTACATGTGCACAGGTTCAGAGCCGGGCCTCTACAAAGGCCGTCCGGTTGCCTGCCCCAACGGCTGTCGCAACGGTGCGTGCCTGCCTCAGGGGAGCTCCGCCTCTTCACGAGCCTTCTGTGGTAATGGGCAGGTTGATCCAGGTGAAGAGTGTGATGAAGGGGGTGAGAACGGTATGCCATTTGGTGCGTGCGATGAGCGATGCAAATCGCACTCCTGCACCGATACAGACCGCGGCAATATCTACACCCAGGGTTTCATGGAGTCGTATGGATATGGGACTGACTACCAGATTGGAGACACATGCCACTTCATCCCTGACAATGGACCATCCAAGGACGTAGAATCATGCGAAGGGCGGGGGTGTTCGGTGAAAGAGTACCAATGTTCTCCGGAAGGGCCGACGTTCGTGATTGAGAAATGTCCGCATGGCTGCGGCAGTGGATCGTGCAATGCAGAACTGCCATCCATTACCCACTTCCGAACGGACGATAACTACAACGATACGACCTTTTACCTCTCCAGCATGCCGCCCATGGCTGTTGAGTTAGAAGCGCTCGTCTATCGAGGCGATAAGCCTGGCGCGAATCCTACAGAAGCGGTGGGTGGGGCAGGCCGGGGGCCGCAGCAACTGAAGGAGATCATTGCTGGCGGGTTGAGGGATGTCTTTGAAAGAGCGGGTGGAGACGGAACGTACACCATCCAGGCACGAGTGTGTCCAGGGCCGCTCTATCCGGGCACGTTCCAGTATCCGGAGAATCAGTCTTGTGGCCCGATGCTCACGAAGACCATTCGGTACATATCGGCGTTTACATCTCCGGGAGTCCCGCCTGCGGGCTATGAGGATGAAGTTCGGGTGATCGATACACGGGAACCATCGCGCCACTGGTTCCGGGATATTGATGTCAGGGAATCAGTCGCAGCAGCGGCGAACTTCCTGGCCCAGAACGGGATCATCGGCGGATATCCCGATGGCACGTTCCGGGAAGGGCGGCTCGTGAACCGGGCCGAGGCAGCTAAGTTCCTCATGTTGGGGAAATTCAAAACGATCGGCGAACGGACGAACAACGGGCGCTTCTGGGATGTGCCGGAGGGCGAGTGGTACGTCCGCTTCATTACCAAAGCAGCGGAGCTTGGTGTGATCGGTGGCCACCCGGACGGCTCATTCCGTCCAGTGGATAATGTGAACACTGGTGAATTCCTCAAGATGCTGGCCCTCACATTCGATCTTCCCCTCAATCTACCGCACTCCTACAAGGATGTTCGGACTCATGATTGGTTCGCTCCCTATGCCGGCATCGCCGCCAAGTATCGCCTCTTCTTTGACCGCAACCGTGATTGCGACATTACGGGTTGCCGGGAGTACATCCTGCAGCCGGAACGGGAGCTTACTCGGGGCGAGGTAGCGGCGGCACTGTTTGCGGTGATGGGAGGCATAAGAGACTATGATTAAGGTTTATGGGCTTTACGACCCCCTTGAATCAGCCTATACTATCCCTGTTCATAGGACTGACACTGTCAATCAGCAAGCCGCTCGTTTTTTGAGGGCTTGGCGGTGTCTCAAGTGTTGTAGAACGACATGAAGCCCTCCCTCCTTCTTGGAGACGGTACCCACCGGGAACTGGCGGATCTCCTGCACAAGCAGGGGCGTCTGGTGGTGTCCGGAGCGTCCAATGAAACGGCCAAGGCCATGCTGCTCAGCCACTTTCTGGGGTTCCGTCCCCAGCCGTGCGTGCTTGTCACCGGGAGTGACGCCATGCGGGAATCCCTTCTGCACTGGCTGCAGTTCTTTGAGCTTCCCGCGTCCAGCCTCACGCCCGTGTGGGATGCGGAGGGGGAGGTGGTCCAGGAGCGGCTGCAGCAGTTCCTCCTGTTCCTGCAGGCGCCGCCGGACCAGGCGCACGCGTTCGTGATCACGCGGGAAGAGTGGGAGGCGGACTTTCCGTCCGGGAAGGAGCTGAATGATAAGAAGATCGATCTCCATGTGGGCGAGCAGGTCCACTTCACCGAGCTCTTTGAGTCCCTCATGGACCGCGGCTACCGGCATGGACAGGATCTATACCTGAGTCCCGGGGAGTACCGGCGGACGGGAGACACGCTGGACATCTTCCCGGTGCAGTCCGCGCATCCGTACCGCCTGCAGTTTGAGTTCGATACACTGGAGAAGATTGAGGCGGTGGAGAGGATGGATCTCTCCCAGGTGACCAAGGCCGGTCCCAGGCTGGAGATCTTCCCGGCCGCCTCCCATGAATCCACGTTGCTCTCGCGCCAGCTGCCGGAGTCCTCACTGACGGTGACAGACGACCAGGATGACCTGGAGCTCCCGATCGGCCGCAAGGCTCTCTCTTTCACCGCGTTCCCGGAGAGCCAGGAGCACCACGCGCACCTGCGCTACCTGTCCGTGCTCAAGTTCTACACGCTGACGGATTTCCTGAACGATGTCCGCGACAAACTGCAGCAGGAGTGGCGGCTCTTGGTTGTCACCAAACGCGCAGACGAGCTGACGGAGATCCTGAAAGAAGAACGAGTGGCACATACCGACCATGAGAACACGCGGCCCGGCGCTATTACCGTCATCGCCTCGGAAGAGGAGGACCTGTTGCCGCACTCCCTGCAGAACCCGGATCTGCAGGTAGCGCTCCTGACCGACCGGGAGATCTTCTCTCTGCGCAAGGCAGGTAAGCAGAAGGGCATTGCCAAGCTGGCCTTGGATTTCATCACATCCCTCCAGCCGGGAGACTACGTGGTGCACATGGACCACGGCATCGGGCATTTCCAGGGGACGGTCCAGAAGACGGTCGACGATGTGACGCGGGAGTACCTGGAACTGTGGTACGCCGGCGGGGACAAGCTGTTCGTTCCGGTGGACCAGGCGGACAAGCTCAGCAAATACGTGCATGAGGAGGGCCAGGAGCCGGCGCTGACAAGGCTCGGCACGGTGGAGTGGAAGCGGCTCACGGAGCGCATGAGGAAGGAGACGCGGGAGATCGCAACGGAGCTCCTGAAGCTCTACGCCAAGCGCGCCAAGGCGCGCGGGCACCGGTTTGAGGAAGATGACCCGATCGTGCGGAAGTTTGAGAAGGGATTCCCCTACCAGGAGACGCCGGGACAGCTGAAGGCCATTCAGGACATCAAGCAGGACATGGAGAGCGACCATCCCATGGACCGGCTCGTCTGCGGAGACGTGGGATTTGGGAAGACCGAAGTGGCCATGCGCGCGGCGTTCAAGGCCGCCGTGGCCGGCAAGCAGGTGGCGGTCATTGCGCCCATCACCATCCTGGCGGACCAGCACTACAAGAGCTTCCAGGAGCGCATGCGGACGTTCCCGGTGAAGGTGGAGATGCTCTCCCGCTTCCGCACGCCGGCGGAGCAGAAGGAGACTTTGGATCGCATCCGCAAGGGGGACACGCACATCGTCATCGGCACGCACAGGCTCCTGCAGGAGGACGTGAAGTTCCACAACCTGGGGCTGGTGATCATTGATGAAGAGCAGCGGTTTGGCGTGAAGCAGAAGGAGAAGTTCAAGGAAATGCGCGCGTCGGTCGATATTTTGACCCTCACCGCCACGCCCATCCCGCGCACACTGAACCTGGGTCTGCACAAGCTGCGGGACATCACCACCATCACCACTCCGCCGCCCGGCCGGCTGCCCATCATTACGGAGGTCCGGAAGTACAGTGACGAGCTGGTGCGCATCGCCATCCTCCATGAGCTGAAGCGGGACGGTCAGGTATTTGTGCTCCACAACCGCGTGGAGACGATCGATGCTTTTGCGGAAAAGCTCAGGAAACTGGTGCCTGAGGCCAAGTTCATTGTGGCCCACGGCCAGCTGAAGCCGGAGGATCTGGAGCGGCGCATCACGCAGTTCAAGGAAGGCGCGTACCAGGTGCTGGTGAGCTCCACCATCATTGAGAACGGCATAGACCTGCCGCGCGCCAACACGCTGATCGTCAATGAGGCGGAGCGCTTTGGTCTGGCGCAGCTCTACCAGCTGCGCGGGAGAGTGGGCCGCGGCAAGGTGCAGGCGTTTGCGTACCTGCTCTACCACACGCAGAAGCTGAAGGAGGACGCCAAGAAGCGCCTCCGAGCCATTGTGGAGGCGTGCGAGCTGGGATCCGGCTTCCAGGTGGCCATGCGGGACCTGGAGATCCGCGGGGCGGGAGAGATCCTGGGCGCGGAGCAGTCCGGCACCATGCAGACCGTGGGCGTGAGCCACTACCTGCGCATGCTCAAGCAGGCGGTGGAGGACATCCGGTCGGGTAACGGCCGGGAGGAGGAAGAGGACATCCAGCCGGAGATCCAGCTGCCGGTGGCCGCGTTCATTCCGTCCTTCTACATCCCGGACGACCAGGAGAAGATCTCCGTCTACCAGAAGCTGGCGGGATCGGAGGACGAGGCGATCTTGGAGGAGTTCGCTTCAGACCTGCGGGAGGAGTACGGGGAGATGCCGGAGCAGGTGCGGCTCCTCTTCCTTGTGCTGAAGCTGAAAATGGCCGCGCGCCGCGGTCGCGTCCTCAGGATCCGAAAAGAAGACGAAGATGTAACGCTCACGCTCTCGCCCTCGGTTCAAGCGGCGGAGGTGATGCAGCTGCTGTCTGTGAATAACCATTGGCGCATCAGTGGATCGACGTTAAAACTCAGGCTCGCATTGCTTGAGGATGCCGCCAAGAAGAGCGCGCGTCACTGGATTGAGGAACTGACGGCGCAGGCGGCGGCGCTGGAGCGGCCCCGCAAGGAGAAAAAGAAGAGAGAAGCAAGAGAAGAAGAGGTGGTGGAGAGTTGAAGATGAGTGGAATCCTGAATCAGGAATTATGAATCAGGGATGATGGACTGGCTTAATTCATGATTCATCATTCGCGATTCATGTGGATTGGTGTGCAGAAAAATTGAGCCACGCTGCGGCGGGCTGGCATTTAGGCATGAAGAAGAGCCTTGCCGGTTGGACAAGGCTCAGGTGACGGCTCGCCGCTGGCTGTGCAATCAGGATGCGGTTGCGTACCGGGACCGGCGGCTCACGTGTTCAAACTCCGTCATCGCGCGATCCACCCGGTCCATGCACGGACCGCAGTGCTGCAGATGGGGATAAGAGCTGATCGGAACCTTGCCGTTCTGCCTGACGGCGTCGATCGCTCTCTTGGTCAAGCACCTTCCGCGCTTCCGGCGCATGATCGCCACTCCTCAAAGACCGAGCCATCCTATGGCCGCAACCGCTGCGGCCAGCTGTGGTCAGCGTAGACCAGAACCGCATTCTGTCCACTGTTCCGCTGCCTGATGCGGGGAAACAGCAGAGAACCTGGGCATCAGCCCGGAAAAATGCTATACTATCCCGATGTCCGCCCGACCCCTGGAGATCCCCACCGGCCAGGAGATCTACGACCGGATCATGGGGGAGATTGAGCCTGACCTGACGAGCGAGGGCCGCAAGACGCTCCCGGAGAAGTACAAGACTGAAACACCGCAGGAGCGCGCGCTGAGGAAGGTTCGGTACGAACGGGCGCTGGAGCGCTACGACCAGGCGTACGGCGGGTACCTGCGAACGCTGAAGACCCAGGTGGAGCGTGAGAGGAAGGGATTGTTCCAAGCCGTGGAGCAGGACGATCGGAAGAAGGAAGCAGTGTGGATGAAGAACTTCCCTTCCCTCCTCCGCGCCGCATGAAGCTGGTCTGCATCCGTCATCGGCTGGAGCGTGAGGCGCGCTTGGTCGGCTTTGCCGGCGAGCTTCTGGACGAAGGCAACGCGGAGGCCCGCCGCATGGAGGAGCAGAAGGAGAAACCCGAGCAGCAGGAGTCCCAGGAAAAGAAGGAAGTGACGGACCAGGACCTGGAAGCGCTGGTGAGCCGGAGCGTGGAGAAGCAGAACGCCGCCACCCAGGATGTGATCGATCTGAAGGACGAGCAGCAGAAGAACGCGGTGCTCGCTAGGAACCTGGAGCGGAAGGCGGCGCAGCCGGTACAGGCGCCGGAAGCCACCGTCCGCGTGCCGGACGCAGAGGCCACAGCCAAGGCGCGCCGGGTGGAGAAGACCACGGATGAGATCGCGGGCACGGCGCGCGCCATCATGGCGCCCGGTACGCCGGATCATGACGGGGTGGACGGTCCTGCTCCGCAGTACAAGGAGGTGGACGTAGGCGGCGGCCAGGTGGAGCTCGCACAAGAGGGGACAAAGCCGGAGGCCGCGCCGCAGTCTGTGGCGGCGCAGACCAATGAAGAGCAGGCAGAGGAGCAGACGGTGACAGCGGCGGATTCCGCGGAGAAGCGGGCGCGGAACGAGCAGCCGGCCGGACCGGACGCGGCGGTGGAACGGCCCGAGACGGCGTGATACGCCTTTACGGCGAGTGGGTGACCCGCATGCAACATCCGATCGCGAAGTCACGGTCCTGTCTGCCTGAACTCCGTGCGGCCTCGTAACGCGCGGCCCGGCGGCCCGTCTTTGGGGTTGGCGATCGGGCGTTCCGGTCGCCATGCGGGACCATGGCGACCACTTCCACCACCCTCCTTCCCGGCCGCCTGTTTCCCCTCCTACCAGACGGGCTGCGCCTGCCCGCCGTCCGCCCGGGACACCGTCGCCTGTTCCTCCTTGTGCTTGCCGCGCTGTGCCTCCTGGCGGTCGCGGGCGGGATATTCCTGCAGTCGCTCCCGGACGTGGGTGATCCCGCGGCGTGGCTGCCGCCGCAGAGCATTGTCCTGCGGGACAGGAACGGCCTGGAACTCTACCGCCTCTCCCGCGGTCAAGACCGTACCGTTCTGGCGGCGGAGGAAATGCCCGCTCTGCTGCGCGGAGCCTTTGTGGCCATAGAGGATGAGCGGTTTTTCCGGCGCGGCTGCGTGGACGTGCGGGCGCTCGGCCGAGCGCTCTTGGCCAACCTGCGGCGGCTGAAATCCCAGGGCGGGTCCACCATCACCCAGCAGCTGGTAAGGACGGCGTTCCTCACGCCGGAGAAGCGGTGGAGCCGCAAGCTGAAGGAGATCATGCTGGCGTGCCGCACCGAGCGTGCCATGGAGAAGGAGGAGATCCTGACGCTGTACCTGAACTGGATTCCCTTTGGGAAGGACATCTACGGCGTGCGCCAGGCGTCCCAGCGGTTCTTTGGCGTGGAGCCGCAGCGGCTTTCCGTGGCGCAGGCGGCGGTGCTCGCCTCCCTCCCGCAGCGGCCCAGCTACTTCAGTCCCTACGGCGCGCATCGCGTGACGGAGCCCGTGCCGTCGCTCCTGGACCGGATCCGCGTGGGGGACATCCGGACGGAGGCGGACATTACGGAGGAAGACGTGACGATCGGCCTGCTGCCCCAATTGCTTACTATGAGCGGCACAACGCTCCTCCTGGGCGGCCGCTCAAGCCAGGTGCTGGTGAAGATGGAGGAGCGGGGCGTGATCGATCGCGCGGAGCGCCAGGCGGCGGAGGCGGAGCTCCTGGGTCTCCGCTTTGCGTCCGCCGGTACCGCCCTGCGCGCGCCGTACTTCTCCCTGGCCGCCGTGGACCGCCTGCCGGAGATCATCCCCGGCGATCTCCCCCGGCGCGGCTTGGACGTGGTGACCACCGTTGATCTGCCGCTCCAGACAGAGGTGGAGCGGCTCGTGTCCGCCCGCGCGGAGGATACGTTCCGCCGCTTCCATGCCCGGGACGTGGCGGTGGTGGTCGCGGACGTGCGCACGCGGGAGATCGTTTCCTACGTGGGGAACTGGGACTACTTTGGGAGCGGAGATACGCTCAGGATAGACATGGCTACAGAACCCCGCCAGCCGGGATCCAGCTTCAAGCCGATCGTGTACGCGGCGGCGTTCAGCCGGGGCCTTAGACCAACAGATCTCCTGCCGGACACGCCCATCTCCATCAACGGCGACCGTCCCCAGAACTACGAGGGTGGCTTCCAAGGCCCGCTCCTGGCATTGCAGGCGCTGCCCCGGTCCCGCAACATCCCCGCCATCCGCGCGTACCAGCGCACGTCCGAGCAGGAGATTCTGGACCTGGCCGCGCGGATGGGCGCCGTATCCCCGCTCCGGCAGAAGCAGTCCTGGCAATACAGCGGCAGGCCGGCGGACTACGGTTGGCCCATTGCGCTGGGCGCGGCGGAGGTATCTCTCCTGGAGATGGTGCGGGCCTACGCGGCGCTCGCCAGCGGAGGCGTGAGCGCGCCGCTCAGGACCCTGCGCAAGGTGACGGACCCAGACGGCCGGATACTGCTGCCGTCCGCGCCCGCGGCCGAGCGGGTGCTGGACCAGGGCATTGCGGACACGCTCACGGCCATCCTGAGCGAGCCGGGGCTAAGGCCTGCCGGTTACTGGCGCAACCAGATGAACGTGCCGGGGCTGGACGCCGCCGTGAAGACCGGCACCAGCAACCTCTGCCTCAAGCGCGACCGGTGGGGCCGCTGCACGCAGCGGCTGCCGGGGGACACGTGGGCCATCGGCTACTCGCCGGAGTACGTGGTGGGCGTGTGGGTGGGCAACGCCGACCGGACTCCCCTGACCGCCAAGGCCGATGGCCTCAATGCCGCCATCCCCCTCTGGCGGGACGTGCTCCTGGCCGCCCATAAGCGGGCGGGAAAAACGGAGAGCCGGTTTACGGATGCCCGCGCGCCGTGGCTGAAGCAGCATCCGCTTCCCGCTCCCCGGCCGGAGGAGCGCCCGTACTTGGAGCTCGCCGGCGCCCGCCGGGCGGTGGTCCGCCGGGGGCCGTTTGGGGAGTAATTCTTCCTAGACTGGGCTCGGAATAGTCTAGAATACGAGTACGCCGTGGTGGCGGCCCTTCGACGGGCTCAGGACCGCTTGGTGATCGCTCATTCTGGTACCATTTGTTTGGTTGCACGTGCCGGGGTGGCGGAATGGCAGACGCGCCAGCCTTAGGAGCTGGTGGGGGTTTACCCCCGTGGAGGTTCAACTCCTCTCCTCGGCACCACTAAAACAGCTAAAATATCCGCAATGGCAGCGTATGTCTTTCTGGATGAGTCAGGCGATCTTGGATTCAACTTCGACAAGCCGGGTGTCACGAATAATTTCATTGTGACGCTTCTTCTCACAAAAGATGTTCGCAAGCTTGAGCGCACTGTGAAGAATGTGACTCGCTGGGTGAAAAGGAGACACAAGAAGCACATTGGCTGCTTGCATGCATATCATGAAGATCCTGCGACGAGAAAGAAACTGCTTCAAGCTATGGTCGACCTGGATTGTCAGGTAATCGTCATCCGGCTCAATAAACACAAGGTTTACACCCGTCTTCATGATGAAAAACAGGTCCTGTATAACTATGTGACGAACATCCTTCTAGATCGTCTCATCGAGCGACATGCCCTGGGTGCGGAAAAGACCATTCATCTCATTGCGGCCAAACGTGAGACGAACAAATTTCTCAACGTGAATTTTCAGGATTACCTCAGGCGTCAGGTGAAGGGTAGTCACCAGCTAGATCTCTCCGTTGAGATCTGTGCGCCGGGTGAACGAAAAGGAATCCAGGCAGTAGATATGCTGAGCTGGGCTATGTTCCGTAAAATTGAGCACGGAGATAACCAATATTTTTCCATTGTGCGGAAATTGATCATTGAAACATCTCTTTTTCCTTAGGCACTCGCAAAACCCCGTCCGCTATTAATGAGGCGCCATTCGGTACCCCACGGTACGGGGATTTACTTGCAATAAACAGTGTACACTCGAACACCACAAGTAACAATAGTTTCTGCCATAAAATTTTCAAACAACAATAGCCAAAAATGGCGTATTTAGCTTAGTTGCTCCCCCCTCACCCGCCCGGTTACCATTGGGCTGTTTCACTCCTTCCCGCTCTCTCTATGGAACGCCGCACGTTCTTGGTGTCCGCGCTGTGCGTGGCACTTTCCGCATGTTCGGGCACGCCGGGTGACGCACCCGCTGAATCTGTCACTATCCAGGGGTCGGACACGGAGGTGCAGCTGGTCTCCGCGCTGGTGGAGGCGTTCACCAAGACGGAGTCCGGAGCGGACATCTCCGTTGCCGGCGGCGGGAGTGCGGTGGGGATCGCCGCGCTCATCAACGGGGAGACGGACGTGGCCAACTCCTCCCGCAAGATGAAGGATGAGGAGCGCGCGCAAGCCGCGGATCGCGGTCGCAGCGTTCGGGAATTCATCCTGGCGCGGGACGGCCTCTCCGCGGTGGTCCATCCGGAGAACCCCGTGACGCAGCTGACCCTGGCGCAGCTGGCGGATATCTTCAGCGGGAAGATCGGCAACTGGCAGGCTGTGGGCGGGCCAGACCTGCCCATTGTCCTCTACGGCCGGCAGAGCACGTCTGGTACATTCGGCTTCTTCCGGGACGCGGTGGTGAAGGGGGACTACGCGGTGTCCATGCGGCAGATGGAGGGGAACCAAGCCATTGTGGAGGCCGTGCGGAACGACCGGAGCGGGATCGGCTACGTGGGGGTGGGGTACGTGAAGACGGCCGGCGGATCCGCCAAGGATGGCATGAAAGTCCTCCCGATCGCGAAGGCGGAAGATATGCAGGCATATTCCCCGCTGGATGCGGCGGCGGTTGCGGCTGGGGACTACCCCATTGTGCGGCCCATCTACCAGTACCTGGGGGACCTGCCCGGTCAGGATTCCCTGCTGGCCCGCTTCCTGCGGTTTGAGGCTTCCCCCGCGGGGCAGGCGGTAGTGGAGGCGTCCGGATTCTACCCCGTGACCGCGGAGGACAAGGCCGCCAATGACGCCCTGTTCCAGCCCCTTCTCCCGTGAGCATCGTGCGCAGAGTAACCGGCTCCGACCGGGTGCGCCGCACGGCGGACACCGTGATGCGCTGGGTGTTCGCGGTGACCGCTTCCCTCACCGTGGTGGTGCTGGTGGGGATCTTCCTGTTTCTGGTCCAGAACGGTATTGGCACGTTCCGGACGGTGGACCCGATCGGATTCTTCTTTGGTACGGAGTGGAACCCCAACGCGCTCAGTGGCGCCAAATGGGGGATCCTGCCGCTCCTCATGGGGACAGTGATGGTGAGCGCGGGGGCGCTCCTCATGGCAGTGCCGCTGGGACTGGCCATTGCCATCTACCTCTCCCACGTGGCGCGGCCGCGGTCCCGGGAGATCCTGAAGCCGGTGGTGGAGATGATCGCCGGGATCCCCTCCGTGGTGCTGGGGCTTGTGGGCCTCTTGTACGTGGCACCGCTGGTGGCCGGTGTCTTTGGCCGGACGAGTGGCCTCAACGCGCTCACGGCGTCCGTGCTGGTGGGCATCGCGTCCGTGCCCACCATTGCCAGCCTCTGTGAGGACGCGCTCTCCGGCGTGCCCGTCCGCATCAAGGAGGCAAGCTTAGCGCTCGGCGCCACGCGCTGGACCACCATCCGGCGGGTGCTCATTCCGGCCGCCAGTTCCGGGATCGGCGCCGCCGTCATGCTGGGGCTCGGCCGGGCGATTGGGGAGACCATGGTGGTGCTGATGGTGGCCGGCAACAGTCTGCAGTTCCCGCGGTCCTACCTGGATCCCGTGCGGCCCATGACGGCCACCATCGCCATTGAGGTGCGGGAGGTGGTGGTGGGAGATCTGCACTGGCAGGCGCTCTTTGCCGTGGGATTGGTGCTGTTCCTCCTCACGTTCGTCTTAAACTCCGTGACGGACGTCTTCCTCCCCAAGCGCCACCGGCTCTGATGCGCCTGAAGCCCCCCTCCGTTGAAGGCCTCATGTTCTGGTGCTTCCGGTTGAGCGCCGTGCTGGCAGTACTCCTCTTTGCCGCCGTGCTGCTGCTGCTCTATCTGGCGGGGCGGGGCGTGCTCCATTGGCAGTTCCTCACGTCCGCCTGGCAGCACCAGGATATCGCCTCCGGCGGGATCTTCCCGGCCATTGTGGGATCGCTGTGGCTGGGATTGGGAGTCGTGATCCTCAGCTTCCCGCTGGGTCTCTCCACCGCCGTGTTCCTCACGGAGTACGGTCGGGAATCCGCCTGGAAGGGCGCTATCCAGCTGGCCATCCGCAACCTCTCCGGCGTGCCGTCCGTGGTGTACGGGCTCTTTGGTTTGGCGGTCTTTGTGCATGCGTTCGGCATGGGCATGTCCCTCCTGGCCGCCGTGTGCACGCTGTCTGTCATGACGCTTCCCTGGATCATCACTGCTTCCGTGGAGGCGCTGGAGACGGTGCCGCAGAAGTTCCGGGACTCCAGCCTGGCGCTCGGCGCCACGCAGTGGCAGACCGTACGGCGGGTGGTGCTGCCGGCCGCCATTCCCGGTTGCATCACCGGCGGGATCATCGGGATCGCGCGGGCGCTGGGGGAGACCGCGCCTATCATCCTGGTGGGGGCCACGTTCTACCTCACGCGGCTGCCGGCCTCTCCCTTCAGCAAGTACATGGCTCTGCCGTACCACACCTTCATCCTGGCCACCCAGCACGCCAGCCCGGATGCGCCGGCCTTTGCCGCCGGCACCGCGTTTGTCCTCATGATGCTCACGTTCCTGCTGAGCGTGGGCGCCATGGTGCTCCGCGCCGTCTTCCGCCGCCGCAAGGTCTGGTGACTTCCCCTTCATCCCATGTCCCACGCTGAACACGCCATTGTTGTCCGGTCCCTCAATGTCTGGTACGGATCCGTCCACGCCGTGAAGGGCGTGAGCCTGCCGATCAATCAGAGCGGCATCACCGCGTTCATTGGCGCCTCCGGCAGCGGCAAATCCTCCGTGCTACGCTGCGTGAACCGCATGCTGGACCACGTGCCGCGCGCCCGGGTGGAAGGGGCCGTTCTCCTGAGCGGCGAGCAAGACATCCTCAGCCCGGACACGGACGTGGTGCTCCTGCGGCGTCGGGTGGGCATGGTGTTCCAGAACCCCACGCCGTTCCCCAAGTCCATCTATGACAACGTGGCCTACGGCCTGGAGATCCAGGGGCAGCGCCGCCGCGCGTCCCGCTGGCCGTTTGGATCCAAGCGGCGGTGGTCTGAGGAGGTGGAGGCGAGCAGTGATCCCATGGACCAAGCCGTGGTGCGCAGCCTGAAGGAGGCATCCCTGTGGGAGGAGGTCAAAGACCGCCTGCACCACTCCGCCTACCGTCTCTCCGGCGGGCAGCAGCAGCGGCTGTGCATCGCGCGGGCCATTGCGCCGCGGCCGGAAGTTCTGCTTCTGGATGAGCCGTGCTCGGACTTAGATCCCCTCTCCACCCGGCACATTGAGGAGCTGCTCCTCTCCCTCAAGGGGAGCTACACCATTGTCATTGTCACCCACAACATGCACCAGGCCCGGCGCGTGGCCGACCGGGTAGCCTTCTTCCACGCCGGGGAGCTGGTGGAAGAAGGCCCTATGAGCCAGATCTTCGGCTCCCCCCGCGAGCAGCTGACCAAGGAGTACGTGGCGGGGGCGTTTGGGTAGGGAAACGATGTTCGCCGCGTTCAAAGGTTATCGATCTGGGCTACAAGCGTTTCCAGGTCGCCCTCCAGTCTCGGCTCCTTTTCCGCCTTCAGTACAGCTTCCACTGCTTGGTCCTCGATATACCGTTCAAGCGCCACGCGTATGAGCGCGTTCCTGTCCATATCCGGCGTAACCAGATCATTCAGGGCTCTGAGGAGCTTGGATGAAATGGGTACAGAGAGCGTGTACACGTGGTGCATGGGGAGATTCTCCCGCCATGCCCGCTTTCTGGCCATACATCTTGACCAATGTTCCCAATTGCGATTACTGCCAAAATTCGCTATACTATACGGAAATACACACATTCATGCCCGACCAGACAGTTACCTTCCCGACCGGCCAGCAGATCTACGACGCCATTATGGCAGGCATTGAGCCTGAGCTTGTGAGTTCGGTCGTCCCCACATTGAAAGAGAAGTACAAGAATGAGACGCTGGAGCAGGCGAAGCTCCGCTCAGAACGCTATCGCAAGGCTTACGCGCAGTACGACCAGAAGTACGGCCAGTTTGCAGCGGAGATCGCCGGGACAATGCGTGAGATGCAGCTGCAGGCGATCGCATCAGCTGAGAAGCAAGACCGGGCCAAGGAGGCGGCGGAGCTCAAAGCCTTGGAGCAACAGTTCACGTCCGTTTCCCCCGCGTGACCATGGCGAACGCATTCTCTCACCGTGAGCACCGGCTCATCTACGACAATGGTGGAGGGGGGATCGCCGAAGCGCCACGAGCTGCTGCCGGACCAGAAATTCCTTCAGAGACCACATCGTCGGCTGATCCGTCTGCGGAAACGGCGAAGCGCGTGGAGAGTGCGGATCAGGCCGCCGCACGCGCGGGACAGGTTGGTATGGGGATCAGGATCGAGGGAGGCAAGTTTCAGTTTGTGGATGTTGACGGACAGGCCCGTGATCTTGTCCTGGATCCGAACGAGACCAAGAAGAAGCCCGGGGAGGGGACGGTGCTCAGGCCTGAGCCTGTAGCATCGGTGCCAGAAGCGCGCTCGCCCCGGGTGGGTGAAAACACAGTTCTCCGTCCTAAAGAGGAGGTGGATGCGGCGCCCGAAACTTCTACCGATGGAGGTGCACCATCTCCTGAAGCACCTGCCGAAATGGAAGCCACTCCGGAAACCGATTCGCCCGTAGCGGCGGCTGAGCGCGAGCTCCAGGATAAGAGGCAGGCGTATAGCCAAGCCAGTGCGCAGGTGCTCCGCTTGGAGCAAGGCATGAAGGGGCAGGAGGAATCGCCGGATCTGGCTCAAGCGCGCAAGGTGTGGCAGGTGGCTCGTGAGGAGATGCGCCAAGCGGAGCAGAAGGTGATCGATGCGCGCCGCGCGGAGCGGGAGAGAGGTGGTTCTCCAAAGGACAAAGGCGAACAGATCAGGCGGGAGATGGACCACGCGCAGGATATCCTGAGCATCTCCACGGACCCGATCAAGAAGCTGATGGCGGTGGTGACGCTCATAGCTCTCCTGAAGCAGCAGGTGACGCTGGCTGCCCAGGGACGGCTTGGTGACAAGCCCGGTACGCCAGATACTCCTAAGGCTGAAGTTCAAAAGGAAACAGTTCCCGCCGCTGCGACAGAGACGGCACCCGCTCGGGGAGAGCGGACGGACGCAGAAATTGCTCAAACCAAACCAGCTGAAAGCAAGGAAGCCACAAGTGATGATGTAACCAAGATCCAGAACCCCAAGGAGGAATCCGCCAAGCTGGACAAGACGATCGAGGAGGCGGGCAAGGAGGAGAAGGATTTGGAGGCCAAGCGCGTGGACCAGATGAAGAAGCTGCAGGAGCTCTTAAACGGCCAGGTCGCCGACGGCGACTCCAACCAAACCGACCGCGACGCGGTCGACGCCGTGCAGAAGGAGATCCAGTCACTCAATGAGCAGATCAAGAAGGCGGAAGAGGGGGGTGACAAGCTCAAGGCCCGCAAGGAGGCGCTGGACAAGGAGCAAGGGCGGCGGGAGAAGTTGGTGGCGGATAACGTGGAGAAGCCGCTCTTGGATGCCAAGATGGGCATTACGAGCGTGAAGCTGGACGGGGATGATCTGGTGGTGACGTTGGAGAAAGAGGATCATCTGCAACAGCTGGCTGCCGCGTTGGGACAGAGCAGCATGCAGGACAGCGTGGAAATCAGTAAGGAGAAGAAGACAGTGACCATCAAGGACCTGCCGCCGGACTTCTGGTCAGACCCGGGTACGGGGCTCCTGACACAAGTGTTCCAGAAGGTGAGTGCGAAGAATGAGGAGAAAAAAGCGCCAGAACCTGCACCCCAAGCCGCGCAACAGCCTGAGGCGCCCGCGCCAGCTGCTGCAGAAGGCAGCAAGGCACCCGCAGAAGAGAAAGAGAAGCAGCCTTCACTGGAGGAGCGCGCTCGCAGCGTGGAGATCTCTACTCAGGACACGCTGGCCAACCTCTACCGCGGCCGGTCGTTCCTTGGGTATGAGCGCGTTACCAAGAGTGAGGCAACGGTAGCCCGCGAGCAGGGCGAGGCGATCAGGCGAGGCGTGTCTGTGCAGGTTCGCGGAGAGATGGTCACGCTGACCATCACGCCGGAAGCCATGGGTCTCCTGACGGATGAAGCACAGGAGTTCCTGGCCAAGCGGTTCGCGCTCGATGCGCGGCGCGGCGGCACGTTCTCCACCAAAGATCTAGGGGACATTCAAGGGCCGCTGTTTGATCTCCGCGCGGAGCAGATCAGGAACCTGCAGGCCTAATCCCCCTTCTGCGGCAGCTGGGCGTCCTTCCGCTCCCGCATGAGCCGCTGCTTCTCCTGGTAGAAGGCCTGGTCGGCAACCGCCTTGCGCTGGCGGGATTCCACCTCCGCGTCCACCCGCGCGCGCTGCGCGGCCAGTTCCAGCTGCCGCTTCTTCACCCGGAACTCCGCCTCCAGGTCGGATGCTGTCTTGGTCATGTCCCGCTCCAGGAGCGTGAACTTCTTGCGGAATTCCGTGCCCATCTCCCGTTCGCGCCGCTTGCGCTCCACGCTATCCCCCATGGCGGCCAGCTTGGTCGCTTCCATGCGCTCCTCCTGCTCCAGGGCCATGCGCTTCCTCACCTGCTCGGAGTGGAGGGCGGCCTGGCGTTCGCGCTTCTCATGATCCAGCTCCTCCAGCTGCCGGATGAGGTCACGCTCCAGGTGGTTCTTCCGGAGCCGCTCATCGGCTTCCGCGGCGTGCTTCTCCTCCTGCGCGCGCTTGTGCGCCGCGTCCACGCCGCCCTCGTAGCTGCGCTCCGCCTCCAGCTGCTGCTTGTGCTCCGTCACCTTCTGCCGCTCGTGCTCATGGAGGGATTGGAGATATGCCTGCTGCTTGGCGGTGTACTCCGCTTCCTTCTTCCGCTGCTCCGCCAGTTCCTGTTCCATGGCCTCCCGTCTGGCCCTGTCCCGCGCGATCTCCTCTTCCTTGGCCTTCCGCTCCAGCTGCCACTGGCGCTGCTGGCGGGCTTTCCGATCGGCCTCCGCGTCCGCGGCGGCCACGTCCGCTTTGGCTCGGGCGGCTATTTCCGCCTGTGCCTGCTCATGCGCCGCTTGCTGGGACGCGATGCGGTCTTCCTCGGCCTGCATGGCCTTCAGGCTTTCCGCTTGGATCCTCTGGAGCTCCTGGTCGCGCGGATCCTGGATCGGCCGGCGCGGCAACCCTTGGCGTTCGGTCGATCCGGAACCGTCCTCTGGCATGCGGTCATGATAGGCCAGGTGACAGAGGGGACAAGCTGGTAACCGAGCTGGCACTTGACGCTCTGTTCGGCCTATACTCCCCCGGCATTCCCGCTTCTCGCATGCTCAGAACTCACACGTGCGGCCAGCTCCGTCCGGAGGACTGTGGCCAGACTGCCACCCTCTGCGGCTGGGTCCACCGGCGCCGGGACCACGGCGGGCTCATCTTCATGGATCTCCGCGACCGCTACGGCATCACGCAGGTAGTGATCGCCCCGGAGCGGGCGGATGTCTTTGCTCGGGCGGAGAAGGTGCGGCCGGAGTGGGTGCTGAAGGTGACGGGCACCGTGATGAAGCGGCGTGAGGGCGCGGAGCGATCGGACAATCCCACCGGCCACATCGAGCTGATGGTGGACAGCCTGGAGGTCTTGAATGAATCGGAAACCCCGCCCTTTGAGATTGACCAGGAGAAGGAGGTGAATGAAGAGCTGCGCCTGGAGT
>CAZWIA010000010.1:23761-29847 GCA_964633955.1 uncultured Candidatus Peribacteria bacterium | reverse complement strand
TGGCAGCCCCACGGGGAATCGAACCCCGGTTTGCAGGATGAAAACCTGCTGTCCTAACCGTTAGACGATGGGGCCGAAGAAATGAACAGTGAAAAATGTACAATGAAGAATGGGCAATGAACAATGGATCTCTGCCGCCATTGTCCATGGTTTACTGTCAATTTTCCATCCAATGCGTTTTCCCTGATTGAGCTTAAAACCAAAATATGGTATAATTTGATCAAATGTCAAACACACACATTCGCACCCTGCTGAAGCAGGTCACCATCACAGCACTCCTCCTGGGCATCCTGACTGTGGCAACAGCCACGCAATCTTCCCTGCAGGCCAATCTCACCGGCGGCGGCGCCACGGCGCTCATGGTACAGACGGAGCTTAAGCCTGCGCCCGAACAGCGCTCAGAGCTGCAGCCAGCCCCGGAAGAACTGCACGGCGCGGCCGGGAGCCGTACGGAGCGTGCGCGGTCAGCGCAGCGGCAACTGATCCTGGGAATGGCCCTGGTGCTTCTGGGCTTCTGCCTGCACTACGTGAGCATCAAGCTCTTTGGGCAGGAGCGCCGCGTGCCGGTGCACGGCGTGCGGCGGGTGTCCCTGTGGTACGAACGGTCGCTGGATACGGAGCTGCCGGATTTCCGCTGGCTGAGCGCAGAGGAGGGTGACTGACGGAAGTGTGCCCATTGCTCATAAAAAGAGCGGCCTGCGCCGCCCTTTCCATTCTCTTGTCTGCGGGAGCAATCAGCAGCAACCGCCGCAGCAGGTTCCAGGTCCGTCCGTCATGCGGAGAGGGGAAAGAAGTAGACTGACCGGATGGTAGCGCGACGGTCCCGGTCGGTCTAGCACTCTATCTTGACGAGTGATAAGCATGGCGACCGGTGAAAGCACACTGTCCGACTGATCCATACGGATTCATATTCATGGCTTCATCAAGAGAAAAACCGCTTCTCGTCGTGAAGCGGTTTGTTTCTGCCACCCAGCCGTACGTGCGGTACACAGGTACGCCGCCGCGGAGAATGACATGTATATTATACCATAAATTATAATAATTACAAACTCCCGATCGCGCAGCTCTTCTACTGCTCCCGCGTAACCGCCCGCAGGAACGCCAGAAACAGCGGATGCGGCCGGTGCGGGCGGCTCTTGAACTCCGGGTGGAACTGGCTGCCCAGCATGAAGGGGTGGTCTGTGAGCTCCACTAACTCCATGAGCTCCCGGTCCGGACTCTCCCCGGAAACGATCAGCCCCGCTGCCTCCAGCGGCGCGCGGAAGGCGTTATTGAACTCATAGCGGTGGCGGTGGCGCTCCGCTATCCGGTCCGCCGCATAGGCCTGGTGTGCCTTGGTACCGGGCTTGAGCACGCACGGCCAGGACCCCAGGCGCATGGTGCCGCCCTTCTTCATGTCCTTGTACTGGTCCGGCAGGAAGTGCACCACGTACTTGGAACGGTCCAGCGCGCCCGCTTCATCAAACTCCTCAGAGGTCAGGGCAGGATCCTTGAGGACGTGCCGCGCGAACTCGATTGCCAAAATCTGGGATCCCAGGCACAGACCCAGGTAGGGAATCCTGTGCTCCCGGGCGTAGGTGGCAGCCTGGATCTTGCCCTCAATCCCCCTGAGCCCAAACCCGCCCGGCACCACCATGCCTTCCGCCTCCCGCAGCGCCGCCCAGGACGCTTGGTCCCCCTGCTCCAGCTTCTCACTGTCCACCCACAGGATCTCCGCATGGCGGCCGCAGAAGACGGCGGCGGACTTGATGGACTCCATCACACTCAGGTACGCGTCCTCCAGCCCCGCGTACTTCCCCACAATGGCGATCTTCACGGGATGCTCCCGCGCGGCGGTGTACCGCTCCTTGCCCGCCGCCCACTCCGTCATGTCCGGCTTCACGTTGCCAAGGGCCAGCCGTTCCGCGATGAACTCGCCCAGCTGGTACTGCTGCAGGTCCAGCGGCACGTCGTAGATGGAGTGCAGCGTGGGCGCCGGGATCACGGCGCGCCGCTCCACACCCGTCATCTGGCTGATCTTATCCAGCAGTTCCCCCGGGATCTTCTTATCCGCCCGGGTGAGCAGCATGTCCGGCTGGATGCCAAGCCGCCGGAGCTCCCGCACGGAGAGCTGCGTGGGTTTGGTCTTGAGCTCCTTGGACGCGGCCAGGTACGGCAGGAGCGTGAGGTGCACGTGCACCATCCGATCAGGCCCCAGTTCCGACCGCAGCTGCCGCACGGCTTCCAAAAACGGCTCTCCTTCTATGTCCCCCACCGTCCCGCCGATCTCCACCAGCACCACCTGCGCGCCGCTCTTCTCCGCCGCCTGCAGGATGCGGTCCTTGATGGCGTTGGTGATGTGCGGAACCACCTGGATGGTCTTGCCCAGGTAGTCCCCGTTGCGCTCCCGGCTGAGGACGGATTCGTAGATCTGTCCGGTGGTGACCGTGGAGAGCCGGCTCATAGGCTCGTCGATGAACCGCTCGTAGTGGCCCAGGTCCAGGTCCGTCTCCGCGCCGTCATCCGTCACAAAGACCTCCCCGTGCTGGAACGGGCTCATGGTGCCGGGATCCACGTTCAGGTACGGGTCCAGCTTCTGCACGAACACCTTGAAGCCGCACGCCTTCAGGATGGCGCCGATGGATGAGACCGCGATGCCCTTCCCAAGCGAGCTGCAGACGCCGCCCGTCACAATGACGAAGCGCGTGCGGCCATCGAAGGGCGGGGTGCGGTGCGACATACGGAAAAACGGGCAGTCCGGGGGAGGAGCCCGCCATCCATTCTACCCATCCGCACATGGTCGGCAACGGACAATTCGAACAAATCGTGAATCACGAATTGTGAATTATGAATCAAGGATCACGATATCCTTAATTCATAATTCATGATGCATACTTCTTTTTACGACACCGCGTCGATCGCCTGGTCCAGCGCCTTGGTGGCGGCCTTGCTGGCCTTGCCCACGGCCTTCTTGGCAGCGCGGGCGTTCTTCTTCACCGCGGGCGCCACCTTCTTCTGACCCTTCTTCACCACGCCCTGCAGGCTCTTCTTGGCCTCCTTCATCTGCTCGGTGGCGTACTTCTTGGCCTCCTTGAGCTTCTTCTGCACTTCCTCGCTCTCCACAAACTGCTTCACTTCCTTGACCAGCTTCTTGCTGTCTTTCTGCAAATGCTTGCCCAGCGCCTTGGCGGCGTGGTCCGCGGTCTTGGCGTTCTGGAGTTCGGTCCGGAGGTCTTTGTTGCTGAGGACGTAGGCACCCAGCGCGCCGCCGAGTGTGCCGAGGAGGAGGGAAATCTTGCGCATAGTTGTGGGGAGGAAAAAATTCGTGCGTACTGTACGCGTGACGAATGAAGGACGCAAAACTGTTCGCAAAAAACAAGATTCTTCCACTTCCCTCCCCCTCGCGAGGGGGAGGGCAGGGTGGGGGCATTCACGGTTCGGTCTAGCCGCGCGCCATCCCGTGCCTCGCGAACGCGTCCCGCAGCTCGTGCAGTTGCGATTCATGGAGGATAGCCGCAAGCGCGCTGTCCGGCGCGGCCGCGATCGCATCCACCGTTTGGAAGACACGTAGCAGTTCCGCCTTGGTCTCAGGACCGATGCCGGGGATCTCATCCAGAATCGACCGCGTCATGCTCTTCTTGCCGCGCCCCGTGCGGTGGCGGTTGGCGGTGCGGTGGGCTTCATCGCGCAGCCGCATGAGGAGGAACTTGGCCGGAGAATCCTTCCGGAAGGTGACGGGATCCGATCGGTCCGGCAGGAACACCTCCTCCTCCCGCTTGGCGAGGCCAATGACGGGGATGTCCACCTGCAGCGCGCTGAGCACCTGGCACACGGCGGAGAGCTGGCCCTTGCCGCCGTCTATGACCAGCAGGTCAGGACGGGAAGTGAACGAGGAGTCCGCCTTGTTCTGGCTGGCATCCCACACCATGGCGATCGGCTGGGAGCGGTCCGGTCGCTCCCGCGCCATCTCCTCCAGGCGGGCGGCGAACACGGGCGCCGGCCGCTGCACGTAGCGGAAGCCGAGCGCGGCGTAGTACGGCTCCAAGTCCGCGTGCAGGAGCGTGTAGACCTTGCCGCGAGCAACACCCTTGAGGAGCTTCCGGACGATCGTGTGGCCCAGTTTCCCGCCGCGGAAGCCCTCCTCCACCCACACGGATTTGAGCTCCACGGTCTTGGTGGCATGCGTGAACAGACGACCAAAGCCGATGATCTCCCCCTCATGCCGGGCCACGAGGTAGTCCCGGTAGTCGATGCCGTTACCGGTGATGGATTCCGCGTGGCGCTCGTGCACGCCCTCAATGACCGCCTGCTCCTCCTTCCGCGCCCGGCCAAAGGTGATGCCGTGTACCTTCCAACGCTCTTCCTCTTCCTGCAGCGCGCCGGAGAGCCGCCGCAGGCGGCGGGAGAGCACCTCCTTGAGCGCCCAGTAGTCGTCCACGTCGCCCTTCCGCAGGGTGCGGATGGTGAACGACCGGCACTGGTCCGGCGCGGCCTTGCCGCTTCTCATCACCACCATGCTGCCCACCGTCTCCGTGCCTCCTAAGTGCGAAATGTCATAGCCCTCAATCCGCACGGGTGGTGCCTTGAGCGCCAGTGCGGTCTGCAACTCGGTCAATGCCTCTTCGGTGTTCCTTCGGTCAGCCTCCCACGCCGCCTCTGCGGAGAGACCCTTCTGCCGCGCGTTCTTCTCCGCCAGCTCAAGCAAATGCGACTTCACTCCCCGCTCCGGCACGCGCAGTTCCACCGCCTTCCCTCGCCGTGCGGCGAGCAACTGTTCGATGAGCTTCTTTTCTTCCAGCGCCTGGCCGATGACGATCACCGGCGGGATATCGCCGCCATCCTCGTAGTACTGCGCCAGGAACTGCGCTATCACCGCCGCATCGGATTCCGGCTGGCCCAGGAGCGCGTAGCTGCGCTCCCCCACCACCTTGCCGCCGCGCCGGATCAGCACCACCACATGCGCGCGGCTGGCCAGGAGCGCCACGCCAATGATATCCACGTCATCCCCCAGCGGATCGGACACCAGCGGCACGTCTTCCGCCCGCTCCTCCAGCACCCGGAGGTGATCGCGCAGCTGGGCGGCTAGTTCATACTTCTTCTCCACTGCCGCCTGGGCCATCCGCTCCTTGAGGCGCTGCTTCACCGGCGCCTCATCCCCCCTCAGGAAAGTGATGACCGGATCAATGCACTGTGCGCGGTACTCCGCCGACGTCACCCGTCCCACGCACGGCGCGCTGCACTGCTGGATGTGGAAGTCCAGGCAGGGAGTCTTGCGGTCCTTATGGCGGCACACGACCTGCAGCGGGTAGCGGTGAGCGGTGAGCGACGAGCGTTCCAGATCTTCTTCCGCGCTACCCGCTGACCGCTCAAAGCTTGCCCTGAGCTTGTCGAATGGGCTCACCGCTACGCCGATCTCCATCCTGCACGTCCTAAACGGATACACTTTCCGCAGCACCGCCAATGTCTGGCGCGCTTCTTCCGCCGATAGCCGCGGCCCAAAGTACTTAGACCCGTCCTCCGCCATCTGCCGCACCACGTCAATCCGCGGGTACGGATCCTGTATGGTGATCCGGATGTAGACGTAGTTCTTATCGTCCTTCATCAGCACGTTGTACTTGGGTCTCAGTTCCTTGATGAGGTTCGTTTCAAGCACGAGCGCCTCCAGCTCCGTGTTGGTCACCGTCACGTCAAAGTCCGCAATCTGCGTCAGGAATGCCCGGCGCCACGGCCCGTCTCCCTGTTTGCCGCCGTGTACGTACTGCAGCAGGCGCTTCTTGAGGTTCTTGGCCTTGCCCACGTACAGCACCGTTCCATCCTGGTTCAGCCACCGGTACACACCCGGACCCGTGGGCGCCTGCTTCACGCGCTCGCGGAGCACGGCAAGCCGATCGGCATGCGGGTCGTCTGGCTTCTTGGGCACGGGGGGATGATAACGTGTTCCAGACGACGGTAGAACCCGCCTTTCTGTACCATCCGCGGAGCTTTATCTAAGCGCGGATGAGAATCAAAAACTGAGGCCGGATCCGGCCAGAAAGGCCGCTCCGGTGTGTGGAAGCTCTTCTCGAGGATAGCCCCATGAACGGGAGCAGGCTTTCTGCCTGCGGATA
>CAZWIA010000010.1:14616-23661 GCA_964633955.1 uncultured Candidatus Peribacteria bacterium | reverse complement strand
TTTAGGCAAAGCCTCCGGACCAGGACATGGGTACCCCTTGCCCGCCACCCGCCCTCCGGCCTACCCTTCCCCCGTACCCGGGCTTCCTCGCCCGGAGGGCGCCGCTCGATCGTACAGAGAGCGTCCTTCCATCTCCTTACCCACTCTCCCATGGACGCAGTGCTCGAGACCGGAGCCCCCCTCCCTCCCGCGAGGGAAGCAGGCCTGGATTTCCTCTCCCTGGAGATCCTCATTCCCGCGATCGCCTTCCTGGCGCTCCTCTACAGCTTGGTCTTCTGGCGGCACGTGAACGCCGGCGCCACCGGGACCAGTGAGATGCAGAAGGTGGCCGGCGCCATCGCCACCGGCGCGCGGGCCTTCATTCGCCGCCAGTACCAGACCATCGCCATCCTCTCTATTGCCGTGGGCATCCTCATGCTGGTGATCTACGGCCTCACCGGCGGCGAGGAGGGCTGGACCATGGGCATCAGGGTTGGCGGCGCGTTCCTCTTGGGCGCGCTCTTCTCCGGCCTCTCCGGAGTGGTCTCCATGCGGGTGGCCACCAAGGCCAACCTCCGCACGGCGGCCGCGGCCAAGGATGGCCTCAACGCCGCCCTCCAGATGTCGCTGCGCGGCGGGACCGTCTCCGCGCTGGTCATCACCGCCCTCTCCGTGCTGGGCATCTCCGGCCTGTACCTCCTGTACGCCTACGGGCTGGACATGGAACTGCGGGAGATCCCGGAGCTCATTGTGGGTTACGGCTTTGGCGCGTCCTTTGTGGCGCTCTTCGCGCAGCTTGGCGGCGGCATTTACACCAAGGCCGCGGACGTGGGCGCTGATCTGGTCGGAAAAATTGAAGCCGGCATTCCGGAGGACGATCCCCGGAACCCGGCCGTGATCGCGGACTTGGTGGGTGACAACGTGGGTGACTGCGCCGGCAGAGGCGCGGACCTGTTTGAATCCATCTCCGCCGAGAACATCGGCGCCATGGTCTTGGGCGCGGCGCTCTTCCCGTACTTTGGATTGAACGGCATCCTGTTCCCGCTCGCTTTGGCCGTTTGCGGACTCGTCGCCTCCGTCATTGGCGTCTACTTTGTGCGGGCCAAGCAGGGTGAACTACCCATGAAGGCCATGATCCGGGGTTACTGGGTGACTACGGGCCTGACAGTTGTAGCGCTCTACTTCCTGACCCGCACCCTGCTGCAAGCGGAAATCCTGCGCGTGCGGGGCAGCCCCATGGAACAGGCGGGACCGGGACCGGATGCGTGGCTGTGGTTCTTCCTGGCCGGACTCGTGGGCATCCTCACCTCCGTGGCATTCGTGTACCTGACGGACTACTACACGGGCAAGCAGTACCGGCCGGTCCGCTCCATCGCGGACGCCTCCACCACCGGCCACGGTACCAACGTCATCGCCGGCACGGCCATCGGCCTGGAGTCCACCGGCCTCACAGTGATCACCGTGTGCGCGGCGCTCTTTGCGTCCTACTGGCTGGGCACGCAGACCGGCCTGCCGGAATTCCAGGGCGGCCTCTACGGCACAGCCGTGGCCACCATGGGCATGCTGGCATCCGTCGGCTACATCCTGGCCATGGACATGTTTGGCCCCATTACGGATAACGCGGGCGGCATTGTGGAGATGAGCAACGCGCCGGAGGAGCTGCGTGACGTAACGGATGAGCTGGACGCGACCGGCAACACCACCAAGGCCCTCACCAAGGGCTACGCGGTGGGTTCCGCGGCCCTGGCCGCCTTCCTGCTCTTCTCCGCGTTCCTCACGGAAGCCAACTTGGAATCCGTGGATCTGGCTAAAGTCCCTGTCTTTGTAGGCGCGTTCCTGGGCGCCGTGACGGTGTTCTTCTTCACGTCCCTCACCATCCGCGCCGTAGGGAAGGCCGCGGGCGTGATCGTCGAGGAGGTGCGCCGCCAGTTCCGGGAGAAGACCGGCATCATGGAGGGGACCGACCAGCCGGACTACGCCGCGGCGGTGGATATCGCCACGCGCTCCGCCCTGCGGGAGATGATCGTGCCGGGCATCCTGGCCGTGGCCGCGCCCATCCTGGTGGGGTACTTCCTCCGCGCGGAGGCGGTAGCAGGGCTGCTCATGGTAGGCACCATCACGGGCGTGCTCATGGCCGCGTACCTCAACAACGCCGGCGGCGCGTGGGACAACGCCAAGAAGCTCATTGAGACCGGCTATCACGGCGGCAAGAAGAGCCCGGCGCACCAGGCAGCTGTTACGGGCGATACGGTGGGTGATCCCTTCAAGGACACCGCCGGCCCCTCCCTCCATGTGCTCATCAAGCTCTTTGCCACGCTCACCTTGGCACTGGCGGCGCTGTTCATGTAATTCACCATTTCTGCGAGCAAACGCCTCCTCTCAGGGGGGCGTTTTGCGTGCAGTACAAAATAGCCCCCTCGCCTAACGGCGAGGGGGCGCTTACGCAACGTGTCTCGTCCGGCCAAAGTCTTACGAACCGCGTTGCACGGCACATGCCACTCGGTAATAGACTTAAGTCAATAATATTTTGTAAAATAAATCGACCTGAAAGCTGGTGTAGCGGCCTAATTCTGAAAAAGCGGGGCAGAGAACTGCCCCGCTCGTACGACGAACACCCTGATTGCTCCGCTCAGACGGCCCACCGCAGCCTCAGCTCCCGCTCCGTTGGCGGGGGTCTATTGCGCTGCTTCCGGAGCCCTTGCTCACGCGCCCCATCCAGCACGAACGGGCACAGGATGAGGATGTCCGTGAGCTCTCCCTCCTGGGTGAGCCGGACCACGCGCACATCCAGCCCCGGATGGTCCCGGAGCCAGCCTGTGAACTCGGAGGCGAGTTCCACAGTAGTGGCCTTCCGGCTGGCGTCCCGAGACAGGCGGACCACCCGCCCGGTGGGGTACAGGGCGATCGGCGGCGCCTTGGGGCGGTCCAGGAACGGGAACACCCGCACGCGCCAGAGGATGGCGCGGAGGGAATCCTCGTACTTCTGGAGCACCGCGTCCGTCACCGGCCGCTGGACCAGGAGATGGACTTCCTGAGTCTGGTCGCCCGGCAGGGACATGATGTCCGTGACGGGTGCGTTGTTACACCACAACTGAATGGCTGCAATGAGCAGCTCCTGCGGCTCGTGGTCTTGGAGCCGGAGCGCCACGCGCGTGACGCCCTCCGCGTAGATCTGCTCTACCGTCGCCGTGACCGGCAGCGGCTCCGGCGGAACCGGGATTTCCGTATCCGGCCCCTCCGGCAGTTGCAGGCACAGCACAAGCACGACTGCGACCATGGGAGCCTCCTGTGGTAGAAGACAAGGAACGTCAGCAAGCCTGTGTGACCTGCTCAACCATAGTTTTACGCAAACGCAAGATCCGAGCAATAGAAAGCGACTTGAGACATCAGGGAACGACCAAACCAAAAACCAAACACGAAACACCCGCATCTTCTGACCACTGACCTCTGACCACTGATCGCCCTCTGCTACCCTTCCTCCGTGCAGACCCCGCTCGTCTCCGCCATTGTCCTCAACTACCGCTCTCCTCAGGACACGGTCCGCTGCGTGCATGCGCTGCGGAATCAGTCGATCGCCGATCGGCTGGAGATCATCATCGTGGACAACCACTCGCAGGATGAGTCGATCGGCGTCATCCGCAACACCTTTGGGAAGGAGACCGGCGTCCGCATGGTGGAATCCAGCCGCAACGCGGGCTTCAGCGCGGGCAACAATACCGGCGCGCAGTACGCCACGGGGAAGTACCTGCTGATCATCAATCCGGATAACGCCCTGGAACCGGAGGGGCTGGAGCGGATGACCCGCGTACTGGAGGATGACGCATCGATTGGCATTGTGGCGCCGCTCCTCATGCACCAGGACGGCTCCATCCGGGATTCCGTCCGGCAGTTCCCCACGCCCTGGGACGTGCTGGTGAAGCGGACGCTCCTCAGAAGCGTGTTCCCAGGACGGATTGACCGCTACTTGCGCCGCCGCCAGGACCGGACGTCGCCGGAGGACGTGGCGTGGGCGGTGGGAGCGTGCCTCCTCATCCGCGCGGACCTCATGCGGGCGCTGGGAGCCTTTGATGAACGGTACTTCCTCTTCTTTGAGGATACCGATTTTTGCCGCCGGACGTGGGAGAGCGGCCACCGCGTGGTGTTCCTGCCATCCGCGCGCGCCACGGACCGCAAGGCGCGCCTGAGTGAGGGCGGTCTCTTGAGCCTCCTCACCAAGTGGACCGTCCGCGAGCACGTACGGAGCGCGGTGAAGTACTTCTGGAAGTGGCGGGGGAAAACGGTACCGAACGTGAAATGACCAATCACCAAATCACAAGGACCAAACAATGACCGAATGACAGAATAGGGAAATGGTTAAACCTTTCCGCATTGGACCTTGATCATTGGTGCTTGAAGATTGGTGATTCCCCTCAATGGCTCTCTTCTCCAGACCCCGCTATCCTCCTCCACATGACCGATCTCCACCTCCGCACGCCGACGCTCCTGGAGGAACTGGCGGACCACCCCGGCAGGCACGTCCACGTGGTGTTCACGTCCGCCGCATCGGATGTCCTCAAGCAGCTGCCGCTCCACGCGGAGCTCCGCACGCGCGGGCACGCGGCGCTCTTGGTCCATGCGCCTTCACACGGTGTCCAGGATTCTGGCCGCGCGATGCTTACGGAGTGCGGCATGGAACCAGACGCGGAGATCCCGGCTGCACCTCCGTCCGCTGATCCGCTCGTCCAAATCGCCCAAGCCACGGACCAGCTCATCACGGCCCTCACGGACGCCGGCAAAAAGGTGGTTCCCCACGTGTTGGGCGGCAGCGCCGCGGCCATGGCCGCGGCCGCCGTCTGCTGCAGCCGCGGGTTCCCCTGCGTGCGTACGGAAGCGGGCACGCGCACGCTCACCCCCAAGTACCGGGAATCTGGTCGTTGGGATAGCGAGGAAGAATTTGATGTCTCCCAGTGGTACAACTTCCTCCAGGAACTCCCCCACTGGGAGCGGGGGAGCATGGAACCGTTCCCGGAGCAGTACTACGCGCGCAGCGCGGACGCCGCCGCCGGTCTCCACCTGGCGCCGCACATCCTGAACCAGGAGTTCCTGCTGAGTGAGGGCTTTGCGCCCGACCGGGTGAGCGTGACCGGCCACACCATCGCGGACGTGGTGCGCGGCGCCGGGCAGGACACGGACCGCGCTAGTATCTTCCAAGCGCACCCCCTTCTGACGCAGGGAAGTTTCATCCGGTTTGCCGTGCACCGGCCGGAGAACTGCCGGGTAGAGCACCGCTTCCGCGCCATTTACGACGCGCTGGTGAGTCTGGTGCGGGACGGCCGGACCGTCCTGCTCACGGAACACCCTCAGACGGAAGCGGCACTGGAGCGGTTGGGGCTCACCGAGGAGGTGGCGCGGCTGGCGGACGCCTACCCCAACTTCCTCCTCACGCCGGCCTGGCCGCGCTACACGGATATTCTGGCAGTCATGAGCCACGCATCCGTCTGCGCCACGGATTCCTCCACCCTGCAGGAGGAGCTGAGTGTCTTGGGCGTCCCCTGCGTCACGCTGCGCTTTGGGACCGATCGGGCCGAGACGGCCCTGAATGGCTCCAGTATCCTGGCACCGCCCGTGAGCGCCGGGCTGATCCGGCGGATCATCGATTTCAGCTGGGACAACGAGTACATGAGGCGCCGCCCTAAGATCTACGGAGAGGGCGCTGCAGAGAAGTGCGTGGATGCGGTGGTGAAGGCGCTGGAGGAGGGAGAGCTACTGAGGACGGAGGAAGATCGCCTTCGAGTGAGATAAATTGATAATTAATCATGGATAATTGATAATTCGGCAGTGATCCGGACTCCGGATTTGCCCTCATTATCCATTGTCAATTGTCCATTATTCCTTCTCTCCGCGAACGGCTGACACTGGTGCTGATCGCCCTGCTGCCACTGCACGCGTTCCTGGTGACGGTCGGCACCAAGTTTATTGAAGGACCCGACCACGCCCCGCTTCCCTGGCTGGCGCTGTGGAAGGAGGCATTGCTTGGCCTGATCCTTCTTTTGGCATTGTTCGAACTCATGACACGAACCCGCAGCGATTATCGAATCGCTGCTACGGTTTCCTCGGATGTTCTCGACTGGCTCATCATCGCCTTCGTCGCGCTCGGCACCACCGTCTCCGTCGTCACCCAGACACCGCTCAGAAATGCCCTCCTCGGCTTCCGGTACGACTTCATCCCGCTCACCGCCTTCCTCATCCTCAGGCGCATGAAATGGTCGAACGGATTTGGCGAGCGCGTCCCCCGGCTTCTCCTCGTGGTCGGCACGTTTATCGCCGTGTTCGGCCTCATTGGCTTCTTCCTGCCGCAGAGCGTCTTCCGCGCGCTCGGCTACGCCGATCTGCACTCGCTGTATCAACCGAACGGCCCCCTGGCACCGTACCAGCAGATCGGCTCCCTGGGCCTCCGGCGCATCCAGAGCACGATGAGCGGACCCAACCAGCTGGGGATCTGGCTGCTGGTTCCACTGAGCATCGCCTTTGTCGCACTCGGACAGAGAAGCGGCGAGCGGTTAGCGATGAGCGGTGAGCAACGGGGACTCCCCGCTACCCGCTACGCGCCACCCGTTCTTGCCATCCTCCTCCTGGCTCTCGCGCTCACCTTCTCCCGCTCCGCGTGGCTGGGCGCCATGGCCATGCTCGTAGCCGTTCTGTGGCTCTCCGTTCCGCGTGCGGCGTTCTGGCGCATGACGCTGGGCATGAGCATAGTCCTGGCACTGGCTGGCATTGTCCTTCTCAGCGTGGCACCGGGGATCCTCCTGCGGGCAACATCCAATGAGGGGCATATCCAGAAACCGCTCCATGCGCTGCAGACGATGATCGGCCACCCCTTGGGCCTGGGGCTGGGTACCGCCGGCCCGGCGAGCAACAGGACGAGCGACACATGCGTGGCGGTTGCCGGCGATTGGATGAGCTGGGTACCGCAGCACCCGGAGCTCTGTGCGTTCATCAGGGACTGGCAGGTCTACCCCCTGGACCGCACGTGCCGCTGCCCCCTCCTCACGGAGAACTGGTACCTGCAGCTAGGAGTGGAGATGGGGTGGATGGGGATACTGCTATCCCTCGCCCTGACCGTTCTGACGCCATTCAAACTCATACGCACGAATATGGAATATGGAATATCGAATATCGATCGACATTCGACATTCGACATTCGACATTCGATTCTTCTGGCCTTCCTAGGCGTCTCCGTAGCCGCTCTCACCCTCCACGCCTGGGAGGACAGCGCCGTGGCGTATACGGTGTGGATCCTGCTGGCAATCACGCTTTCCATGGTGAAAAGCGGCAAATGGACATCCAGGTGAGTGGTGAGTGATAAGTGATTGGCGATGAGAAAATGGATGACTTACCACTTATCCCTTAGCAACTAGCCACTTTCTCATTGCCAGAACGCCTCCTGCCCCCCATACTCTCTGTGAAAATGGCATATTGACGCTGCCTCCGCTGTCCCTTACCCTGGCACCCCGCCATGGACATGATCACCCTCCCGGCACAGGCCAGAGAGACCGGCAAGAGCCCAAACGCGCTCCGCCGGGAGAAGAAAGTGCCCGCCGTGGTCTACGGCAACGTGGAGCAGACCGTGCCCATCCAGTGCGATGAAGCCGCTCTGCATAAGGCGTTCCTGAAGGCCGGGGAGAGCGCGCTCGTGGAACTGCATCTGGAGGATAGGAAGATCCCGGTGCTCTTCAAAGACATTACCTTCCACTCCGTGAGCGGCATGGAGCTGCACGCGGATTTCTACGCCGTGAACATGAAGGAAGAGATTGAGACGGAAGTGCCGATCGAACTCACCGGCGAGTCCCCGGCCGTGACGGAGCTGAGCGGCGTGCTGGTCACGGCGCTGGATACCGTCACTGTCCGCTGTCTGCCGGGCGACCTGCCGCATGAGATCCCCGTGGACATCTCCGCTCTCAAGGAATTTGGGGATGTCATCACGGTGGCGGATCTCAGCCTGCCCAAGGGCGTCACCATCATGAACGATGCGGAGACGGTCCTCCTCACGGTCCAAGAGCCGCGGGAGGAGGAGCCAGAAGAGCCGCCCGCACCCGCTGAGGGCGAGGCCACCGCAGAAGGCGCGGAGGGCGCCGCCCCGGCCGCCGAGGGAGCGGAGGGGGAGAAGAAGGAAGACTAACCGAGAGTTGCTCGTTTGTTGGTTGCAGGTCGCTGGTTTGTTGTGCCAGTGCAAAACCACTCCTGTCGTGCTGAGTAGGCCCATCCCTCGCTACGTCCTTTCTGTCACGCCGGGTAGGCCGGAGCCGCCGCGCAGGCCGTAACGAGGCGCGACCAACGGGGCTACTCGGAATGACAGCCCCGCGAACGTGGACGCGGCGCGGGAGTGTGGGTGGACGGCGGAGCTCTTCACGAGCCAGGAACAATTCAGAGAAGCCATGGAAAAGCACTTCTTCCAAGAATCGCAGCTGGGGTTCGCTACCCCAGCGGACCCGGCGGGGTACCGAACCCCGCCTACGGATCTTTTTTCTCGAACGCCGGTACGTACTGCGGCATGACCAGGTCCGGAATCGGGACTCCGGAACGGAGCGGCGGAAGCAGAGCATGAGCAGGGCGGTCAGGCGGACGGCCGTGCGCGCTTCCCGTAGGCGAATGCCCTAATTGTCCGCTTCTCCGTGAACCGCTCCTTGTACCGCTTGATCTGCGGTTCCAGCTTCTCCACGCACCTATCCACTCCCTCAAGCGCACTCGGCTTCCGGGATTCCGCACGCAAGACCTTGTGGGGCAGCTCCACGGTCACGGTCACCAAGACCTGGTCGCGCTCCTTCTTGGTGTCATGCCGCTCGGCATCCACACGGATGGAAGACGCAGGATCCTTCACGGTCTTACAGTATGTCGCTAAACGGCCCAATTTACGGGCCAGGAGGAGAAGCTCATCCGCCGTGTACCGCACGCCCTTCTCAAAGTGCTGGACGTTCATGGAATGGGGGGAAACGGGCCCAGGATAGCACACACGGCGCCGTGGCGACGGATATTGAGCAGATAGCCGTTTTCTGCTAGAATACAGAGAAATACCCACACAAACCCATG
>CAZWIA010000010.1:0-14516 GCA_964633955.1 uncultured Candidatus Peribacteria bacterium | reverse complement strand
ATGATCGCCGGCGCGGAGAACACCAAGAAAGGCCTGGGGGACTACCTCCAGTGGGGTGTTGAGAAGCTCACCGGCGCCTGGAAGAGCATTGAGCCAACCCTGGCCGACTGGGCGGAGGACTTAGGCGGTCTTGTGAAGCTGCTGGGCGGGGAGAAGGTTGCGGCCTGGCTCAAGTCCTGGGCGGAATCCCCAGAGCTGCGCCTGCGGAAGATCCGCAAGATAGCCGCCAAGGATACGGAGATTGTTCTGCAGACCAAGGACGATGACCCTAAGCGCGCGGACATGCTCTCCCGGATCCACCGGACCATAGAAGCTAACCGCAGCGGCCTGGCGGACACGGACCCGCGCAAGGTGGATGAGAAGAACTTCAGCGGATTTATAGAGGCCCTATTGGCCAAACTGAAGACCGCAAACCCCCCTCCTTCCAAAAATGCTGAAGGCAAGATCACCGTGACCTGCGCCCAGCTGGAAGGAGTTGCCCGGAACGAACTGGCGCAGTGGCAGCCAGCGCCAGCCGCAGCGGTTCCCGCAGCCGCACCTGCGCCCGCGCCAGCTGCTGCTCCCGCCCCAGCCCCTCCTGCCGCAGCGCCAGTTGCACCCGCGGCCCCAGCCGCGCCGGCTGCCGCTCCCACTCCCCCTCCCCCTCCCCCCAAGCCATAACCCATGCGTCTCATCGCCCGCGCACCGGAGGCCCATGAGCAGGACGATCAGACGGTCGATCCCGTGGAGCGCGTGCGCCGGGAGACGCGGCAGGTAATGAACATGGTGGTCACCCTGGGCGCGGATGCCGTGGAGCTGCCCATGCAAGTGGTGGGCTACATGGCCGGTCGCACCGCGGGCGGCGTGAAGCGCATAATGGAAGCCACCAAGGACGGCTGGGAAGGAAAATCCTTCAAGAAAGCTGCCTCACTCCCCTGACATGCTGCACAGGAAACCGACCATCGGCCCGGACCGTGAGCAGCGGTTGATCAGGAAGAACCCACCGCAGAAGATTGAGGTACTGAGCCCGCAGCCGCCAGAATTCAGAGGGCCCGCGGAACCGCTGGAGCGCAAGGCGGTGAGACTCATTGAACGCGAGGACGAACCCGCGCGTCAGGAACTGGATCAATTGATGCAGGAAGTGCAGCCCGGGGACAAGCCGGTGATCTTTCAGACGCTGCGGAAGAGACTGGAACAGACGGAAGCAAACGAGCAGGTACGGGGAGTCATAGCCGGGAATATCCAGCGCCTGGCGGAGAAGGTGGAAGCGCGCGCGGCTACGCATGAGAATGCCAGGCAAGACGCCATGGAATTGCGCAGGATGGTCGATCAGCGGCAGCTGAAGTCCGCTATCCCGGCTCAGCCGGTTCAGACAGCCGAACAGAACCCCAAGACCGCTCTGGAACAGATCCGTGAGACCGCAGTCAACGCGGCAGACTGGACCAAGGAGAAGGCGCAGACGGTCTATAAGGAAGTGAACTCCTGGTCTACTGGAAAGAAGATTGCCGTAGGCGCGGGGATCCTGGGCGGCGTGCTGGCCGTGCGGTGGCTGTGGAAGAAGCTGCGCGGGGAGAAGCAGGAATCCGGTGACAAGCAGAAGGAAGGCAGCTGGCTCAGCCGCAACTGGAGTGTGATCCCGGGGTTGGGACTGCTGGCGCTCCTGGGGTACGGGGGGTACCGGCTCTGGGAATATCTTGCCCCTTGGCTGGGCAACAAAGATCCAAATAGCCAGCGTAATAATAAACCCGGCCTTATGGATCCGGGTGGACCCCTGGATCCCAAGACAGATAATCCCCTCATCCCCGATGTCATTGAAAAACCCATTGAGACAATTGCGGATGGGACGATACGGGGACTGCAAACTTCCAGACAGATTCTAGGAGGACCCGCTGCCGCACTTATGGATGGAGTAGAAGCGTACAGACACATTAGAGCGAACCGGCAGACATACGAATCCGACGAAGCATACGTAGCAGATATCATTTGGGCAGCCATGAATCATGGCTGTCATCTCGTATTTACGAGCACAGGAGCGCTGCTCTACGCAGATTCTAAACTCATCCCTCTCAGCTTACATTTTGGTGCCGTGGCGAGACGAATCATAGTTGACCGAGAGTGGACCGTAGAAAATGGTAGTGACCTTGTTGCAACATGGATCAATGGCAGCTTGATCTATGGGACATCCATTGCTGCTCTCAAGGCTGTTGGTATCACGCATGGCGCAAAAATTGTACAAGAGACTATGCTATGGCCTATCTACGCCGTGAAACGAGGCGTCCTCCTGCCACTGGAGCGGGCCGGTTCCCTCATCAACCCGCGGGGCAGTGCTCGCTTGGCGGGAATGAGACGGCTAAACACATTCAGAGGCACGGCATCTCTGCGTGTCGACCGATGGCTCACAAACCCATCGGCGCAGGGCATTGCCAATCGCTTGCAGTTCGTGAGAGACATGCAAGATCTCCTCACACGGGTTGGGGGAAATGCAACAGCTCAAAATGTGCAATCGCTATATACAGCCAGCTACCACAAGTCACTGGAAGAACTACAGAAGTACCTTAAAAAATTCCCAGCCGGACACCTTCCCAAACCATTGCAGCAGCAATTTGAAACAATGTTCGGCCACATGAGCATTGATACATTGACTCTGGACAACTTAGGTGACCTTGCAAAGCACACGGACCCGCAAGAACTCCTGCAGTCTTTTATTAAAAAGAGTCAACCTTCGCCTCCTCCTCGCAGCCCTACTAGCACACCGCCGGAACCAGGTACAGCCAAGGCACCTCCGGGCAATGCACCAGAAGGCGCACGCGTGGATCCGGCTCACGGCGCGCCTCAGGGACCGCATGTGACGCCGGTAACGGAATCCTCACTGGACGCCGCTAAGCGGCAGGCGGTGGAGGAACTGGCGGACCAGCCGGAATTCAGAGCGACATGGGACCAGCTGGATGAGGCCCGCCGCGCGGAAGTGACGGTACAGCTGAAGCGTCTGACGCCGGAGGAGATCCGTCTCCTCAAGCAGAGCCCGTCCGGCCGGAAACTCATGGCCGGCGCCGTGCAGTCTGGCAGCCCGGCGGAAGTAGCGCGCATGATGGCCGCCGCTCAGGAGGCAGGGAAGCTCAGCCGCGCGGGCTGGATGGTGATTGGTGTAGGCGGGGACGTCTTTGGGCTCTGGATGGCCGGCTGTGACTGGGTGGCCAATGGCAGACGCATCGCGCAGACGGCTAACCCGGAGCTGCAGGCCCTGTACCGTGAGGCGTATACCGTGCCCATCGTGGAAGGCGCGCTCAGTACAACCGGATTAGCCATTAGCGGTGCCACCATGCTCTTTGGCGTGGAGGGCGCCGTAGGTGCCCTGGCTGCCGGCGCGGGAGCCGTCATGCTTCCGGTCGGCTTGGCCGTTGCCGGTTTCCGGTATGCCCACAGCTACGCGGAGCAAGTACGCGAACGGGCACTGGAAACGGTGAGCGACCTAGAAAAAAAGCCGACCGAGAGACTCCTGGCGGAAATCGCAGCACTGTCTCAGGATCCGGCCAAATCCGCCGACCGCGGCCTGGCCCGTGATCTGATCCTGGGCGAGAGCTTGGATGAGCAGTCCCGGACGGACGCCCGGTCCAAGCGCTATGAAGCCTACTTTCGCACGTTCACGGCGCTCCCCTTCCGCCCCGGTGAGACGCCCGCCCAGCACCGGAACGCGCAGGATAAGTACGTGCGCAGCGCCATGCTCTACGTGCACCGGCTGACCGCCGGGCGCTACACCCCCGTTCCCCCGGAGGAACTGGAGCGCGCGCTGGATTACGCGGAACTGCTCCTCTTTGGCGCCGTGAACGGCGCGAGCGTGGTGGAGACCTACCTCCCGAGCGGCCAGAAGGTCCGCCTGGATTTGGCCAACGCCGGAACACTCACGGACTTCACGCAGATGAAGCAGTTCACGGAGGGATATGCAGCCGCAAGCGAGCAGTTCACGTTCCAGAAGCTATGCCTGGAGGCGAATGGCGATGCCAGACGGGCGGAGGAGCTGGTCCGTTTCAGCCTGCGTGTGCCGCTCACCGTCTACCGGTCGAAACTGCTAGCTCTAGCGCCGGAACGCGCTAAAGCCGTGGAGCAGTACGTGAACGAACGCATGGAGGGATCCATCCGCAACATGGTGGAGTCTTTGGTGGCCGCCCGGCCGGGCGGCACGCCGGAGTGGGAACGGAGAGTCAGTAACCAGTTCCTGAGCTTCCAGGAGGATGCTCGGTCTGCGCGTGCGCTGCTCGCAGAGGATCCAGGGCAACTCTTTACCGTACAGAACCTGCGCGTAGCGCCTCCGCCGCCCCTCGCGGACACCGGGAGCGGCATGATGTTCAGCAGCTCCTGAGCTATCATCCCGGCGTCCCCATGCCCCTCCTCCAGACCTACCCGTTCCTCGTCCCGTTCCTCGTCCTCCTCCTGGCGGAGGCCACCAAGGCGGTGGTAGAGGGCATGCGATCGGGCAACTGGCATGAGCGGCTCTTCCATCCCGGAGGCATGCCTAGCACGCACTCGGCCTTTGTCACGTCCCTCCTGATCGTGGTGGCGCAGCACGGCGGGATGAATACCACGGACTTCGCCATCGCCTTCGTGTTCGCCTGCGTCATGTGGTACGACGCCATGAGCAGCCGTCGCGCCATTGGCGACCAGGCCAAGGTCTTAAACCGCCTCCAGAAGTGGCAGCACTTCACCGAGCGGCTGGGGCACTCGTTTACGGAGGTCATGGGGGGAATCGTCTTTGGGAGCGTGGTGACGTGGGGGATACTGTGGCTATCCTGATCCGAAAGGGCGACAATGGTGAAAAGGGTCAAAAGGGCATCCTGTTTTCCCTTTCACCCTTTTCACCGTCTTTATCCTTTTCGCCTTCACCTTTTCTTCTCCTATCACCCGTCCCTATACTCCCCTCATGCCGCTTCCCAGCCAATCCGACGACTTCCCCCAGTGGTACCTGGAGTGCGTCTCCCAGGCCGGCCTGGCCGAAGACAGCGGCGTGCGCGGCTGCATCGTGTTCAAGCCGTACGGCTATGCCATCTGGGAGCTGATGCAGAAGGACTTGGACCGCCGGATCAAGGAACTGGGAGCGGAGAACGCGTACTTTCCGCTCTTCATCCCGGAATCCGTAATGAAGAAGGAGGCCGACCACATCCAGGGCTTTGCCCCGGAGTGCGCAGTGGTCACCCACGGCGGCGGCAAGGAACTGACGGAGAAGCTGTACGTGCGCCCCACCAGCGAGACCATCATCTACGACACCTTCAGCCGCTGGATCACCTCCCACCGGGATCTGCCGCTCCGGATCAACCAGTGGGCCAACGTGGTGCGCTGGGAGATGCGCACGCGGCCGTTCCTCCGGACCACGGAGTTCCTGTGGCAGGAGGGGCACACCGCTCACGCGACCGAAACCGAGGCCGACGAGATGTGTCAGGCTGCCCTGCGCATGTACGAGGAGTTCGACCGGGAGACCCTGGCCATCCCCGTGGTCACCGGCCGCAAGCCAGACCACGATAAATTTGCCGGGGCGGAGTACACGCTGGCCACGGAGGCACTGGCCCGGGACGGCAAGGCCATCCAGGCGGGAACCTCCCACATGCTGGGCCAGGGCTTCTCCCAGGCGTACGGCATCCGCTTCACGGATGAGACCGGCGCGCAGGTTCTCCCCTGGATCACCAGCTGGGGCGTCTCCACGCGGCTGATCGGCACGCTCATCGTGGTCCACGGGGACGACCGGGGCCTGCGCCTGCCGCCGGCGGTGGCGCCGGTGCAGGTGGTGGTGGTCCCCATCTACAAGTCCGACGCCGAGCGCGAGCGCGTGCTGGCGGCGGCCGCGGAACTGAGCGCCCGCTGGACCGGCATTCGCTGGAAGATCGACGATCGGCAGGAGAAGTCTCCCGGCTTCAAGTTCAGCGAGTGGGAGCTCAAGGGCGTGCCGCTCCGGGTGGAGATCGGCCCGCGGGATTTGGAGCGCGCCACCGTCACGCTGGTCCGGCGCGATACGGGGGAGAAGCAGACAGCGGAGTCCGCCGGCTGCAACGCGGAATTCCTGGAAAACCTTCTGGCGGAGATCCAGGGCAGCCTCCTGCAGCAGGCGCGTCAGTGGATGCAGGAACGGACGTTCACTGCCGCATCCGCGCAGGAGCTGCAGAACCTGCTCACCACGGTAGGCGGCCTGGTGTGGGCGCCATGGGACGGCATGGAGGACACGGCGGAGAAGGCGAAGGCCATGACCAAAGCGACGATCCGCCTGGTGGACCCGCGCATGCCCCTCACGCACGACAGGGATTTCTTCTCCGGACAGCCGGCCAAGACCATGGCCCTCTATGCCAGAGCGTACTGAGGAGCGGTCAGTGGTCAGAGGTTAGTGACCAGCTGTCGCTTTTATACTACTCACCCCTCACCGCTCACTTCCCCCTTCCACCCATCCACGCGGACGGTCTGCCCCAGGGAAAGGCCGGAAGTCTCCAGCGGCACGCCCACGATCACGGGCACGCCCTGCTCCCGCGCGATGATGGAGAGGTGGGACAAAAGGCCGCCCTGCGCGGAGATGATGCCGGCGAGGCGCGGCAGGATGGCTCCCAGCTCCGGAGAGAGGATGGGTGTCCACAGGATCACGGGGCCCTTGGCGTCCTGCAGGGTCTGGAGCGTGACCAGCGTTCCCTCCGCCACCCCCGGCGATACGCCCAGCGGCCTCCCCTCTTCCTCCGGCGGACAGCGGGAGGTGAGGCGGGGCGGGAAGGTGGTGCCCGCCGCCCGCTCGTAGGCATCGCGGCGGCCCTGCCGCACGCCGCCGTCCGGCACGGCGCCCTCCCACTCCGTGAGCGTGACAAAGAACGCCTCGTCCGGCGGCACCTCACACTCTTCCGCCAGGCGGAAGAGCGCGCTGCGCAGGCGGTTTACACCCCGCACGGAGAGCCACCGGCCCTGTTCGCGCAGGCGGCTCATGGTGAGCGCCGTCTCCGTGAGCGCCTTGAGTTCCCCGCGCCTGCCGGACCGCACGCCGGCCCACCACCGGTCCACGGCGCCGATGTGCGCCTGCGCCGGAGCGGCACGGAAGAAGGGCGTTGCGTCCATCAGCTCCAGCGTATTGCCAGTGAGCTCGCCCTCGCCTGCGGGCGGGGACTCCTCTTCCTCCGCCACCCGGATGCCCCCCAGGACCGCGGCGGCGCTCACCGTCTCATCCTCCAGCGCGGCCTCCAGGTCCCGTACGGCCTTGGCGGCCAGCACGTTCAGCCGCGCAATGAACGCGTACGCGTCGCAGAACGCCTCCGCTTCCTCCCGCAGGGTCCGCACGGGCGCCTCCGTCTGCGCAAGCCGCTGGCACTCCGCCCGGATGGCGGGCAAGTGCGCTCCGGGGTCGATCGCGGCCAGCGCCCGCTGGTTGCGGGAAGTGGTGAGGAGCCCGCGCAACCGCACCGGCCGGGCGGTGCGGTCGTCTCCGGTGAGGAGCGAGAGGGCCGGAAAGAAGCTCCGGATCTCCTCCTCCCGGTCCACGTAGAGTTCGCTCCCCAGGAGCAGGAGGAACGGCCGGGGCTGGAAGCGCACGCCCAGCTCCCCGTACGCGCGCGCAACCGGCCCGCCGCGCGCGTAGAGGCGGTGAAGCAGGCTGAAGGTGACGGGGGTGGGACGGGGCGCCACCTCGCAGATCTCGGTCTTCTCATACAGGAACTCCCCGCGACCGGAGAGGAGCGTATCCAGCTCCAAGGCCTCCGCGTACTGCTGCGGCTGGATGGAGGTGAGGGGCCGGGACTGCAGGATCCAGAGCCCGTCCTCCGCCACGCACCACTCAATGTCCTGGGGAAAGCCAAAGAGCCCCTCCATGCGCTTCCACATCTCCGCCGCATCCGCCATATGCGGCAATCCCGCATGGGGAAGAGGCTGGCTCCAGTAGAAGCGCACGCGGTCGGGCCTCACCTGGCCGCCCACAAGCGGCTCCCCCATGCCGCGGTGGAACTCCACCACCATCTCCCGGCCGCCCAGCGGATGCCGCGTGAACGTGACGCCGGAAACCAGAGCCGGCACGTGCGTCTGGATGATCACGGAGAACGTTCCCTCCATGCTGGAGAGTTTCCCGGCCGCGTCCTCCGCTACCGCCATCACCGCCTGGTCCAGCTGCTCCACCGGCTGGTCCAGGACCGTCCGGAACATGCCCGCCATGGACCGCAACGCGTCATCCTCTGCCAGCGCGGAGGACCGCACGGCGTACGGCCCGGGCGGGAGCGTCTCCATCACCTCCTGGATCACGGTGACGAGCAGCCCCTGGTCGCCGCCAGCAATCCGCTCCATCACGCCCGCCGGTACTCCTACAAACGGCGGCACCGGGAACCCTTCCCGCAGGAGGGTAGCCAACCGGCGCGTCTTGGCGCCAATGCCGGGCGTGTCCTCCCGGATCTGCTCCGCAGGGATCACGTGCATGGCGGAAATTGTAGAGGGGACAGTTCAAACTCAGAAATAGACGACCAACCACGAGTTGCTGGTTTCTAGTTTCTAGTTTCTGGTTGAGAGAATCAGCTCCCAGGCCCCCAGCAAATGAGATCCTCTTGTCTGCTTCATAGAAGTGTATGGAGTGGGCATAGCGCATGAAACGCGCGGTGTCAGTCACCACTCCCACGGCTTGTTATAGCGCCCGAGAAACGTATGACCGCGCTGCTGGAGCTTGAGCCCCATGACGGTCGCATCAAAGCAGTTTACATAATCGTCGCACACGGTGATGACTCGGCTCCCGGCGGGAACGTGGTCCAATAGAGGCCCATTCTGGGAAGACGGCGTGTAAATGAGCGGGATGTTGAGGGAACCGGGCAGGTGTTTGCGCGCATACTTGGAAGCTGGACGTGAATCGATCACGAAGACGCCCTCTGCCACGTACTGGCGCATGTGATCCGTATCGTAGACGATGCGGAACTCCTCTTCCGTATGCACGTCACGGAAGCGGATCTTGCCCTCCCACGCCCTGCCCTCTTCCACCCAGCCAAGCGCGCCCTTCTCCAGGTAACGCACCTCTACCCCCTGCTGCCGTAAGAACTCCGCTACTTCCTTCCCGCGGATGCCGGACCAGCACAGGACGTAAACTGTCCGCTCTCTGGGCAAGTCTTGCCACGCGCCTGCCACCAGATCGGCAAAACGTACATGCATGGCGCCAGGCAGACGGCCCACTTCCCACTCCTCATCCTCCCGCGCATCCAGCACAAAGGCCTGTCCTGTCTGAAGCAAGGCAGAGAGTTCGGCGTTGCCGACCGAGATCGGCGTACCAGCAGGAGGAACCAACGCGATACGGGAAGAAGCTGCAGAGCCAAACCCTTCAGATTTGACGGAGCTTCCCTGACTGCTGCTCACGGTGCCCGTAACGCTGGCCACGCGTTCCGCCTGAACATCAGGCGGCTGAGTCTCGGAAAGCCACTCCTGCGCGAGCCGTGCCTGTCGCTGGTGTTCCAGCATCCAGGCGAGTGCCAGCGACGCGCCCACCACGGTAAGGGATAGGAGGACCCAGAAGGTCCGCGGATGCCTAATCCGCGCAAAAGCGCCTCTGGCCAGTGTTCGGATGAAGCCGACCGCACCGGAGAAGAAGATCAGCAGAACGGAGAAGAACACTCCCATCTGGGAGCCGACCGCAAAGAGGAAATCCGGCGGGGGTACCGCGGCGGCGGGACGGGGAAGGAGCAGCAGGCTCACGCCGATGAGACAGGTGAAGAGCAGCATGTCATGCATCAGGGAACGGCTACAAAGCCCGAGTACGGCGGCTCCGGCGCCAGAGACCCCAGACCCAGGAACGTCATCCCCCGCCCTTCCAGCCGGATGCCCAAAGTGGTGGCATCAAAGCACGTGCTGTAATCCTCGCACAGGACCAGGACTGAGGCAGCCGCTGGAAGCATGGCAATCCGCCGCTCCAGCTCCGGCGTGGGCGTGAGAGCCAGCGGGAGGGACACGGCGCCCGGGAACGGCCGCCGCGCCTGGCGGTAGGGCGGCCGCGCGTCCACGGCCGTGATACCCGGCTGCGCCAGCACCTGCTTAATCTGCGCCCGCGTGAGCCAGCGGGTGTAGCGGGCATCTGCGTAGCGGCCGTAGAAGTCGATCGTGCCCTCCCACGCACCGCCTGCCGCCACCCAGCCCGCCGCCCCCGCGGAGACGGTCTGCGCCAGCACGCCGCGCGAGCGGAGGAACCGCGCCACCACCTCCCCGCGCACGCCGGAGTGGCAGAGCACGTAGACCACACGATCGGCAGGCAGCTCCCGCCACCGTCCCGCCCGCACGTCCGCGTAGCGGATGTGGATAGACCCCGGATACCGCCCCAGCGCCCACTCCTCATCTTCCCGGGCATCCAGCACAAAAGCGCCGGACTTGATCTTCCCAAACTCCTCCGCATCCAGCGCAAGGGGCAGCGCGCGCCGCGCACGGAAGAACGCAGAGAACGCCGGCGGCGGGCCGCCGTCTATGTAGGGCGTCAGCCGCTCCTCCTCCAGGATGGCCGCACGGACCTCCCGGAGGAAGCGCTCGCGGTACGTCTCCGGCGGCGGTAGCGGATGAGGACCCGGCCGCCAGAGCACAGTCAGCATGATCGCAGCCGCGGCCGCACAAGCGGCCCCGAAGATGGCCAGAAGCACAAAGCGGCGCACCGGACCATCCTACAGCACTTCCTACTTCCCCGGCATGTCCGCAGTAGCAACGCCCGTTGCGGCCGCGCGGCGCACGCGCTTCACGGAGCGCTCCGCCTGCTCCGCCGCCTCTCCGGCCTCCCGCCGGGCTTCCCGGCGCACAGCAGACAGGCGCTCCGCCAGGGAGTGCATGCGGCCGCGCACGCGCTCGCCCATGACGGACGCCCCCTGCCGGGCATCTCGAGCCACGTCACGCATGTCCCGCCGCATGTGCTGGCCCATGGATTTCAAGACGTCCGTGGAGGACTCGGCCTGGCCCAGTTCGCGCCGGAGCTCGCGGTTGGTGAGAAGATACGCGGCCATGAAGCCGCCTACGGTGCCGGTGAAGAGGGAGAGAGATCTGCGTGCGTCCATGGGAATGGAGGAAGGAACGGATGTCATGACGGAGAACCCATGCGGCCCTGACGCGATCGGGACACATCCGACCGCGTGCTACCATGGGAACGCATGCCGGCACCGCGCAGCCGCACCCCGCCACCTTCCCCCGCCCCGCCGCCCGCAAGCGGACGGGTGGGCCCGTTTGCCGCCGCCTCCTACCTGCATGACCTAGGGGCGGAGATGGTCTTCTCCGTCTGGCCGCTCTTCCTGCGGGATACGCTGGGCGCCAGCATGCTGGCGGTGGGGCTCATTGACGGGCTGGGGGAAGCGCTGGTATCCGTCTCCCAGGCCGTGTCCGGCTGGCTCTCAGACCGGCTGCGGAAACGGAAGGTCTTTGTGTGGGTGGGGTACCTGCTGGGCGGAGTGGCACGGGTAGGCTATGCGCTGGCCCCCACGTGGCCATGGGTGGTGCCGTTCAGGATCCTGGACCGGTCCGGCAAGATGCGGGGGGCGCCGCGGGACGCCATTGTTGCGGATCTCTCCCGTGACAGCGACCGGGGATGGAACTTTGGGGTACTGAGGACCATGGACAACCTGGGCGCCGTGACGGGCATCCTCCTGGCCGCCATCCTGCTTCCCGCACTGGGCTTCACGCGGATGTTCCTCCTGGCAGCGTTCCCCTCTCTGCTCGCGGCGCTCATCGTCCGCCGGCTGGGACCGGAGTCCGCGCCGCCCGCTGCTTCTGGGCCCAGCCACGCGCCCACGGTCTTCACGGGTCCCTTCCGGACGTACCTGCTCCTGAGCGTGCTCCTCTCACTCGGGAGCTTCAGCTACTCGTTCCTGCTCCTGGCCGCAGCCGCGATCGGGATTCCCGTGCCGTTCCTGCCGGTCCTCTATCTGCTCTACACGCTCACGGAGGCGGTGTTCTCCCTCCCACTCGGCCGGCTCTCAGACCTGATCGGGCGCAAGCCGCTCATCGGCTTCTCCCTCCTGTGCTGGGGCAGCGTGGCGTTTCTGTTCCTGATTGGAGACAGCACGCCGGCCATCCTCTCCGCGTTCATTCTCTACGGCCTGCACCGGGCGGCACTGGAGCCGGTCCAGCGGAGCTTTGTGGCGGAGATGGCGGCTCCGGAGGCCTTGGGACGGACACTAGGGCTCTTCCAGCTGGCCACCGGCCTGGCCAGCCTGCCCGCCTCCCTGGGCGCCGGCCTGCTTTGGGAAGAGATCGGTTTTTCCGCTCCGTTTGCCGCTTCTCTTGTCCTGACGGCTACAGCCGGCCTGCTGCTGCCGCTGGTACGGCCAGCCCGGTCGGCCCCGGCCGGACGGTGAATATGGAACCAAAACGTGGTATAATAGCTGGAAAGACCCACACCCATGCCCCCAGACCCCTCCGGCACACTGGCTTCCCTGGCCTGGACGTGGCAGATCCTGCTGGCCACGGATGCGGGACAACTGCTGATCGTGAGCGCGACTCTCACGGCGTTAGGGCTAGCCTGGGAGACGTGGGACCGCGCGTTCCTCCTGCACGCCCTGTCCGCACAATCGCTCCATGAAGTGGAACGCGTGCATCCCCACCTGCCGCACTTCAGGACGCTGGGGCTGGTACTAGCCGCCAACGCCCAGCTGTTCCTCCTCACCGTGCTGGTTCTGCCTGGCATCCTCCTCCATGCGGATCCGCGCGCATGGGTGGTAGCCGGCGCGCTGTTCCTCCTGAGCACCACCGTGGGCATCGCCGCGGAGCTGGAATGGCACGGCGTACCGGAACACCTCTTTGCCTTCAGCGGTGGCACTACCGCGGCGGTCCTACTGGAGCTTACCCTCCGCGCCGCAGATCCCAGGCAAGGCGCCGCCCTGCTGACGCTCCTGACGCTGGCCGTCCTGGCGCTCCTGCTGGTCCTGCGCCACTGCCGCCACCGGCGCGCTCTCATCACCGCCGGCGCCACGCTGGCTGGCTGGCTGATCCTCCTGATGCTCCTCGTGTAACACCGTGCACACCTCCCGCTTCCCAACGGCGTTCCCGCTCTTCACCGGACACCTGCTCGTGATCATGGGCACGCTCGGCGCCGCCTGCGCCACCGTCCTGGCCGTGAGCTCGCCCGCTGTCCAGTTCCCCTGGAACATGGCCGGCGGCCGCGGCACGCCGTCAGACCCGTACCGCATTGAGACCTGCCAGCAGCTCCAGAACATGCTGCACGCACCCGCCATGGCCTATGTCCTCACGCAGGACATAGACTGCCGCGCCTCCGCCCTCTGGAACCACGGCACCGGCTTCTTCCCGGTCGGCTACTACCAGTACGGCTTCTCCGGAGACTTCAACGGCGGCGGCCACCGGATCACCGGCCTCCGGATCCGCCGTCCCGCCGCAGACTACGCCGGGCTCTTTGGCAAGCTGGACATGGGCGCCCGCGTCCGCAATGTCCGGCTGGAGGCGGACATTGAAGGCGGAAACTCCGCCGGGCTCCTGGCCGGCTGGATGGTGGGCGGCACGGTGGAGGATGTGTCCGTCTCCGGGCGTCTGCGCGGCCAGCAGGGCGTGGGCGGGCTGGTGGGCGTGAACCAGGGCGCGATCCACGGCGTACAGGCGGACGTGGACGTGGCCGGCCGGGAGTGGGTAGGCGGCATCACGGGCTGGAACTACACCGCAGCGGAAGTGGCGCAGGCCTCCGCCACGGGTGCTGTGCGGGGCGACCGGGACGTGGGAGGGATTGCCGGCGTGAGTCACGGTGCCACCATCCGCGCGTGCGCCAGCGCGGCGAACGTGGAAGGCCAGTCCGCCGGCGGCATCGTGGGCCGGCTCATCGGCAACGGCGCCATTGTCAGCACCGTAGACGGCTGCCGGTTCACGGGCACCGTGAACGGTCAGCGGCAGAGCGGGCTCATCGGCATCCGCGGACAGCAGGCGGCACGGTGAGCGCGGTCACTGACTCACAGCAGCCGGCTCAGCACCACTCCCAGATCATACGGCCACAGGACAATGGCCAGCACCCCGCGCCAGAACGTGAGCTGCGCGAAGCCGATAGTAAAGAGCCAGCCCGCAAACCACAGTCCGCCCGTGGCCGTGTGCTGCTCAATGCGGATTTTCTCCATGGCCTGGGCTATACCCCTCCGTACCGGGAAGTACAGCAGATGGGATGGAGCCCCGGGAAAAGCGTGTCAGACTAGGCAAACTGCGCCTGCATGAACCCGAATTTTGTATTGTGGGTACAGAGGGGATTCGTATAATCAGCCAGCTGAAGCGGAAATGCCGGTTCATTGGATCACACGGCCCCATCGCTTGCCCTCCAGAGCTCCGTGAGGAGCGACGGAGGGTCGGATCGGTTCTCAAGCGACCGCCACCTCCGTGGCCCCATCGTCTATCGGTTAGGACACAAGGTTCTCATCCTTGAAAGCGGGGTTCGATTCCCCGTGGGGCTGCCAGAATAGGAAAATGACTTATGAAAGAGTCTCGTGTGAGGAGTGTCGAGGGACAAAAGAGGGAAGTTGGATTGCGAGCAACCATAACCATTCCTGAGCGTACGTTCGTCCTCCTCAGAGCACGAGTGAGTCGTTGAAAGTCATGAATATTGACTG
>CAZWIA010000009.1:0-33506 GCA_964633955.1 uncultured Candidatus Peribacteria bacterium | reverse complement strand
ACGACCGGCGAGGCGCTATCCGCATCCGGACCCATCAGGCATACTACGCGGCGGATCTAGGCGCCATCTGGGCGTGCAGACCGTCCCCCGCGGAACAGAGCGAACTTATGTCCGTTTACGATCTCCTCATCGTGGGCGCCGGCCCCGTTGGCTGCGTCATCGCGGAGCGGGCGGCCAGCCAGCTCGGCTGGTCCTCTTTGGTGATCGACAAACGCGACCACATCGCCGGCAACTGCTACGACGAGCGGCATGAGTCCGGCGTACTCATCCACCGCTACGGCCCGCACTACTTCCGCACGGACAATCCCGCCCTTCTTGGGTACCTTTCCACCTTCACGGAGTGGATCCCGGGGAACTACGTGGTGAAGAGCAGCGTGGAAGGCCAGCTGTACGATTTCCCCATCAACCTGAACACGCTGGAGCAGGTCTACGGCCGCTCGTTCACGGAAGAGGAGGCCAAAGCCTTCCTGGAAGAGGAACGTGAGAAGATCGACGAGCCCAAGAACTCGGAGGAATTCGTCCTCTCGCGCGTGGGAAGGAAACTGTACGAGATGTTCTACCTGGGCTACACGCTCAAGCAGTGGGACCGCCACCCGCGGGGCTTGGACCCCTCCGTCTGCGGCCGCATCCCCATCCGCTTCAACCGGGACAACCGCTACGTGAACCAGGGCCACCAGCTCATGCCTAAGGACGGCTACACGGCCCTGTTCGCCAAGATGCTCGATCATCCGCTCATCGAAGTGCGCCTCAGCTCGGATTTCGCGCGTGTTCGAACGGAAGTGACACCCAAGCGCGCCACGGTCTACTGCGGACCGGTGGACTAGTACTTCGGCTGCAAGCTCGGCAAACTCCCGTGGCGATCGCTCGAGTTCGAATTCAAGCCCTATGAGGAGGAGTGGCGCCAGCCCTGCGTGCAGATCAATTATCCTAACGAGCACGACTACACCCGCAGCGTGGAGTTCAAGCACGTGACGGGCCAGAAGAACCCGCAGACGGTGGTGAGCTACGAGTACTCCAGGAGCGAGGGCGATCCGTACTACCCGGTTCCCGCTGAAGAGCATAAGAAGCTCTACGACCAGTACCGCCTGCTCGCGGAACAGGAACAGCGCGAACGCAGCGTCTACTTTGCCGGCCGCCTGGCCACGTACCGCTACATCAACATGGACCAGGCCATGGAAGAAGCCCTTCACACGTTCGAGCGCATCCGGGAAGATCTGGCACATGGACAACCTGTGGATCGTGATGCCGGTGTTCAATGAGGAAGGGGCTCTTCCTGCCGTCATGGAAGAGTGGCTGAGCGTGCTGCACACGCTGAGCGGGTTGCGCGCGACCGCACCCGGTTTCACCTTCTGCGCGCTGAATGACGGATCCAAGGACAGGAGCGGCGCGATCCTCGATGATCTGGCAGGGAACCATCCGGAAGTGCGCGTGGTCCATAAGCCCAACACCGGCCACGGCCAGAGCTGCGTCACAGGCTACCGCCTGGCCGTCGACCAAGGAGCGGACTGGATCCTGCAGATCGATTCCGACGGCCAGTGCGATCCGCGCTTCTTTCCCGCGTTCTGGCAGGACCGCGGCAGCCACCCCGTGCAGTACGGCTACCGCCGCACGCGGGATGACGGCTACCGGCGCTTCCTCATCTCCCGCATCGTGAGCCTGGTCACCTGGATCGCCACCGGCGTGTGGGTGAAGGACCCCAACGTCCCCTACCGCCTGATGCACCGCAGCACGCTCGAACCGATACTCGATAGCATTCCACCTGATTTCCACCTGGCGAACATCCTGGTAGCCGTGCTGCAGCAGAAGCGCTCCGGGATCCGCTGGCGCACCATCCACTTCCGCAACCGCACCGCCGGCACGCCGTCCGTGAAGGTTTACATGTTCAGCCGGCACGGGTGGAAGCTCTTCCGCCAGCTGCGCGGCAGCGCGCGATCTTGAACCGGCGCCGGCCAGTTCCCCTCTCCGGAGCCGTCTGGTACGCTCCGTCCGTGGGACTGCCTGCGTTCGTCACCGTCCAATTATGCCCCAGGCGGCCGTCGGCGCACGCCCGTACGTACTCCACACAGTGATGGACAGACAGCCGCTCCTCACCGTCCTGGTTCCGGTGTACAACGAGGCGCCCACGCTTCCGCGGATCATGACCGCGATCACGGAGGCATGTCCCGAGGCGCAGGTAGTGTACGTGGATGACGGATCCAAGGACGGATCGCTCGCGATCCTCCGGGAGCACGCGCGCCCGCAGGACCTGGTGCTCACCAAGCCGAACGGAGGCAAGGGCTCCGCCATCCGGATGGGACTGGAGAAGGCACAAGGGCGCTTCACTGTCATCCAGGACGCGGATTTGGAATACGACCCGACGGAGATCCGCTCGCTCCTTGTCCAAGCCCAACGCACCGGCGGCGCGGTGTTCGGCTCGCGCTTTCTGCGGCCCAACCCCAACATCTACCGCCGGTTCCTCCTGGGCAACAAGGTGATGACCTGGGGCGCCAACGTGCTCTTCGGCCTGCGGCTGACAGACAGCTACACATGCTACAAGTTGCTGCCCACGGCAGCCTTCCGATCGCTCGGCCTGACCGCGAACGGCTTCGAGCTGGAAGCGGAGATCTGCGCCAAGTGCGCGCTCAGCGGCATCCTCATCACGGAAGTCCCCATCACCTACCACCCGCGCCGGATAGAGGAAGGCAAGAAGATCGGCTGGCAGGACGCGCGAAAGGGGATCCGCATGATGTGGCGCCTGCGCCGACTGCCCAGAAGGAACCGCTGACCGGCGCTCATGCTATGATCCCTGCGACCGTCTGGCGCAGCCCTTCTTCCAACGGCGTCCACGCCAGGCCTTCCAGGCAGACAGGCAGGTCCAACGGGGGAACCAGGGACACGCCGCGCGGCTGATCCGGATCGAACGCCAACCGGAGCTCCGGCTTCACCAGATTCCGGATTGTCGCCGCCAGCTGCGCGACCGTGACCGGCGCCTCCGATGACCGCAGAGTGACGATCCCGGTCGCATCGGCTTCCAGCAGGCGCACCGCCGCCGCCGCAAGGTCCCGCACGAACAGGAAGCACCGCTCCGCGCGGCCGTCACCCCAAACCGTGAGCGTCTGCGCGCTTTCCTGAGCCCGCCGGACAAGGGATGGGATGACGTGAGCGTCCGGTCCGGCCTCCTCCCCCGGTCCGTACACGCCCACCGGCCGCAGGATGAGCAGCGGAAAGCCGGTTGCCGCTGCGGCCTTTTCCCAAAGGACCTCTTCCAGCGCTTTTCCCATGACGTAGCCGTCGTCCGGCGGACGTGCCAGCGTCCACGGTCGATCCTGAATCAACGCCGTGCTGAAGAACACGACCCTGCAGCCAGTTGGCACATGCTGTGCGAGCGACCGGGAGAGAGTCAGATTCGTCTCTTGTACTTCCTGTGCGTACTCCTTGTGATACGCCACGTTCTTATGCAGGGCCGCCAAGTGGATCACGCAATCCACGCCCGTCAGAGCTCCGGCGCAGAATGCCGCATCCTGCAGATCTCCGGTAAGCCACATGCAGCCTGACGGAAGATTCTCTGATGCCGCCTGCCGGGACGTCACGCGCACTTGCGCACCCCGTTCGAGCAATGCACCGATCAAATGCTGGCCGATGAACCCGCTCCCGCCCGTCACCAGCACCGTGCTCCCGGCGATCCTCATGCAGCTGCAGGAAGAGAAACGCCCAGCTGGGCGCAATCGGCCTCCATCATCAATCGCGCAAGTGCTTCAAGGTCCGTCTGAGCTTTCCAACCCAGCTCGCGCTCGGCCTTGGCGGGGTTGCCCACCAGCAGGTCCACCTCCGCCGGCCGCCGGTACTGCGGATCCATTCGCACGATCACCTTGCCGGTCCGACGGTCGACGTAGCGCTCGTCGGCCCCCTCCCCCGTACGCTCGTACGCGATTCCCGCCGCCGCCAGGCACAGCTCCAGGAACTCGCGCACGGTGGCCGTCCTGCCGGTCGCCAGCACGTAGTCATCGGGCTTGTCCTGCTGGAGCATCCGCCACATGCCCTCCACGTACTCCTTGGCGTAGCCCCAGTCGCGCCGCGCGTCCAGGTTTCCCAAATGCAAGGACTCCTGACGGCCAGCCAGGATGCGCGCCAGGGACAGCGTGATCTTCCGCGTCACGAAGTTCTCCCCGCGCCGCGGGGACTCATGGTTGAACAGGATCCCGTTCACGGCGTACGTGCCGTACGCCTCCCGATAGTTCTGGGTCATGTAGAACGCGTAGGCCTTGGCGCACGCGTAGGGGCTGCGCGGATGGAACGGCGTAGCCTCCGCCTGCGGCGTCTCCCGCACTTTGCCGTAGAGCTCGCTGGAGCTGGCCTGGTAGAAGCGGGCCGGGAGTCCGCTGACGCGCAACGCCTCCAGCAGCCGGGCCACGCCCAGCCCTGTCACGTCGCCGGTGTACTCAGGAAGATCGAAGCTCACGCCCACATGGCTCTGGGCTGCCAGGTTGTAGATCTCGTCGGGCCGCACCTGCTGCAGGATCCGCAGGAGCGAGCTGGAATCCCCCAGGTCCCCGTAGTGCAGGTGGAGCGATCCGGAACCGGGCGGCTGCGCCAGGTGATCGATGCGCCCGCGGTTGAAGGTTGACGCCCGCCGCACGACGCCGTGCACCGCGTAGCCTTTCTCCAGGAGCAGTTCCGCCAGGTAGGAACCGTCCTGCCCCGTGATGCCGGTGATGAGGGCCGTGCGCACCCGCCCATCCTACACACTCGCCGGGGCGGCGCGAACCGCTGTTTGGATGGTCTCCCGGACCGTCCGCTGCACCACCGGCGCGGAGAAGAGCGTCTCCGCCCTGGCGTACGCCGCGTCCGCCACCGCCTGCCGCCGCCGCGCGGACGCAAGCTCCAGGAGCGCTGCCACGTACTGCTCCGCGGTCTCCGCACGGTAATACTCCTTCCGGTCCTCGAAGGCATAGCCGGCCAGACGGTTGGTGACGAGCGGGATCGAGCGGCAGAGCGGTTCGAACACCTTCTGCTGCATGCCGTGGCCGGACACCCACGGGCACACCGCCACGTCCATGGTCCGCAGGAACGCGCCCAGGTCCGGCACGAAGCCGGTGGCGATCACGTCATTCGCTAGGAAGCCCCGGAGGGAATCAGGGAACTTCTTGCCCGTCAGATGGAAGCGGAACCGGCCCGGCGCCGCCGCGCGCACGGCCGGGATCACCTTCTTGAGGAGGAACTCCGCCGCCTCCCGGTTGTGGCCCATGTTGTAGTTGGAGCTGAGGTAGACCACGTCCGTCACCGGCTTCTCCGCGTGCCTCCGGCGCTCGAAGCACTCGGCCAGGCCGCGGAGCGGCAGCAGCACCGTCTTCCGGGCGCCGGCCTTGCGGTACCACGCCTCCTCCTCCGGCGTGAGCGCCAGGAGCACGTCGCTCTCCCGCGCGGCCGCGTACTCCCCGCCGAACTTGGGGATCGCCTTGAGGTAGGAGAGGAGCGTGCGGCCGTTGTCGTCGATGGATTGAAGGGGTTCGATGAGCGAGGACTTCATGAGGAGCGGGATCCCGCGACCTTTCAACAACCGCAGCACCGGCCAGTGGCTGGTGTACTCCATCCACACCGCGTCCGGCTGGAACTCCTCCACCGCCTGCAGGACCACCTTCTGGTACGCCGGATCCGCGTACTCCAGGGCGGCGCCGTCCAGCAGGGACGGGGAGGCGATCACCTTGGGCAGGAGCTTCAGGAGCACCGGCAACGGCCGGCTCAGGTGCGGCACCAGCGTGAGCGGGATGCGCTCGCGCGAAAAGACCCGCTCCGTCTCTGCCCGATCCTGCCAGCCGTGGATGCGGCCGATCACGCGGAGATCAAACCCCATGTCCCGCATGTGCCGCAGCCCGGTGAAGCGGTCCTGCTGGCACGCGCCCGTGACGGGGTACGGCACCCAGGGCGTGAGAACCAGGATGCGCAGAGGGGAAGACATGCGCCGAGCATACCGAGTTCCCGCCCGCTCCGGTACGTCCGGACGTCAGGATTCCGCGGCCCGTGCCGGATCCGGCTCCCGGCAGTAGACCGTGAGCGCGGGGCCCAATGCCGGCGCCCGGAACACCGCCGCCAGGGACCAGTCCGCTTCCGCCCAGAGCAGCCCGTCGTACGACCAGGGGAGCGAAGCGGTCTCAAAACAGGCCTGCCAACCTGGACCGGGTCGGAAGGGATCGTCATGACGCGCCACCGCCACGTCCGCCTGCTCCCAGGCGGAGAGCGACAGGAACACGCGGGCGCCCGGCAGGCCTCCCTGCAGCCGCGCCGCCAGGCGCTCCTTCTCCGTCAGGGGCTCGCCCGTCCCCTGCGCGATCGGCGGTATGCCCAGTAAGTAGAACGGGACCTCCGATGCGATGACCCCCCGCGTGCGCTCTTGCAGGAACGCCCTGGTCTGCGCGAACGAATCCGGAACGAGCGCCAGGCGCAGCACCTGCAGGTGGACCAGAGCGGTGAGCGCGACCGTCCCCCACTGGACCCACCGGGGCGCCACCGCGTAGCCCGCGCCGGCCAGAAGGGCCAGGACGGGGAGGAGCGGCAGGAAGAAGCGGATGGCGCTCCCGCCGTACGCGCCGAACACGGTCGCGAAGACCGCGGCGAACGCGAGCAGCCCCGCCCACCGTCCGAATTGGCCCCGCAGGCGCCTGCCCCGGGCGGAGACGGTTCCCAGGACGGCCAGGGCGACCAGCAGGAGCTCCGAACCGCGCAGGAGCTGGAGGAGCGACCGGAATCCGGCGAGCGTCCACTTGGGCGCCCCTTCCATGTAATCGTGGCCCAGATCGAAGCCCACCTGGACCCGCCGGCCCAGGAGCGGCGCCAGCAGGAACGGGTAGCCGATCAGCACGGACGCGCCGCCGCTCAGGAGGAGCCATGCCCACAGGCGCCCGTGCAGCACGCGGCCGGGGCGCAAGGCGCCGTTCACCGTCGCATACCCCCACACGGGCAGGATGAAGGCCAACAGCCCGTTCTGGAGCGTACAGAAGGCGGCCGTAGCGGCGCCGAAGGCGATGAGGAGCGAAGAACGGCGTTTGCGTACGCCTTCATCCGCGAGCCGCAGCGATCCCCACGCGGCCGCGATCGTCCAGGCCGTGACCGGGAGGTGCGGCCGGACAGCGGTGGAGAAGACCAGGAACAGCACGCTGGACGTGAGGAGCGCCGGCGCCACGTACGCCGGGACGTCCGGCTGCAGGCGCCGGGAGACGCCCCCCAGCATCCACATGGCGCCTCCTCCGGCAGCGAGCACCAGCGCCCGCGCCGTTCCGTACAAGAGCGGGTGCCCCAGGACCGCCAGGTCCCGGAGCGCGGCCGTGTCGCCGCCGGCCGCGGTGGTAAGCAGCGCGAGCAGCGCGACGAGCGACGGCGGCAGCAGGAGGTAGGAGGAGAGCAGCGGGTACTTCCGCGGTTCCAGCAGGAACTCCGGCAGCGCGCCGCCGCGCACGCTCTCCAGGAAGCGGTACGCGTACGTGATGATCTGCGTATCCGGCTGGGGATTGGTATCCAGCGCATGCAGGAACATGGCCGCCGCCGCGGCGGCGGCCGTCAGGAACAGGACCGTGATGGGCGGCATGCGCAGGCGCACCGCAGCAGTCTGCGGCAGGACGCGGCGGAAGACAACGCGCCCTTCCGGGTAGCCCGGCGCCATTCCTGGGGTACACTGCGGACATGGATTCGCCCGTCCTCGCCATCGTCGGCCTGGGGTACGTGGGCCTGCCGCTCGCGCACGCGTTCGCGGCCAAGGGCTACCGCACCGTCGGCTTCGACATCAGCGCCGACCGCATCGCGGAGCTGAAGGGCGGGCGCGACCGGACGGAGGAGCTCACCGCGGAGCAGCTGGAGGGCGTCACCATCGAATTCACGGACGATCCCGCCACCCTGAAGCAGGCGGACATCCTCATCCTGGCGCTGCCCACTCCGGTGGACGACCAGAACGTGCCGGACCTCACGCTGCTGGCCAGCGCCTCCCAGACCGTGGGAAGGAACCTGAAGAAGGGCGCGATCGTGGTCTACGAATCCACCGTCTACCCCGGCGTCACGGAGGAGTTCTGCGGCCCCATCCTGGAGCGCGAATCCGGTCTCACCTGCGGGAAGGACTTCTTCCTGGGCTATTCCCCGGAACGTATCAACCCCGGGGACAAGCAGCACACCGTCACTAAAATTCTGAAGATCGTGGCCGGTCAGAATGCCGCAACGCTGGACCGGCTGGCGGATCTCTACGGATCCATCGTGGAAGCCGGCATCCACCGGGCATCCAGCATCAAAGTGGCGGAGATGGCCAAGGCGATCGAGAACGCCCAGCGGGACCTGAACATCGCGTTCGTGAATGAGGTGGCGCTGCTGTGCCACCGCCTGGAGATCCGCACCAAGGACGTCCTGGATGCCGCGCGCACCAAGTGGAACTTCCTGCCCTTCACTCCGGGCCTGGTGGGCGGCCACTGCATCGGCGTGGATCCGTACTATCTTGTAGAGAAAGCCCGCCTGCTGGGGATGGAGACGCAGGTGATCACCGCCGGGCGCGCCCTGAACGACAGCATGGCGCAAGAGGTAGCCAACCAAGTGGCCCAGGAGCTGGGATCCAGGGATGCCCGCGTGCTGGTGTTAGGGCTCACCTTCAAGGAGAACGTGCCGGACACCCGCAACAGCAAGTCGCAGGACGTGGTGAACGCGCTCCTCGAGCACGGCTACCAGGTAGAGGCGCATGATCCCTTCACGGACGCGGACGCGCTGCGCCAGCGCAACCTGGTCCCAGGCGAACTTCAACCGGAGAACTACGACGCCGTGGTGCTCCTGGTCCCGCATAAAGCGTATCTGGATGCACCCGAAACTCTGACCCGGGCCGTGAAACCCGGCGGCCTGCTCTACGATCTCAAATCCGTACTGGGCGCAGGGCAAGTAGAACGGGACGGACGGACGTATCGTTCGCTGTAACGGGAATCACTGCATCCAGCTCAGCATTCCACGGAGCACCGGAGCTGGCAGCGCGCGTTTGACGATCCTGCTCAACGCATCCGCACCGGGGAACAGGTGGGATTTCATCACGCCGCATAGCCACACGGACAGGTACAGCCGCATGCGCAGAGGCCAAGGGAATCCCGCGTCCTGCACCGTCCGGTAGAAACCCCGCAGCGTGGGCCGGTAGAACTCGTTGCTAGAGAGCTCCGCGTCCGTGAACGTCTTGTGCGGGTAGATGTAGCGCATCAGGCGGTGGCGCTTCTCCAGCTCCGGCTGCACGCCCACGCGGTTCAGGCGGTAGTACTTGAAGGTATCCACCGGCTGAAACGTGCCCTTGATGGCCATCTCCGAGAGGAACACCCGGTCCGCCGCCGGAAAGAGCTGGAAGAGCTTGCTGTCCAGCATCGGCAGGAGCCGCCACAGGCCGTACACGTAGTTGCAGTCCACCCGCCACATCACCTCGCGGAACCGCTGTTGAGCACTCATTGTTCGAATATCGAACCGCCGGACCTTCTCTCGTGTGTGGGTGCCGTCTGCCAGCATGTTCACCGTGCGCGGATACGCGAGCACCGCGCTTGAATCCGCTTCCAACGCCTTCACGCAGTCCTCCACGAACGTAGCATCCAGGATGTCATGCCCGGACACCCACGCGAAGTACGTGCCGGACGCCGAGCGCGGCACGTAGTTGAAACTGGCGTTCTGGCCGATGTTCTTGGGGTGCCGGACGTAGGTGATCCGTGGATCCTTCTTGGCGTACGCCAGGCAGATCTCCTGGGTGGCATCCGTGCTGCCGTTGTCCGCGATGATGATCTCCAGGCTGGAATACGTCTGCGACAGCAGGTTCTCCAGGGACTCCGCCAAAAACTCCGCCTCATTGAACACCGGCATCCCGAGCGTCACGAGCGGCGAGGAAGCTGGCGTATGCATGGGGAGATCAGGCGATGCGCTTGAGCCACGCGTCCGGCCAGTGGGTGAGGGTGGCGGTCAGCTCGCTCTCGTTGAAAACGGGCTTAGGCGGATCAAAGACGAATTCCGGATGGGCGGCCTGGAACTCCCGGGCCGCGGCGGCGGGATTGTCGTCTTTCCAGTCCGGCTTGCCGCGCGGTACATCGTGCAGTTCCTGCATGTAGCCGTCCGTGGCCACGATGTACGAACCGACCGTGACGATGTCATGGTACGCGGCCAATTCATCCGCCACGTGCTGCTTGCTGTGGTTGGAATCCAGGATCACCATCACCGATTCCCCCGGCTTGATCATGCCTTTCACCTTGGCAACGATGGCCGGATCCGTGGAGCTACCCTCCACCAGCGTGATGAGAGGCCCCAGCACGTGGTTTTCCACCTGCTCCTTGTGATCTCCGCGGAATTCCACCTCCACCCCGATCATACGCCCCTTGCCGATCGCCTTGCAGAGTCCGGCGTAGTAGATGGCGCCGCCGCCGTGGGCCACGCCGCATTCGATGATCACGTCCGGCTGTACCTGCCAGATCACTTCCTGCAGACGGATCATGTCCTCCGGCAGCTGGATGGTGGGGATGCCCATCCACGTGAACGTGTACGTATACTTCTGGTTCCACGCCACCTTGGACCAAAGCTCAGAGAGCAGTTCGAACGACCGCTTGGAGTACAGGGGGATGCCCTCCGTCTTGCCGCCATGGGTCAGCTGGATCTGCTGGGAATCGGTATTGATCTGGACGTTCATCGGAAACGTGGAAAGAAGTGGCGGGAGGATGGTAGAGCAAAAGACCGTCACTGAGAACCAGCCCCGTCCTGCGCTTTCCACCAGTCGATCGTATCCGCCAAACCCTCTTGGAGCTTGAAATATGGCGACCAGCCAACCTCGCGCCACAAGCGATCCACGGTGGCGGTGAGCCTGGGCGGATCGTTGGCCGAGGGCGTCACGGCGCCAACATCGATCAAATCCGATTTGCCCACCTGCCGCCCAATCTCCTCCACTACTTCGCGAAGCGCTACCGGCACACCGGAAGCGACGTTCACCGGACCAGTGACGCCTGATTCGAGCAGCTCGACCATGGCACCTGCCACATCCCGCACGTGCAGAAAATCCCGGATCTGCGCCCCGTGCGAACAAGCCGCGCGTTCGCCCTGCAGGAGCGAACGGATGACGGAGGAGACCAGGCGCTTAGGATGCTCATGCGGACCGTACAGGAGGAAAACGCGCGCCCACGCGGTACTGACGCCCCGCTCCGCGCACACCGCTTGGCCGGTCGCCGCCTTGGCCTGGCCGTAGGGAGTAGCGGCTTCCAGCGGCGTCGAACGCTCGTCGCAATGGCCATCGCCGGTCCAATTGTACTCCGCACAGCTGCCGGCACCCACGAACCGCTCCGCGCCGTGCTCCCTGGCGAGCGCGAGCAGATCCAGCGTCGCAATCTTCCAGTCGTCGTTCAGTGGCGATGTCCAATATATTCCAGGCGTGGCGATCCACGCCAAATGCAGCACGTGCGTAGGCTTCACGGCTTCCATAAGCGTTCGACGTGCCGACCTATCCAGAAGATCCGCCGTATGCCAAGTCACTCCTGGCTCAGAGCGATGATCCTGCGAACGGACCGCATGCATGTCATATCCACGTTCAATCAGCAACGGTATGGCCTGCCGGCCGATGAAGCCGCTGGCGCCGGTGAGGAGGACGCGCTTCATGGGTGGAAATCCGGGTACGCCGCGTCCCGCGGCGCGATGACGGCCGGGGCCGCCGGCCACGCGATGCTAAAGGCAGGATCATCCCAGCGTACGCCGGAAGCCGCTTCCGCCACGTACGGATTGGCGATGGCGTAGAGCACCTCGCTCTCCGGCTCCAGCGTGAGGAACCCGTGCGCGAACCCGGGCGGCACGTACAGCGACCGGTGGTTCTCCGCCGACAGCTCCGTCCCGTACCACTGCTTGAAGGCAGGCGAATCCGGCCGCAGGTCGATCGCGACATCCCAGATCCTCCCCCGCGTGCACCGGACCAGCTTCACCTCCCCGTGCGGATCCTTCTGGTAGTGCATGCCGCGCAGCGTGTGCGTTGCGGTATTGGTGGAGACGCACATGTAGTCGAACCGCTCCGTAAGCCCCCATTCCGCCGCCTTGGCCGCGTCCCACGTCCGCGCAAAGAGCCCCCGCTCATCTTGGTGCGGGACGATCTGTATGACGAACAGGCCGGCGAAGGGGGTTTCGAGCTTCTGCACGAAAAGAGTCTACCGAACCTATGGACCGCGAGGGACAACGGCGTATATTGCATATCTATAAAATATATTTCATAATAATCTTAATGATCGAACAGCCACTGGAACACACTCGGGAACCTGAAGGAATCACCACTCCGCTTCCCGCCTGGATCTCCCAGGAGACGCGGTCGACGCTGGAGGCGCTGACGGACGAGCGCGGACAAGCGCAGCTCGTCGCGTACGCCCGCGGGTACCTGGAACGCTATCCCCAGGTGGCGGAAGCGCTGTTCATCGGCGAAGAACTTGGCGGCAAGGCCAAGCAGGATCGGCTCCGTGAGCGTGCCGCCAAAACGTTCAGCGGTCGGGACGTGCATCGGGGGGAGATCTGGATCCGCGCCGGCGAGCACAGCATCGCGCTCGGCATGATGGCGGAAATGATCGCGCGGAAGATGGGACTGCCGGATGACGCCGTCGCCCGCGTAGCGTTGGCCGGCGGCCTGCATGACTTCTGGAAGAAGCGGGAGATGGCAGCGGTGTGGGATGCGGAGGATCGTCTGGCGAAGCAAGGCACACCGGTGACGACCGAATCGGCGGAAGCGCCGGAAGTGGTCATGGCGATCCGCGAAGCGTTCGATACGACGCAACGAGAGGACGAAGCAATGCTCAAAAGCATCGATATCCCGGAAGACGTCATCCGCCTCTCCAAAGCCTCACGGATCCAGGACCTGGCTGGCCCCGCAACGCCGGAGGAGCTCATCATCTTCTACTTGCATTACAGCCTGGCCGGAGTGACGCTCAAGAGCATGGCCGAGCGGCTCGGCGACTCCTTCCGGAAGAACCCGAGCTATCTGGCGTACTACGCCTCCTTCAAAGACCAGCTGGGCGGCCGGATGATGCATGAGCTCCTGCTGGAACCGGGCGGCCTGGGCGAGCATATCGAGCGAACGCTCGCTAAGAGGCTTGGGTACGACGGCGATCCTTCGAAGCTGCACGAATATCTCACCCAGCTGTTCGTGGAGACGGTACGGAACGCGTGATCAGCCCAGGACCACCCTCAACTGCTCCATCACCAGTTGATTGCGCGCGATGATGCAAGGCATCTCCTTCTGCTTGAAATCCAGCTCCGGAGACGTCAGACCTTCCACCACCGCTCCGGCCTCCAGGGCGATGATCATGCTGGCCGCAAGGTCATACGAGCGAGGGCCACCGTTGACATAGGCACCTCTCTGGCCCGTGAGCACCCTGCGCGTAGAGGTCAGGAAGCAAGCGTGGCTTGTGACGTAGAGCGCGTGCTGCTTGAGCTGACCGAACGTCTCCAGCTGCGCCGCCGTGTCGCCATATCCGGAATCCCACGTGAGGTGACGCCGGGAGAGGGGCAATTCCTCTTCTTCCGTCTGAATGCGCAACGGCCTGACCTCCTGAGTCGCCATATCCTGAATGAACGCTCCGTGGCCTTGAGCACCGAACATCTGCGTGTTGTCATGGAGGAAGTGGATTACGCCCATTACCGGCTGCCCCTTGTAGAGGAGCCCCACAGAAATGCCGCTCTCGTCCCCAAGGGAGAAGTTGATGGTCCCGTCGATGGGATCGATCTCCCAGCGCCAATCGCTCTCCGCCTGGCCCTGGGAGCCCTCCTCCTCCCCCACGATCGCGTCGTCCGGGAAACGCGCCCGGATAGCCTGTACGATCAATCGCTCAGCCAGCCCGTCGGCTTCCGTGATCAGGTCAAATTCCTTATCGCTCGCCTTGGCCTCCTCCCGCATCGCACCGCTCTCGCGCAGCGCCAGGATCTGCGCCGCTACGTTAGGCTGGAGCTGCCGGATGAAATCCTGGACTTCTACCAGATTGCGATCTTCCAGCTGTTCTAACGAGGATGGGAGGTTCATTCTGAAAATATAAATATTTATTGCATTTCTGTCAAATTAGATCACAGAGGATGTATAACCCCCTCACACCACCCGCACCGCCGGCACCGGCACGATGAACTTCCCGCCGCCCTCCCGGTACGCCTGCTGCTGCTTGAGGATTTCTTCTACAAAGTTCCACGTGAGGAGCAGCACATAGTCGGGCTTATCCTCCAGCAGCTTCTCCACCGGCTCGATCCTCAGATGCGTGCCCGGCGCGTAGAGACCCTGCTTGAGCGTGCTGCGGTCCACGATGTAGTCGATCAGATCGCTGCCGATCCCGAACGCGTTCATGAGGGTGGAACCTTTGGCCGAGGCGCCGTACACGGTGATTCGTTTTCCTTGAGACTTCAGATCCCTGAGCAGCGTCACCAGATCCTGCTTAAGCGTACTTACTTTCTCCGCGAAGCGTTGGTAGACCTCCGCGCTGTCCACGCCCCACTCTTTCTCCTGCGCCAGCAGCTCCGCCACGGTGCCGTCCGCCGGCGTGCCGGCGTGCGCCAGGAACACGCGCAGGGATCCGCCGTGCACCGGCAGCCGCTCCGCCCGTACTACCGCGAGTCCGCACCGCTCACAGAGACGCTGAAAGGACGTAAGAGAGAAATAACACATGTGCTCATGGTAGATCTGGTCGAACTCCGTGTGGTCGATGGTGTCGATCGCGTACGCGAATTCCACCACGGCAACACCGCCGGGCTTGAGGAGTGTCGCGATCCCCTGAGCGAAATCCCGCTGGTCCGCTACGTGCGGCATCACGTTATGGGCATGGATCACGTCTGCCTGAATGCCTTCCTGCTTCAGGTTCTCCGCCTCCGCCTGCGTGAAGAACACGTTGCGCGTGGGGATGCCGGCCTCCACCGCCACCGGGACGATATTCTCCGCCGGCTCGATCCCGAGCACCGGGACGCCTTGTTCCTGATAGAACCGCAGGAGGTACCCGTCATTGCTCGCGATATCGATCACTACATGATCGGCGCCGAGCGAGCGCTCCAATATCAGGCGACCAGCGAGCGCCTTGCAATGATCCAGGAACGCCTGGGAGAAGGAGGAGCGGTAGAAATAGCGGGAGAAGAGCGCCTCCGCCGGCACGTTCTCCGTGATCTGCAGGAGCGCGCACGCGGGACACCACACCAGCTCCAGCGGGTACCTGCGTTCGGGCTGCGCGAGTTCGGCCTCCGTGAGCAACGCGTTGGCCAGCGGCGTAACGCCCAAATCGAGTACGGAATCCAGTGCGGAATTCTCACACGACCGGCACTGAAGGATCCGCGGCATGGCTACGCGGCCAGGAACGCCGTGTACCAGTCGATCGTCTTCCTTAGCCCCGCCTCCAGCGTGAACCGCGCCTGCCAGCCCAGCTGTTCGCGCGCCTTCCGCGCGTCCAGATGCTGCTTGAGGATCTCGCCGCTGGCCTCATTGCGGATGTCCAGCTTCAGATCCGATCCCATGAGCCGCAGGATGTGTTCGGCAAGTTGCAAGACGGTGAGAGGTTCTTCTGTGGAAAAATTGAACGCGTGACCGCGAAGTTCCGGATCAGCGCTCAGCTTCTCTGCGAGCGTCACGTACGCCTGAGCCCCGTCTTCCACGTACAGATAATCCCGAACGAATGAACCGTCCGACCGGATCACGGGCGCCGTCGCGCGGATCACCGAGCGGATGGTTCCTGGCACGATGCGATTCCAGTTCAGGTCTCCGGGGCCGTAGAAGTTCCCGCAGCGGGAAACAGCCACCGGCAGGCCAAATGTGTGGGCGTAGCTCTGCGCGATGAGATCCGCGCAAGCCTTGGAGGTGTCGTATGGATGGCGCGCCAGGAGCGGCATCTCCTCCGCGTACGGCAGCACGGGCTGCTCGCCGTAGGCCTTGTCCGATGACGCCACCACGATCTCCGTGACGCGGCCGGACCTGCGGCAGGCCTCAAGCAGATTCCACGTTCCCCGCACATTGGCCTCCCAGGTGGAGAGCGGATTCTTGTTGGCAATGCCCACGATTGTCTGCGCCGCCAGGTGCAAGACCGTCTTCACTTCATACTCGCCTAGAATACGTTCGAGCAAAAGCGGATCAGACAAATCCCCGCGCACTACGTTCACGCGCGACAGCAGGCCTGAACGCGCCAGTTCCGAGCCGGGCACTTCATCACGTAGCAGGATGACCACGGAAGCACCAAGTTTCTCTAGGAGCACGACCGTAGCGGAACCCACCAGGCCGGATGCTCCCGTGACAAAGACCGGCCGGTCCTGCCAGAACGCGGCTGTCACAGTTGCTTGAACGGAAGAGCATGCAGACCCTCCGCCGCCTGGCGATAGGACTGCATGGCCGATTGAAGCGGCATCCTCCAGTGCGCCCATGGCGCTTGGTGCGTCTCCCATAGCTCATTGAGCTTAAGTGTCTCGCGGTAGGTGTCCATAGCGTAGAAAAACCCGTCATGCCGGTAAGCGACTAGTTCGCCGTCCCGCGCCAACCGCTGGAGAGGCTCTTGCTCCATCACGCAATTAAGATCCAAGGAGAGGTAATCAAAGAACCGGCGATCAAAGACGAAGAACCCCGCGCTCACCCAGCCCTGCGCCTGCGGCTTCTCCGCGAAGTTGGTGACGAGCCCGTCCTGCGACAGATCCAGCACGCCGAACCGCGACTGCGTCCGAACCGATGTGACAGTTCCGATCTTCCCATGTGACCTATGAAACGCAATGAGATCACGGATGTTCACATCCGACAGGCCGTCGCCGTAGGTCACGCAGACCAGGTCATCATCCACGTAGCGCTCCACCTGCTTCACGCGCGAGCCGGTCATGGCATCTTCTCCCGTATTGGCCAGCGTGACGCGGAAATCCTCCTCCTCATGCGCGCCGTGGCACTCGATCTGCTGGTGATTGCCTAGACCGATCGTGAAATCGTTGTTCATCGCCTGGTAGTTTAAAAAGTATTCCCTGATCATGTCGCCCTTGTACCCCAGGCAAAGCACGAACTCCTTTAGGCCAAAGTGGGCGTACATCTTCATGATGTGCCACAGGATGGGATGGCCGCCCACGGTGACCATGGGTTTGGGCCGGAACTCCGTCTCCTCGCGCAAGCGCGTTCCCTGGCCGCCGCACAGGATAATGACCTTCATGAGCGCATGCTATCATGGACGCTTGAAATCGACAGCGCTTTATCGGTTGCATCAGACATTCGGAGCAACTGCGCGCGTTTGACTCAATAAACGCTCGCCCCTACAGTGCAATCCGCATGCGTGCCCTGAAGAATTTCCTTGCCACATCCGCCGGTCGCGTCGGCGTGAAATTGGTCTCCATCAAGACGCACGAAGGCCCCAAAGAGGACATGGGACCGGAGTTCGCCGAACTCTTTGAAGGCTGCAGAGGATACACCCTGATCCAGGTGGAGCGCATGTACAGTTTGTACAAAGCGGTCCAGTACGTGATTAAGAAAGAGATCCCCGGAGATTTTGTAGAATGTGGTGTATGGAAAGGCGGCGCCTCCATGATGATGGCCAAGACCCTGCTGAAGCTCGGCGTAACGGACCGCAAGCTCTACATGTATGACACCTACGCCGGCATGACCGAACCTACGCAGGAGGACTACAGCATCATGTCCGGTGCCACGCCGGTGGATCAGATCTGGCAAGGCCAGCAGGCCGATGACCACAACGACTGGTGCTTCAGTCCGCTGGAGGACGTGAAGGAGGCCATGAAGAAGACCGGCTATCCCATGGAGCAGATCGTGTTCGTGAAAGGGCCGGTGGAGCAGACCATTCCGCAAACCATGCCGGCTACCATCGCCATCCTGCGTCTGGATACAGATTGGTACAGCTCCACCAAACACGAGATGGAACACCTCTTCCCACGCCTTTCCCAAGGAGGAGTGCTGATCTTGGACGATTACGGCTACTGGGCGGGCGCCCGGAAGGCGGCCGATGAATATCTGGAGAAACACAACACCCCCCTGTTCCTGCACCGGGACGACTATTCCGGCGTCACGGGCATCCGCAACTAAGAAAGCGCGCGCTGCCTGCTGCGAGCCGCTTGACCCTCCGCACGATGATCCTGTCCCCTTCACGCCTGTCGGTGATCCTCTCAGCGATCGGACTGCTGCTTCTGGTTGCCCTGGGCGTCAGCCATTATGAAGGCCGCGTGAGCGGATTGCTGCACATGGACGTCCCGTTCGGACGGATGAACGACGTGCCGGGCGGCGTGGTGCTGTATACGGACGCGGCGTATGACGGGATGCTCTACTACCAGGTGGCGCGAGATATCTCTAAGCTCTTCCTGGGCGGAGAGATCACCCTGGATTCCCCGTACCGGTTCCAGCGCATCCTGCTGCCGCTGATCGTTTTCACGCTCACCGCAGGCCATGAGCCGCTCTTCCCGCACGCCCTCCTGCTGGTGAACCTAGCCTGCGCGATCGGGACGCTCATCCTCATGCTGCGGCTTACGGGCGGACGCGTCCTGCATTCCCTCTCCGCCATCCTGAATCCGGCCGTGCTGGTGGGCATCCTGTATACGCTCACAGAACCGCTCAGTCTCTTTTTTATGGTGGTGTTCTTCACCGTATGGCAGAAACGCGGCCAGCGGCTGACCGCGGGATCCCTGGCCGCTCTCATGCTCTCGCTCCTGGCGCGCGAGACCACCGTGTTCCTCATCGGTCTGCTCTTCCTGTGGGTGCTCTGGAAACGGCAGTGGCGGGACGCCGCCCTGCTTGTCATCCCGATCGTCCTCTTCATCGGCTGGCAGTATTTTCTGGATCTACGCCTGGGCGCGGCGGGCTTCCAGGCCAACAGCAACATTGTGACTTACCCCTTTGGCGGTCCGATCTCCGTGATCACGCGGTTGATGGACAACGCCCATCCCTATCTTCTCTCGTCGCTCGCACTGATGCTCTTCGTATTGCCCCTTGCCGCGGCCCTGGGCAAGGAATGGATAGAGAAGCGCTGGCAGATCGGGTTCCGATGCTTCCTTTTGAGCGGCCTCTGTTTCACCATGCTCATCATGGATGAGCACATGTGGGGCGCCATCACCAGCATCGGCCGCGTGGTGACGCCCATCTATCCGGTCTACGCCCTGTACGCGGCCGCGAACGATACCTGGATCGAACGGAGCCTCTCAGTGATTCTCATCGTCATCAGCTGCATAGCCGCGATCGGCATCGCTTCGATTCCCCATCCGTACATACTCTCGTAAGCGGAGCCGATAGGAGGATTCCCAGCAGAAGAGACGGACCCAAAGGATAGGCGGGCGGGAGCCAGGCGCTATACTCCCGGCATGTGCGGCATTGCCGGCTTCGCCGGACAGGATCGGCAGCGGATGGAACGCGTGGTGGCAGCTCTCAGGCACCGCGGACCGGACGGCATCGCCGTGGACGTCACGGAAGGCGCCACGCTTGGCCATGCGCGTCTGGCCATCCTGGATCCCCGTCCGGAAGGCGGCCAGCCCATGTGGAACGACCGGAAGACAGTCGTGATCGTGTTCAACGGAGAGATCTTCAACTACCGGCAGCTCAAGGAGAAGTTCGGCCTGCAGTGCAAGACCGGTACGGATACGGAAGTGCTCCTTCATCTGTATGACCGTGAGGGAATCGGCTTCGTGAAACGCCTCATCGGCATGTTCGCCTTTGGCCTGTACGACGTGGAGAAGCGCACATGGTACGTAGTGCGGGATCCCAGCGGAATCAAGCCACTGTACGTCTCGTTTCCGAACAACGAGCTCCACTTTGCCTCGGAGATGCGCGCGCTCATGGCGGCGCTGCCGGAAAAACCGAACATCGATCTCACCTCCCTCTCGCGCTACCTGCATCTGCAGTACGTTCCAGGACCAAAGACGCTCTGCGAAGGAATCGAATCCCTGGCGCCGGGAACCATCTTAATATGGAAAGACGGCATGACACAGCGTGAAGCATTAACGACGCCGGTGGAGACGCCGCGCTATCGCAGCAGGAGCGAATTCCGGGAACAGTTCCCCGCATTGATGGACACGTGCGTGCGCGATCACCTTGTCTCGGATAGGCCGATCGGCATCTACGTAAGCGGCGGCATGGATTCCTCCATCATACTGCACCACATGGCCAACCATGTCTCCGGCCCAGTGAAGACGTTCACCGTGCGCTTTGAGGCAACGGAGCAGGAAGGCGCCGCCCGGTTCAATACCGATGCGGACTTGGCCAAGCGCACAGCCAGACACTACGGAACGGATCACACGGAAGTACTGCTCACAGCGGAAGGCTTCCGCGATCTCTACCGGGACACCGCTCGCGCGCTGGATCAGCCGAACGCCGATACCGTTTCCCCGGCGCAAGTCCTCCTGTCCCAACATGCGAAGAAATCCGCGGACGTGGTGCTCACGGGCGCCGGCGGGGATGAGCTCTTTGGCGGCTATCCACGGTACCGCATCGCGCACATCCTGCACCGCCTGCGGATGCTTCCACCGTCCGTCCGCGCTGCAGCCGGAAGATTGTCTGGCCATCCGGCGGACGTGCTGCGTCTCCAGCCCGGACCGGACCTGGCGCTGCGACTGCTCTCCCGACCGGAAGAGGAGGTGAAAAGGATAGTGCGAGGCGGCTGGTATGACCCACGCGCCACTCCATCCTTGTTCGCCGGTCGGTTCGAATCCCTGAATGCTACCGATCCCGTCCGCGCCTTCATGGAGTTCGATCGCGGCCTATGGCTGGTGGACGAATCCCTCCGGCTCACAGATGCCACCACCATGGCCAGCGGCGTGGAGGGCCGCGTGCCATTTTTGGATCCGCGCGTCATCGCCGCCGCGCACGCCACGCCCTCCGATTGGCACGTGGGACTACGCCACACCAAGACTCTGCTCAAAGACACATACCGCAACATCCTGCCGGATCACCTGTTCACCCTAAAGAAAGCATCGTTCTATCCACCGCTCGCCAAGTGGCTGCGGCGGGAGGCGGGACCGTTGGTAGAAGAAGCTCTGGAACAGCCGCGCATCCGCGAATATCTGGATACGGACGTCATCGCGCAGCTCTACCAAGAGCACCGGGGGCGCCGCGGCTATCACTTGCACGTGCTGCAGGGCGTGATCCAGCTGGCTGCCTGGTTTGACACGGTCTATGACGCGCATCCGTAGAAACCGCTCGTAGCGGGGATTATCTGGCCTCGTGGGAACGCGATGCACCATTCGTGGAAACAGGGGGAGGTGCTGTACTCTTGCCCCGCCGCCGTTTCGCCATGCTCTACGGGAAAGACCTCCACTGGCTCAGACGTATCACCAAGCTTCCCTTCGTGCAGGGAGTTGCTGCGTTTCAGATCGGATCTCTCTTCCAGACGCTCATCGCATTCGTCGCCTCCGTGGTCTATGCGCGTATGCTTGGCCGTACCCAGTTCGGCGAGCTAGCGGTGGTGAGTGCATTCGTGGGACTGGCCGGCATCGTTACGGCATATGGCCAATCCACGGTGACATCTACGTTTTTCGCGGAAGCCATGGGAAAGAAGGACTTGCGCATGGCAGCGTCCGTCCTGCGGTATTGCGTGCGCATCAGTCTATTTGCGAACTGCCTGTACGTGCTCATCTTCCTCCTTGCGCCGCAGCTGGCGCTGCTCAGCCAGGGGGACGCCATGATCGGCCACTACGGCCGACTGCTCCTGCTGAACGCCATGCTGCAGTTTCCGGCTGCGCTCACTGCCATGGTCCTGCAGCTCAAGAAGCGGATCCCCACCATCGCCGCGATCGATAACATCCGGGACGGCCTGCAGCTCACCCTGTCCACCGTCTTCATCCTGCTGGGCTGGGGGCTGTGGGGCATGCTCCTAGGCATCCTGCTCACCACCGCAATGATGCTTCCCTTTCTCATACGCATCTACGTTATCCACGCCAGGGATCTGGGGCTCCCCAGTTTCGCAGAACTCTTCCGTATGGGGAAGATCGAGAACTTCCGCATGTACGTCCGCGAGGGCCTGTGGATCGGCGTGGACCAGACAGTAGGGAAGAACCTGTACCCCAACCTCTTCTTTATCCTGCTCAACGCCACCACCGCGGTGGAAACGGTGGGATCCTTCCGCCTGGCGTTCCGGCTGGCTACCCTGCCCGCCAGCCTGATCATGCCGAGCATCTCCCGCATGACCGCCTTCAGCATCCCCAAGATCGCCGCACAGGACCGGGCAAATCTCCGGGGGGCGCTCAAGAAGGTCCTGGTGGTTTCCCTCGGGCTCAGCACGCTCATCACACTTGGCTGCGCCATCGTCCTCCCGGCGCTCATCCCCGCCGTGTACGGCCAGAGCTACGCATCCAGCATCCTGCCGCTCCTCATCCTGCTTCCGATGAACATCATCGGCTCCGTGCATGTGGTCTCCCTGCCGCTCCTCAGGATCGCGCGGCGTGTGTGGGTCAACATCATCAGCAATCTCTTAGGAGTGGTGCTCTCCCTGGGTGCGTACTGGTTCCTCAAGGATCACCTTGCGCCCATGGCCGCCATGGCGATCGCGTTCAACCTTTTCCACATGAGCACGCTGCTCCTCTTTGTGGACCTGTACTTCCAGCGGCGGAAAGAGGGCTCATGAGCTGGTACCAAGGAAGGCGAAAGAGGATCCCCTACGTCGCCAAAAACATGATCACCATGATGAGGATGCCAATGACGTAGCTCAGCAGATCTCTTAGAGCAAAGACGATCGGATCTTCATGGACCCGGTTCCGGTGCGCCAGGATCCACACGCGGCTCACCCAGTACAAGACGAATGGCAGGATGAGCCAGAGATAGGCCGGATGACGGTAGAGAAGCGTCACGTCCTGCGTATTGAGGTAGAGCGCCAGAACCAGCACGGACAGGTACGCGCTGGCGGAACCCAGTGACTGGATGGTCGGCGCATCCGCCACGGTGTAGCCCCTTCCCGCCGCCGCCTGGCGGTCCTCTTTCACCAGCGCCAGCAGCTCCGAATACCGCTTGAGGAGCGCCAGCGAGAGGAAGAAAAAGAGAGAGAAAAGCAGAAGCCAGAACGAGTAGCGTACGCCCGTGGCCGCATGTCCCGCGATGATCCGCAAGGTGTAGAGCCCCGCCAGAAGCAGCACGTCCACCAGCACCATGCGCTTACAGTGGAACGAGTACGCCGTGGTGAGGCAGAAATAGACGGCCAGGACCAAAGCGAAGAGCGGTGGCAGGAATGCGCAGACACCCACCGCCGCCGCCAAAAGAAAGAAGGAGAGCGCCACCGCTATCACGGGCGACAGATCGCCGGCAGCCAACGGGCGCAACCGCTTGAGCGCGTGCTGACGGTCAGACGACAGGTCCGCAAGATCATTCAGCAGGTACACGGCCGACGCGCAGGCGCTGAAGGCGATGAATCCCAGAGCGGCGCTGGTGACAACGGCCGGGGAACGGATCGCGTGCGCGGCGATGGGCGGGACGAAGATGAGGATATTCTTCACCCACTGGTGCGGGCGGATTGCCCTGAGCAGGAACCGGAATCTTCCCGGAGGATCCTGGAACACCCGCTCCACGGAAGTGACCCCTGAAGCACGGCGTATGAGACCGCGTGAAGGGTTCACCAGGATGGCCCTGCGGGCCGAGCGCCAGATCTTCAGATCGCGGGGCTCGTTCCCCACGTAGTCAAACCCTCTTTTCCCGAACCGATCCAGGAGGATCCTCTCCTTCTGAGCGCCGGCCAGGTTCACGGTCCCAGAACTGGCGATGACCTCCTGGAAGATCCCCAGATGATCCGCCACGGCACGGGCGATCGTCTGCGGCGCAGCCGTGACCAGGATGAGCGCGCGTCCAGATTCCTGCTGTGCCCGTAAGTATTGGACGAATTCCTGCTGATAGGGCAGAAGATCGGCCCGGAAGTATCCGAACGCCGCGATGCGCCCCTTCAGGTATGCCCTGCCTCTAAGCAGCCAGACCGGTAGGGCCAAGAACATCCACGGCTTCCGGCTGAGGAGCAGGAAGATGTTCTCCACCAGCGTATCCGTCCGCGTGAGCGAACCGTCCAGATCCACGCAGAGGGGAACCGGTAAAGAGATCATCTCTGACACAGGCACGAGTATACCCGCCATCGACCGCATACTGCACTGGGAGCCCGCGGGCCCAGGGGGTACCATGCGATCCGCCGACGTTCATCCTCTTTCCTCTTCCGGGACATGATCTTCTTCTTGCGCAAAACTGAATCGGCGTTCGCGCCCTCTATACGCGCCGTGTGGCTCATAAGCTTCTTGATCGCGACCGTGAAGGCGTTCTTTATCTTTCTCATACCCCTCCGTGTCCTGGGGATGACGGCATGGATCATCGATGACGCTTTCATTACCATGCAGGTGGCCAAGCAGATCGCCCTGGGAAACGGCTTTTCGTTTGACGGCCTCCATCCCACAACGGGCGTGGCGCCGCTGTGGACGTACCTCACATCCGCAGGGTTTTTGCTGGGCGATGATGCGGGCGTGCGCCTCACCCTGCTTGCCGGCGCGCTCTGCGGCGCCGTGCTCTCCGTGCTGGCTTACCGCATCGCCTATCAGCTCACGGACCGCACGCTGCCGGCCTGGCTCGCGTTCATCCTGGTGAACCTGAGCGCCAACGCGTTCCTGGGCAGCATCAACGGCATGGAGACCGTCTTCCAGACCATGCTCTGCCTGGGCGCCGCGGCGTTCTGGCTGCCTATCACGCGCAGAGAATGGACCGTAACACAAGCCGCAAGCGCCGGGGTCTGCATGGGTCTGGCCATCCTGGTCCGCGTGGACAGCGTGTTCCTGGCAGCCGCCATCGTGGGAGCAACCCTGTGGGCCTGGTGGCCGATGCAAGGGAACGACAAGCGGCGCATGCTCCTCTGGTTCTGCGCCGCGAGCGGCGCGGGGCTTCTTCTCCTGATGTTTTGGGGCTGGATCCGCGTCGGTTCGCCTATTCCGGTGAACCAGGCCGGCCGCCACGCGCTGGCACTGGCGTTCCATGGCTATCCGGATGGCAACGTTCCGCTGCTCATGCGTTTGAAAATCAGCTTCTGGAACCTCTTCCAGTGGGAACAGATCGTCACCATCGCCACCGGTTCTGCACTGTTGGCACTCACCGGTCTGGCATTCGGCCTGAGCCAGGAGCGAACGCGTCCACTGGCCATCCTCACCGCCATCTACCTGCTGCTCTTCTGGGGCATGCTGGTGGGATATCAGTGGTACTTCTCGGATTTCCACGGCCTGCGGTACGTGCACACCGGTGCGATCCTCCTCCTGATCTTCACCGCCCTGCTCTTCGGCCGGTCAGCGATAGACAAGCGGACGCGCGCCTTGCCATGGGTTCTCACGACATGCCTCCTGATCCTCACCTGGCACGGCGAGCGGCGGCTGATCCAGACCACCAAATGGGCGGCCACCATGACCATCGCCGGCCGCACTACGGAAGAGCAACGCGACGCGTTCTGGCAGCAGATTGATTGGATCAATCAGAACCTACCGGCGGATGCGGTCATCGGTGCGCGCGACCATGGCCGCCTGGCGTTCTTCACAGGGCGCGCCGTTCAGGATCTAGCCGGCATCATCGATCCTGAGATCCTGACGCATGTAGCGAATGGGACGATTGCGGACTACCTACGCGAGCGCCGTGTGGAATATGTAGTCATTCCCTCCCCCGAGCAGCGCAACGATCACCTGTACCAGGTTCTCCACGCTTCGCTGAAGCTCACGCCCCTATCGGAGGAAGCGGACACCGGCACCACCACGCTCTATCATATCCAATGGGAGGAAGAGCCGGGAGCGGACTGAACGGGACCTGGCACATCTCCTGTGTGCCATACGCCTGTTCCCGCTACCATGTCCGTATGATCGATCCCGCCGCCATCCACCGCGCACGCACTACCAGGGAGGTGATGGCACTGGTGAGCCCCCAGCTCAGCGGATCGCTCTTGGACTACGGTGCAGGAACCGCCAAGTACCGCTCGCTCTTTCTGCCGTACGTCACGTCCTACGCGTCTTTGGATGCCGATGCGTCCATGAAACCGAATATCGTGGGCGACGTGCTGGATCCGCCCCTCCCGGACGCGGCGTTCGATGCGGTGGTGAGCAACCAGGTGCTGGAGCATGTGCGCGAACCGTGGGTGATGGTGGAACAGATCGCCAGGCTGCTCAAGCCCGGCGGCCAGTGCGTCATCACCGCGCCGTTTCTCATCGGCTACCACGCGGATCCGGACGATTACTTCCGCTACACCACACAGGGCATCCGCTACCTATGCGAACGCGCCGGATTGCAGGTGGAACTTTCCGAACCCTACGGCGGATGGGTGGTGAGCACGTCCGAATCCCTCAAGCAGCGCTTCTTCAGCCATTACCGGCCCCGCTCGCGCCTGCGCAAACTGCTCGGACGCATGACGGAACACATGAGTGCCCTCCTTAATCCCCTTCTACCACCCGGTCGCTGCTACGCGAACGTGGTGTGCATCGCCAAAAAGCCATGATCATCGCACAACCCGACCGCATTCTGTTACGGCAACAGCTGGCCCGCTACGCGCCGCTTCTGAGTGGAGAGGTCTTGGATATAGGGAGCGGCCGGGCCCGCCGCTACGCGCACCTCTGCCCGCGCGCGACAGCGTACCGCACGCTGGATACGGATCCCGCCGGTCAGCCGGACATCCTGGCATCGGCGGACGCCATCCCGCTGCCGGATGCGAGCGTGGACGGCATCATCTGCACGCAGGTCCTGGAGCACCTCCCTCATCCTTGGATCGCCGTACGGGAGATGGCGCGCATCCTGCGGCCTGGCGGTCATGCCGTGATCACCGTGCCGCAGATGAACGATCTGCACGAGGAGCCGCATGATTATTTCCGCTACACCAAGTACGGCCTGGAATCCCTCTTTCAAGATGCCGGACTGACGGTGGAAACCATGGAGCAGCGCGGCAAGCTGCACGCTACACTCGCGCAGCTGCGCATCCGTGCAGCCATAGAACGCTTCCGCCCCTATGAACGCATATGGGCCATGCTGCTTCTGGCCCCGTGGGCAAAAGTGGTGACCAACATCGCCCTCTGGCGGGATAAACATGCAAATCACCTTTCTACCGCCAAGCAGACCATCGGCTGGTGTGCGGTCATCAACAAACCATGAGGATCCTCCTGATCACCGACGGCCTGCCTCCGGAGGAACCAGGCGGCGCCGGGCGCATCGCCCTGCAGGACGCGTACGCGCTGCGCGAACGCGGACATGAGGTGCGCGTCCTGACGGCCGGAAGCAGCCCCGGTCCGCATGAGCTGGAAGGGGGAATGAAGGCAATCATTCTGCCTCGGCTACACAAGCGCTTCGCGCACTACCGCGCCGTGTTCAGCCGCTCGCGCGCCAGGGAGATCGAGCACACCATCGCGACGTTCGAACCGGATCTCATCCACGCCCACGCCCTGGCCTGGCAGATGGGCTACCAGTGGCTGCGGTACACCAAGAAGCAAAGCATCCCCTGCGTCTTCACCGCGCACGACGCCATGACGGTCGCCTACGGGAAAGTGAGCGGCCCTCCCCGCTGGTACGCCGAACTCCATAGGGCCAGTATTACCTGGAACCCGCTCCGCAACACGCTCATTCGTCAGTTGCTCCGGCATTGCACCGTCCTCTCGGTGAGCGACGCGCTCGCCTCGCTCCTGCGCCAGAGCGGTTTTCCGGAGGTGCGGACCCTTCATAACGGGATCGACCCGGAAGCATGGCACCCGGAACCGCCAGCGTCTGCCCGCGCGGCACTGCATCTGCCTAAAGACGCACCCTTGTTCCTCCTGGCCGGCCGGGTGAACGCGCTAAAGGGTTCGCAGTTGATCAACGCCACACTTCCGCCAACGGCGCACCTGGCGATCGCCGGCAGCGTGGAACCGCGGGAATTCTCACGGATTGATCCCCAGCGCCTTCACGTGTTCCCGAACCAATCCGCCGAACAGATGCGCACGCTGTACTCCGCAGTAGACGCCTCGCTTGTTCCTTCCTTATACCTGGATCCCTTTCCTACCATCTGCCTGGAGAGCCTGGCCTGTGGCCGACCGGTCCTGGCAACCAGTACCGGTGGCGCCAAAGAAGCCGTCTTCCACGGCAAGACCGGCTGGGTGATAGATCCCGCCGATCCGGAAGCCTGGCGTACACAACTGGAATGGTGCACGGCGCACCGGACGGAGCTCGCCGGCATGGCGGACCGGTGTCGCGCGCGCGCGCGGGAATGCTTCTCCCTGACTGAGCATACGGACCAGCTGGAAGAGCTCTATCACACCCTCACAACAAGTGCGCCGGCTGAGGTATGATCGGCCTATGCACATTGTTCTTGTGGTACCGGATCTTGCCACCAAGAGCGGCTGGAGCCGCTACGCCGTGGATCTGGGCCGTGCCTTGGTAGAACAGGGCCATCGCGTCAGCTGTCTGGTCCGCAGGAAGGAAGACGTGGACTGGGCGGAGGAATATCCCGTCTTCTCCAAGGACGCGCACAACACGCTCCGCGTCCTTACGAGCAGCCTGCGCGCCAGACGCACGCTCCGGCGGCTCCGGCCGGATGTCATCCACTTTGTCGCCGAACCCTACGCGCTGATCCTGCCGATCCTAGGAAGCGGCCCCTGGAAGACCTGCATTACGCTGCACGGAACCTACGCCGCCCAGCTGGCACGCGCCGGGGGGATGCTGGGCTGGCTGGTGCGCCGGACCTTCCGACAGCTGGATATCATGCTCTCCGTGAGCCGGTTCACCAAGGCGCACATGGAGCGGTGCAACCCATCGCTTTTCCGCGCGCTCAGGCTGGACCAGAAGATCGCGGTGCTGCCGAACGCCGTGGATCTGACAGGAACCCACAGCGCGGATCGGCAGAATGCCGTCAAGCAGATCCTGAGCGTAGGAGCGCTCAAGGCGCGCAAGGGTCAGCACCTGGTCCTGGAGGCGTGCGGGCTCCTCAGGCGCCAATCGGACGTTCCGTTCCGTTACCGGATCATCGGTTCCATGGAACAGAACCCGGGATATGTGGAGGAGTTGCGTGCCAAGATCCAGGAACTGGACCTGCAGGACTGCGTGGAATTGGCCGGGACCGTGACGGAGGAGGAGCTGCGCGAAGCCTATCGCACAGCGGATCTGTTCATGATGCTCTCTCAGCAGGAAGGCGACTGGTTCGAGGGATTCGGACTCGTGTTCCTGGAAGCCAACGTATGGGGCGTTCCCGTCATCGGTCCCGATACCGGCGGGTGCCCGGAAGCGATCCGGGAAGGGAAAAGCGGCTACATCTGCGATCCGCGGAACGCCGAACAAGTGGCCGGCCGGATGGCCGACATCCTGCGGAAGAACGCCATCCGCCATGAGGACTGTCGGGCCTGGGCGGAGGCGCATGACATAAGGCAGGCGGCACAGGAGCTGCTGCGGGCGTATCGCTCCGCGCCGGCGCATCGCGCATGACGCGGAGACACGCGTTGTCTTTTTTCGGCGGAATCCCTACCCTCGTTCCACTATGGCTCATCCTCATACCGTACTCGTCACCGGCGCGCCGGGCTGGCTCGGCACGCGTCTCCTGGTAGCGCTCACGGATCTGCCGGATCCCCTGCAGAAGCACTCCATGACCCAGGAGCGCCGCGTGAAGGCGCTCGTCATGCCGGGCATGGACACGTCCTCCCTGCCGCAGAAGAACCTGGAACTGGTTGCCGGCAACGTGCTGGATCCCCAATCGCTTCGCGAGGCCATGAAGGGCGTGGACACCGTGTTCCACCTGGTGGGGATCATCCATCCCAAGAAGATCCAGGACCTGTTCCGCATCAACACGGAGGGTACCCGGAACATGCTGGACACGGCCGTGGAGGCGGGCGTGAAGCGGTTCGTGTTCGTGAGCAGCAACTCCGCGGCCGGCGTGAACCGGCGCCATGACCTCCTGCTCAAGGAATCCGACCCGGACCGCCCGTACATGGCCTACGGCCGCAGCAAGAAGCAGGCGGAGGAAGCGGTGCAGGCGGTGCAGCGGAGCGGGAAGATGGAGACGGTCATCCTGCGCCCGTGCTGGTTCTACGGCCCGGGAAAAGGGCAGCCGGAGCGTCAGCTGCGGTTCTTCCGCATGATCCAGAAGGGCAACCCCATCCTGTTCGGGAACGGGAAGAACCTGCGCTCCATGTCCTACCTGGACAACACCATCCAGGGGCTGCTCCTGGCGGAGAAGGTGCCGGAGGCAAACGGCCAGACCTACTGGATGGCCGATGAGCGGCCCTATTCCACCCTAGAGATCTACCAGACGATCGCGAACCTGTTCGGCACCCGGCTCAAGCCGCGCAAAATCCCCGGCCTGGCGTCCGACATCTGCCGGCAGGTGGACCGCGTGCTCCAGGCCATGGGCCTGTACAACACGGAGTTCCACGTGGCCGGGGAGATGAACCAGTCCATCGCGTGCGACGTCTCCAAGGCCAAGCGGGAACTGGGCTACGCCCCGGAGGTGAGCCTGGAGGAAGGCATGCGGCGGTCCGTCGAGTACGCGCGGAAGTACCAAGGCCTGGAAATCTGATCCCCTCCGTCCCATGAAGCACTTCATCACGGGCGGCTCGGGGTTCTTCGGCCTCCATCTGGTCTCCCATCTGCTGGCCCACGGCGACCAGGTGGTGGTGTTCGACCGCGAGCCGCTGGAAGAGAGCATCCGGAACCAACCCGGCGTGACGTACGTGGCAGGCGACATCCGTGACCGCGCCGCGCTGGAAGCCGCCATGCACGGCTGCGACACGGTCCACCACAACGCGGCCGTCCTGCCCATCGCCCGCTCCGGCAGGGAGTACTGGGAGATCAACGTGGACGGCACCCGCAACGTGCTGGAAGCGGCACTGGGAAGCGGCGTGAAGAAGGTCCTGAACGTCTCCACCAGCTCCGTGTACGGCGTCCCCAGGAGCGTGCCTATCACGGAGGAGACGCCGCTCACTCCCCTAGGGGACTACGGCAAGGCCAAGTTCGACGCGGAGGAGGCGGTCCGCGCGTTCCGCCAGGCGCACGACCTGGACGTCTCCATCGTGCGACCGCGGACGATCGTCGGGACCGGGCGGCTGGGCATCTTCGGCATCCTGTTCGACTGGATCTACCGCGGCAAGCGCGTCTACGTGATCGGCACGGGGAAGAACCTGTTCCAGCTGCTGAGCGCCCGGGACCTGGCGGACGCCTGCCGGCTCATGACCGTCACATCCTGCCGGAACCAGGACTTCAACCTGGGCGCGGAGGAGTTCGGCACGTACGGCGGAGACCTGGAGGAGCTCATCGCGTACGCCAAGACGCCGGCCCGCGTGCAACCCGTCAACGCCCGCATGGCCCGTACCGTGCTCGGCGCCCTGGACGCGCTGCGCCTCTCGCCGCTGGTGGACTGGCACTACAAGACGCCGCACAAGCCGTTCTACTTCGACATCACCAAGGCCAAGACCGTGCTCGGCTGGCAGCCCAAGGACAGCAACGTCCAGATGTACAAGGAGACGTACGACTGGTACGTGCAGAACCGCGACCGCCTGAAGGCCGTAGGCACCACGCACCGCAAGTCCGTACGCCAGGGGCTGCTCAGCCTGCTCCGGGCGCTCTCCTAGCGGAAGCAGGCAGAAACCCTCTCAGCCCCGCAGGACCTTCACGATGCGCTCGCCGGCCTTCCCGTCCCACAGCGGCGGCACGGTGATTTGCGGCGTCTGCGGATGCCGCGCGAAGCGCAGGATCTCCCCCCGGTCCTCCGGCTTGTCCAGGTCCAGGAGCGTGTTGCTGCCGCTCAAGATGGTGACCGGCCGCTCGGTGTTCTTGCGCAGCGTGAAGCAGCGCTTCCGCATCACCACGGCCTCCTCCTGGATCCCGCCGGAGTCCGTCAGGATGAAGGCGGCGTCCCGAACCGTGCGCAGGAATGCCAGGTACGGCAGCGCCTCGGTCATAAGCACGTTCGGCGACAGGGCGTCCATGAGCCCGAACTCCGCGAGGCGCATGCGTAGGCGGTGGTGCACCGGCAGGACGATCGGCATGGCGGACGCCACCTCGTTCAGGAACTCCACGTTGCGGCGGAGCGCATCCGGATCGTCCACGTTGCTGGGCCGGTGGAGCGTGCAGACGGCGTAGAGCTCCGGCAGCGGCCGCGGCGGGTCCTGCTTCCGGATCAGCGGCAGCATGCGCAGAAGCGTATCGATCATCGTGTTGCCCACCAGATGGACCTGCCCCTGGACGCCCTCCTTCCGGAGGTTCTCCACGGCCGCGTCCTCCGTACAGAAGAGGTACTGCGCCACCTTGTCCACCGCGATCCGGTTATGTTCCTCCGGCATGGCGGGATCGAAGGACCGGAGCCCCGCCTCCACGTGCGCGATGGGGATCCTGAGCGCGGACGCCGCCATGGCCGCGCCGGCGGCGCCGTTCACGTCGCCGTAGACGATGAGCACGTCCGGCCTCAGGCGCGGGAGCATCGCCAGGAGCTCCTCCCGCACCCGGGTGATCTGCTCCTCCCGGGTGCTGCCCGCGATGCCCAGGTTCACGGCCGGCTCGTCGATGTCCAGCTGCTCGAAGAACAGGTCCGAGAACAGCGGATCGTAGTGCTGGCCGGTATGGACGATGACGTGCTCCGCGCCGGACGTCCGCGCCAGGGCATGGTGCACGGCAGCCAGTTTGACGAAGTTCGGTCGGGCGGAAGCGACGGAGACGAAACGCACGGGGAGAGGATATAGAGGACTCAGAGGATGCAGAAGACTCAAAAGAAGTGGAAGGATGCATTCCCTTGAGCCCCCTGAGTCATTTGAGTCCTCTTGATCGAAAATCAACCTCCACCGGCCCGCTCCAGGATCCGCTTCATCCGCTCCTCCCACGTGTGGTGCTCCACGAGCATCCGCGCTGCATCGGCGCGCTTCTGGGCCTCTTTCGGATGCTCCGCGATCCACACCAGGGCCTCAGCCAGGCTGTCCGCGTCTCCCGGCCGGCAGAAGACCGCCGTCTTCTCATCCAGCACGTCGCGCACAGTGGGCAGGTCCGTGGTCACGATCGGCCGCACTGCGGCCATGTACTCGAACATCTTGAGCGGCGACATGTGGCGGCGGTAGTGCGGCAGGTCCGGGAACGGCATGGCCAGGATGTCGCACGCCGCCATGGCCGCGGGCACCTGCGCCGCAGGCACTTCTCCCGTGAACCGCACATCTTCCTCTGAAAGCCCGAGCGACCGCGCCTGCCCTTCGTATTCCTGGCAGTCGGTCTCCGGTCCACCCACGATCAGCCCGAAGAACCGTTTTTCATCGCGCAGCTGTGCAAGCGCTTGGAGCAGGATTCCCACGCCCTTCTCCATGCCGAGCGTCTTGAGCCGTCCCGCGTAGCCCACCACCAACCGGTCGGTGACCGCGCTGAACATCGCCTGCGCCTCCTCCCGGGACGGCAGATGGGCGAAGCGTGCCAGGTCCACCGCATCCCCCTCCACGGCCAACCGGCGCTCCTCCACGCCCCACTCGGCGAGCGTATCCCGCATGGCGGACGTGAGGCACGCCACCAGCCGGCACTGGTTGCACTGCCGCACGAACCGGTCGCGGCCGCGGCGCGGCAGCTGGTGCAGCTCCAGCACGGTGGGGATCCCGGTATCCAGCAGGACCGGCAGCAGCGCCGGCGCCCGCGTGTACGCCAGATCGAACTG
>CAZWIA010000008.1:28772-35035 GCA_964633955.1 uncultured Candidatus Peribacteria bacterium | reverse complement strand
CACCGGCCTGGAGTGCAAGCCCCTCTGCCTCCTGCAGCCCATTGGCGGCGTGCGGTGCCTGGATCCGTGCCGGAACCCCACGCCGCTGGGGATCTTTTTCACGTACTTCAATCTGTTCTACCGGTGGCTCGTGGGGGTAGCCATGGGTGTGACGCTGCTCATGGTGGTGGTGGGAGGCATCCAGATCATCCAGGCGGGGGATCAGAAGTCCCAGGGCATGGAGCGCATCCGCTGGGCGGTGGTGGGGCTTTTGATCCTGATCTTCTCCTCCATGATCCTGCAGACGCTCAACCCCGCGTTCTACCGCTAGTCATGCAGCGCATCCTCTCCTTGGTCGGCCTGGTGCTGCACACGTTCTCCGTCCCCGTGGCGGAGGCCACCAACCCGTTCAGCTTTGTGCCGTGCGCGGGGCTGCCGGGGTGCGGCGGGGGGTTGGCCAATGTGCCGATGGCGCTGGTGGTGACGGTTGTGGCACGGCTGCTGGAGGTCACTACCGCGCTCACGGTGCTGATGGTGGTCTGGTCCGGCGTGAAGATGCTTCTGGGGATGGGGGATGAGGGCGTGGAGACCAAATCCCGCTGGTCCATCACCTATGCGCTCTTGGGACTGGCGTTGTCCCTTTCCGCTGGCACGGTGGTTTCCCTGGTCACCACGGAGACGTTCTTTGGCGGCGGGGACCTGCCCACCAGCGTGATCGCCAATATCACGCGCATCGCGCTCATCCTCTTCAACAGCGTCTTTGCGGCTGTGGCCGTCATTGCCGGGGCGCGGATGGTCCTTGCCGCCGGCAAGTCCGATGAGTTTGGCCGCGGCGTCACCATGCTGCGGGCGGCCATCATCGGCGCGATCGTCGTGAACATGGCCAAGGTCATTGTGCAGGCCTTCCTCAGTCTTCCTCACGGTCTAGCATGATGCGTGCCCTGCTTGCTTCCCTTGCGGCCCTGTTCCTGCCGGAGCGCGCGTCCGCCCAGAGCGCTCTGGATCAGCTCTGTCAGTGGTCGGGCGTTAGCCAGATGTGCGATGACATCCGGGCCACCTTCCCCTATACCGGCGGCGGGAACGGTGTGGTCTTTGTGGCCATTAGGATCACCAACTACCTGCTGTTCATGATCGGCGGGGTGGCGGTGGCGGTGATTGTGTACGCCGGATTGCAGATGGTCCTCTCTGACGGCAATGACGGCAAGGTGGAGGATGCCAAGAAGACGGTCCTGTACGCCGCAATCGGCCTGGTCCTGGCCATTCTGGCGGACGTGGTGGTCCTGTACGTGGCGGGAGTGGTGAGCGGGGTAGCTGGCGCATAACCAGCTTTGAGCTTTGAGCGATGAGCGATAAGCTGTTTTGGCAGTTTCTCACAGCTCAAAGCTTACCGCTCACCGCTTTCGCCCATGGCTCGCCAGTACGTCACCACCGCCATAGATTTCCCCAATGCCGCACCGCACATGGGGCATGTGATGGAGAAGATCATTGCGGACACAGCCGTGCGCTGGTTCCGGCTGCGCGGGGATGAGGTGCGCTTCCACGTGGGGACCGATGAGAACGGCATTAAGATCCAGCAGGCGGCCAAGGCCAAGGAGATGACGCCCAAGGAGCTGGTGGATCAGAACGCCCCAGTGTTCGAACGGCTCTTCCGGGAGTTGGATATCAGCTTTGATTACTTCATCCGCACATCCTCCCAGACCGAGCACTGGCCAACGGTGGAGGCGCTCTGGCGGGCGCTGCGCAATGCGGGCGTGCTGGAAAAGCGGACGTACAAAGGGCTCTACTGTGTAGGCTGTGAGCGATTTGTGACAGCCAAGGACCTGGTGGACGGCCTGTGTCCGGACCACAAGACGCCGCCGGAGGAGGTGGAAGAGGAGAATTGGTTCTACACGCTCAGTCAGCGGCGGGACGACGTGCTGAAGCTCCTGAAGGACCAGAGCTATCAGATCGTCCCGCGGGTGCGGGCCAACGAGATCCTTTCGTTCTTAGAGCAGGGTCTGGAAGATATTTCCTTCTCCCGATCCAGGAAGACGCTCCAGTGGGGCGTGCCGGTGCCGGAGGATCCGGACCAGGTCATGTACGTCTGGTGCGACAACCTCACCAGTTACATTTCCAGCCTTCACTATTTACGCAGCGATGCGATGACGGAGTGGTGGGACGACGCCCAGGTGACGCACGTGATCGGCAAGGACATCGCCCGGTTCCATGCCGTGAACTGGCCGGCCATGCTCCTGGATGCCGGCATCAAGACGCCGGACCGGCTCCTGATCCACGGTTTCCTGACCAGTGAGGGACAGAAGATGAGCAAATCGATCGGCAACGTGGTGGTCCCGCAGGAGGTGATCGCCAAATACGGAGTGGACCCGCTGCGGTTCTACTTGAGTCATGAAGTGAGTGTGGGAAACGACGGAGATTTCTCCTGGAAGCGGTTTCAGGAGCTCTATGACGCTAAGTTGCGGAATGACCTTGGGAACATGCTCAACCGCGTCATGGTGATGCTTGGAAAGCTGAACACGGATCTTCGGCAAGGTACGGAGTCGATCGGGCCGTTTGTGAACATCTGGGCGCGCTATGAGGAATCCATGAACGGGTTCGATCTCCAGGCGGCTTTGGCACTCGTCCTGCATGCCGTGAGCGATCTCAACCGGCTCTTCAATGAAGCGGCGCCGTGGAAAGAGGAGCCCGTCTTGCAGATCGTTACCCTGAGCACGTTCGCGGAAGCTTTGCGTCACGTCTCCCTGATGCTCTTGCCGTTTATGCCCCGGACCGCGCAGAAGATCGCGCGGCAGCTCAATGTGCCGTACGCCGACCGGATGCTGGAGCGGGAGTTCGTGATCGATGACCGGCTGAAGGCCTGGGGAAGCCAGGTTGAATGGAAGAGGGTGGAGGAGCCGGAGATCCTCTTTGCGCCGGTGGAGCCGTGATTCTTGCGCGCGGAAGAGTTTCTGGTACTATCTGTGTGTCAGCGCTGCGCGGGGACGCACAGGAGAAGGGAGTTCGCTTCAAGAACCACCCACACTGGCGATCGATGCTCCAGGCGAGGACGTTTCACTTCTCTTCTCCCATTGTTATGTTCGATCCAATGTCCGATCTGCAGCAGAAAGATGATACGCCCATGGGCGACCATGGCGATGACATCGTGGGCCTCACGCGCCCTCCGCGGGAGGGGGGACATGGCGGTCACCGCGGTCGCGGCGGCGACGGCGGCCGCTTTGCCAATGACATCCATTCCGTCACCATCCATGCCCGCCAGCGCACGTTCTACATTGACCTCAAGGAGAGCGGCAACGGCAAGTTCTTCAAGATCAGTGAGAAGTCCCGCGGCGGCCAGAAGACCACCATCATGTTTGATGTGGAGGATCTGGAGAAGTTCATTGAGGCGCTGCAGGAGATGAAGGGGATGCTGTGAGAAGGCAAGAGTGGCAGAGAAGGGCAGGAAAGGCAGGAATGGTCCGTGCCAACTGCCCTTTCTGCCTTGCCGTTTGTTCCCTGGTCACCTCTTTCCAGCTGCCCACATCCGCCCGCTCATGGGTTTCTTTCCCGGTGCCTGAACCGTGACCACGTGCAGGACCGATCTCTCCGCGCACGGCAATGGCGCGCTTCCTTCTGTTGCTTCCAGGGCGCTTTGGAGAATCTTCAGCGGCTGGCCGTCCACCGTGAGCAGCACGCCCGGCCACGGCGTGAGCGCGCGGACGTGCCGGTCCAGCTCCAGAGCGGTCATGGCCGTATGGTCGACCGTGCCATCTTGGCGTGAAAGCGTGCGGCAGAGCGTCACGGCGGACGCCTCCTGGTCCACGGGATGAAGAGGCTGAGTGAGTGTCTGGGTCAAGAGCCGGGCGCCTGTTTCCGCCAACTCCGCGATGAGCTGCGGTGTAGTCTCCGTGCCGTCGAGTGGTCGGGTCCGCTGGCTCAGGATAGGGCCGGCATCCAGCTCCTTCACCATCCGCTGTACGGTGACGCCCGTTTCCCGGTCGCTTGCCAGGATGGCGTGCTGCACCGGGGATGCCCCGCGCCAGCGGGGAAGGAGGGAGAAGTGCACGTTGACCGGTGCGATCATTGCCAGGTCCAGCGCGGCTTGGGAGAGGATCTGGCCGTACGCGATCACGACCGCGAAATCCGGACGGCCACCGGGCAGCATCCGCTGGACCGTCTCAAGCTCGCGGTTCAGCCGTTCCGGCTGGAACACCGGCAGGCCCAGATGGGTGGCGGCGTCTTTCACGGCGGGGGGCTTCAATTCACGCTTGCGTCCCGCGGGCCTGTCCGGTTGGGTAATCACCAGGTCCACGGCAAAGCGCGGATCAGCCGCGAGCGCCCGGAGGGCTGGGACGGCGGCCTCCGGCGTGCCAAGAAAGAGGATGCGGAGCGGGGCGTCTGGCATGGGTGGAAGTATACGGAGAAACGGACGAGAGGTCAGTGGCCAGTGATCAGTGGTCAGTCGGTACGCATTCGCGTAGCATGAAGAGCGGAAAACTGATCACTGACCACTACCCGCTCGCCACTGTCCAAGCGTACCGCCATGCTCGGCTCCGTCATCCGAGAGGTCATTGTCCCGGTGCTGCGCGAGTGCCCGCCGGAGTGTGGCGTAGTGAGCATCACAGAAGTGCGGGTAGCCCGGGATTTCCGGAACGCGACGGTCTATGTGAGCGCCCTCAAGGAGCCGGAGGCGGCGCTGGCCTTCCTGCGTTCCCAGGCAAAGCGCATGCAGACCATGCTGGGGGAGATCCGCCGGGAAGTGCTGCCGCAGCTCAGTTTCAAGATCGACCGGTCGGCGGAGGAGGGAGAGAAGATTGAGCGGCTGCTGAAGGAGAGCAAATGACGTTACCAGTTACGAGTTACAAGTTACGAGTTGGGACAACTGGTGACTCGTGACTGCAAACTCGTAACTCATCGTGTGAATTTCTTCTTCCATCAGTTCACAGTAATAAAGGTGTGACGACGTTGCAAGTGCAGTGCGTTGAAGGCGAATGTTGAGCGTGTCACACTCGCAGCCTTTCCCCTCACGCCCGTGCCCATCAGCCGTACTGACGCCGAGCAGGCGCGAGACCTCCTGAGCGGGGCCGGCACCATCCGCTGCGTGTGTCACCGGAATCCGGACGGGGACGCCATCGGCTCCCTGTTGGGGATGGGGCTCCTCTGTGAGCGGGCGTTTCCGGGCGTGCCGGTCAGCTTCCACTGCGTGGATCCGGTGCCGGACATGTTCCGCTTCCTCTCCGCCGCCGCGCGTGTCACACATGCGCCGGATCTGGAAACGCTGGATCCGGCACGGGACGCCTTTGTGTTCCTGGACTGCGCGGAGGCCAAGCTCACGGAGCTGCACGTCTCCCACCCTTCCCTCTTTGACGGCACGTTCCGGAGCGTCATGCTGGACCACCACCCCGGGAATCCTCGGTTTGGCACGGTGAACCTGCTGGATCCGGCGTCCGCCTCCACGTGCGAGATCGTGGTGCAGCTCTTAGACCAGCTCGGGTGGGAGATGGATCCCCACATTGCCACCGCGCTCCTCACCGGCGTGTACACGGATACGGGCGGGCTCCTGCACAGTAACACCTCCGCGCAGGTCTACCGGACCGTGGCGCGGCTCCTCCGGGCCGGCGCGCGCCGCCAGGCCATTGTCACCGCGGTCTTCCGCACGGCATCTGTGAGTACGCTCCGGCTCTGGGGCCGGGTGCTGGAGAAGATCACCCTCACGGAGGAGGGCGGCGCCATCTCCGCCGTGACGGAAGGGGATTTCCGCTCCACCGGCGCCTCCCACGCGGACCTCACCGGCGCGATCGACTACGTGAATGCCATTCCCGGCATGCGGTTCTCCCTCCTCCTTTCCGAGCGCGATGGTACCGTCAAAGGATCGCTCCGCACGCTGCGGGACGATGTGGATGTGTCCGCCATGGCCGGTATCTTCCAGGGCGGCGGCCACAGGAAAGCCGCCGGCTTTGCCGTTCCCGGCAAGTTGCGGCCGGAGGTGCGGTGGAAGGTTGTTGAAGAACAGAAAGCCGACCAAAGCGCCAAGGAAAACGTCTAGCTCCGCAGGCCGGTATGGATCTGGAGTTCCGCGATCTGTTCCGCATGGAGCTTCAGCTGATCGCTTGTACCAATCAAGAAGTCATGCCGGAGATCTTCCAACAGCACACCCACATGCCGGATGATGCGGGTTTCCTGCGCTGCCAGCTGCTCGATGGTCCAATCTTGATGGCGCGTGAACATGTCCGCGAACATGTCCACGTAGCCCTTCATCTCCGTCCGCAGTTCCTGCATGTCTCCCTTCATCTCCGTCCGCAGTTCCTGCA
>CAZWIA010000008.1:10977-28672 GCA_964633955.1 uncultured Candidatus Peribacteria bacterium | reverse complement strand
ATCTCCGTCCGCAGTTCCTGCATGTCTCCCTTCATCTCCGTCCGCAGTTCCTGCATGTCTCCCTTCATCTCCGTCCGCAGTTCCTGCAGGCTTCCCTTTGTGGCCGTTGCTGTTCGGTCATCAGTCATAGGTGAACTCTACGCGGCCCGCCGGACGGGCTACAAGAACACCGGCGAGAAAACTTCCTATGCCGGCTTCTTTTGAGCTTTGGGAAGAGGAAAAAGGCGTTCCGTCGTAGAAAAGAACGCAGGCGGCTGGTTGCCAGCCTGGTGGTTGCTGCGGCTGGTCAGATCACACGCCGTAGCGCTGGCGCAGGAGCTGAATGGCGGCGTCCAGGAGTTCCTGGGATTCCTCATTGCCTGCCGTGACTATGCCGTTCCGCTCGTCACTCCAGACCTCTTCATCCGGTGGAGGGAGCGTGGGATCTTCTTGCGCCAGATGGTGGTACGCAGACCAGGCATAATGGTAGATCACGTGGTCGCGCATTCCGTCATCCATGGGCACCTTCGGCAGTACCTGCAAGACATCCTTCAGGGATGTAGCCTCGGCCCGCTGCAGTAGATCCCGCAGCTTGGCGCGTGTTTCCTGCTTTACATCCTGAGCTTGTCGCAGGAGGTCCAGCCACTGTTCCATCGTGAAGAAATCCTCCCGTTCGCCGGGCGTCAGAAACGTGCTCTCCAGGCGATCAGCCAGTTCTTCTGGGGAGGGAAGGTGAGTCATGGGAGAGAGTTTAGGAATGAGGAGGCTGATTCCGCGCCTGCTCCGCCTGCCGCTTCAGCACTTCCTCCGGCTTGGTGGTGATGATCTCCGTCTCCTTGGGGCTGGCGATGATCTGGATGGCTACGTGCTTGTTGCCGGCAAAGAAGATGCCCTGGCCCACGCCGCAGTTGAGGAGCACGTACTTCTCCCCGTCCGTCAGGTAGAAGAGCTTTTGCAGATTGTCCACCGCGGTGGGGGACTGCTTGAGCAGGATCTGCAGGGCGGAGTTGGTGATGATCGGCTTGCCGTAGGGGCTATTCACAAAGTCCTCCACGTCCTGCGTGATGGTGGTGATGCCCAGGAAGTACTTGCGGGCGCGCTTCACAATGCCGTAGAGGAACCGGGCGGAGTCCTCATGCTGCATCAGGTTCCAGGCTTCGTCAATCACTAAGAAACGCTTCTTCATTTCCGATCGGACACGGTTCCACAGGAAGTTCAGGATGATGTAGATGGCAATGGGCCTAAGCTGCTCCTCCAGATCCCGGATCTGGAAGACCACCATCTGGTTCTCCAGTTCCACGTTGGTGGGCTGGTCAAAGATCCCGGCGTAGGAGCCTTCCGTGTACTTCTTGAGAATGGTGGCCATATTCTCCCCGCCCTGGGTGCTCTGGAGCACGTCCACCAGGTCATGTAAGGTGGGCGGCTCAATGGAGCCCGGATCCGGTGTCTGGAGCGTGATGCCCTTGAGGGCGTAGGTGTCCAAGATGGCCTTATCCAGGATGCCGTCTTCCGCCGGCGTCAGCGTGCCCAGCATGAGCTTGAAGAGGCCGTGCAGGTTGATGGAAGCGGCCCGCAACACCTCGCCCACCTCCGCGTCCTCGCCGCGGACCGCGGCCGGCAGGTCGAACGGATTGAGGCGGAAGCTGCTCTGGAGTGACATGGGGATGAACGTGCCGCCCACGGTCTTGCAGAGCTCCACGTACTCGTTCTCCGGATCCACCACCATCACCTCCGTGCCGGCCATGAGGGAACGCAGGATCTCCAGCTTCACGGTGAAGGATTTCCCGGCGCCGGACGTGGCAAAGACGTTCGCGTTGGCGTTCGGGAGATCGAACCGGTCAAAGATCACCAAGGAGTCATTGTGCCGGTTGATGCCGTACAGGATGCCGTGGTCGGACGTGAGGTCGGATGAACTGAAGGGGAAGCTGGTGGCCAGCGGGGACGTGTTCATATTGCGTCCAATCTCCAGCTCATCCAGGCAGAGGGGCAGCGTGGAGGTCCAGGCGTGTTCCATCTGGAACAGCGCCGGCTTGGTGAGCACCAGGCGCCCGCCCAGGATGGATTCTATGTCCGTCTGGATCTTTTTCAGCTTATCCTCATCCTCCGCGTAGACGGTCACATACATGCCAAACTGGAACAGCTTCTCCCGGCCGCGCGCCAAGAGGTCCCGCAGCTCTTCCGCGTCCTGGAGCGCCGCTTCCAGTGCCGGATCCCGCACGATCCCTCGCTGTTCCAGCATGCGGATAGAGGACCGCAGCTCCGCCACCTTCTTGCGTAGCATGCGCATGATGGCGTGGTTGCTGGTGGGGTAGATGTACTGGGCAATGTCCATCTGGGCATCAAAGCTCACCAGCGGCCCCAGCCAGTTGGGGAAGATGTAGTTGGGCCAGTTGTAGACAAAGAAGGTGCGGGCGTGCAGGTCATTTACCACCACCTCGTTGGTTTTCACCTGGATGGCCGCTGGCGCGATCAGGTCCAAGACCTTCTGCAGCCCTTCCTCATAGTGCCTGATGGCCTGACGGTCCTCCGCGGTGAGGGGTTCGCCGGTGTCCTTGGTCTTCCCGGTCAGGATGTCCTGCGTCTTCTGGTGGAGGCCCAAGAGATCATCGATCGCCAGGATCAGCGGGTTTGGCAGGGCGGCCGGAGAAGAGGGGTGGGGGGTTGTCTGCATGAATCATTAGATTATAGCAGAAAACGGTGGTTCTTGGAATGTCGAAGGGCCTACAAGAAAGAGGGCAAACGGGCAGATTTGCCCCCTCCCCGGTCCGCCTGAGGCGGACCACCCCTCCCCCGCGGCGGGGGAGGGGAAGGGGGTGGGGGCTTGGTCAAAACATCACCCCCGGCAGCCCCTCAAGACTATCCGTGCTAAAGGCGCCATCTGACTGGCGTTCCCGGAGCCGCTCCCTAGCTGCACGGCCCTGTAGGAGCACATCCAGGTCCTCTACCCCCGGTACTTCCACCACCTGCAGGCCGGAGAGGAGGACCGCCCGGTTCTGCTCAATAGCCACAATGCGCTCCTGCGCGATGTCCAAGAGCTGGCGGTAGATGCGGCTCACTTCCTGCAGCTGCCCGATCTCCGATTGCGTTCGCTCCAGCGCCGCTTGAGCGGTGTTCCGCTGCGCCTGGAGCGCGCCGGCCGTGGCGTAGTCCTTTTCCCGCAGGGCTTTCTGGATCTGGCTGCGCACGTCTGCGAGTGCGCGCTGCTCAGTGCGGCGCGTCTCCTCCCGCGTCTCCGCGGCGTTCTCTATCTCCTGCGCCTTCAGGTTGGCGCGGACGGTGATGTTCTTCAGGCCCGTGACGTACTGGTTCAGCGCAAGCGCGCGATCGGTCTGCGCGTTCAGCATCTCTGGAACCTCCACCTGCAGCACGGAGCCGAATTCCTGCAGCAGCGTGTAGGCGTCTTCCAGCTGGTCGGGATTGAGCGGCCTGGTGAGCGCCTGGATGGCCTGCACGCCCAAAAGCGCCGCGCGGCTTGGCACGCCCAGTCCCTGGGAGAGGAAGAGGCTGCCGTAGATTCCCAGCAGAGCGGATGGCCGGTTCTGCGGCGCGCCGCCGCCGGTGAGCTGGAGCGCCAGGAGCGGAGCGTCCGCCGGGGCGCGTACGGTCAGCTCCGCCACGTCCGATCCGCCGCAGGAAGTGAGGAGCAGTGTAGCCATGAGGCCGGCAATGGGGCGAGGAAGCCTGAGCACAGGTTCAACGAGTACATTATTGTACACTAAAATTACTTATTTATCAATTTACGGCATTACTGGCGGTATTCTTAGCATTTGACAGGTCTTTCGTCTGCCGTCGCTCGTGTGTAGAGACAATGCCGGCATGACTACAGACGACAAACGACAGGCTACAAACTCTGTCGCAGCACCGGTAAGCTGGCGCAGGTTCTGCTCGATCAACCATGCTCTCCCTCCTCTCACAGTCGGCTGCCCGGATCCTCAAGCAGGCGTTCGGTATGGATGCTGCTGTCACCTGGCAGCTGCCGCAGGAGACGGCGCACGGGGACATGGCTACGTCGGTCGCTCTTCAGCTGGGGAAGCGGCTGGGGAAACCGCCGCGAGAGATCGCGGAGCAGCTGGCTTTGGGGCTCCGATCGCATGACAGCGTGGCGCGGGTGGACGTGGCGGGGGCGGGGTATGTGAATGTGTTCCTGAAGCCGGAGGTGTTGGTAGGGGAGGTACGGAAGGTACGGGAGGTAGTGGAGGCAAAGCCGACCAGGAAGGAAGCGCCGGTGATCATCGAGTACTCCCAGCCGAACATTGCCAAGCCTCTGGGGATCCACCATCTCATTGGCACGGCGCTGGGGCAGGCGCTGGTAAACCTCTACCGCCATCAGGGTTATCCGGTCATTGCGTGGAACTACCTGGGGGACTGGGGCACACAGTTTGGGAAACTGGCCGTAGCGTTCAGCAAGTGGGGGGATAAGCCCATCGAGCGATACTCGCTGGATGAGCTCCTAGGCCTCTACGTGCAGTTCCATCAGGAGGCAGAGTCCCAGTCCGGACTGGAAGACGAAGGCCGTGCGGCGTCCAAAAAGCTGGAGGACGGGGATCCGGAGCTGCGGGCGTTCTGGGAGGCGGTGGTGAGGATCACCAAGGGGTCGCTCAGCGCGCTGTACGAGCGGCTGCAGGTGTCGTTCGACCTGGATCTGGGCGAGAGCTTCTACGAGGACAAGATGGAACCGTTGATCGACCAAGGGAAGAAAAAGGGCGTCTTCACGGACGGGGAGAAGGGGGCGTTGATCGTGCGGTTTCCGGAAGAGAAGTACCCGCCGTACCTCATCCTGCGCGGGGACGGCGCCACGCTCTACTCCACACGGGATCTGGCCCAGATGCGCTACCGCATCGATACCTATCATCCGCGGGCGATCTTCATTTGCACGGACATCGCGCAGAAGCTGCACTTCGAACAATTGGTCGAGACGTGCCGGATGCTGGGCTGGGAATTGCCGGAGTTCGAGAACGTGCTCTTCGGCCGGATGCGGTTTGCAGACAGCTCCATGAGTACGCGGAAGGGGACCGTCCTGAAGCTCGAACATATCTTGGATGAGGCGGTGGATCGCGCGCGAGAGATCATCCGGGAGCGCGGCGAGGCCATCCAGACGGATGATCCGGAGGGGCTTGCGGAGATGATGGGCGTGGGAGCGCTGGCGTACGGCATCCTCAGCCAGAACCGGAAGATGGACCTGGTGTTCAGCTGGGAGAAGATGCTTTCGTTCGAGGGCAATTCCGCTCCCTATCTGCAGTACACGCACGCGCGGGCGCGGTCCGTGCTGCGGAAGGACACCGCGGGCAGTATGCCCGCTCTGGATCCCTGTGCTTTTACTTCTCATGAACGTGTCCTGATGCGGTCGCTGTTGACCATTCCTATGGCCATAGAGGATGCGCGGGAGTCCCGCATGCCGCACAAGCTGGCCAACACCCTCTACCAGCTGGCGCAGGATTTCAATGCGTTCTATAACGCCGATGCGATCTTGCATTCCGATGAACCGAGCCGGTCGTTCCGGCTGGAGCTGGTGCGGCTCACGGCGGATGCGCTCAGGACGGGCTTGGCGCTCCTCACCATCCGCGTGCCGGATCGGATGTAGTATGTCCTGGCAGTGACCAGCGTTCGCGTGCGGCTGCGCCATGATATGATCATGCCGTATGGTGAATTTGCCCGCGTCCGCCAGCCGCCGTTCGCTCCTGCTAAGCCTTCTGGCAGCAGGTCTGCTTGCCGGATGCGTGAGCGTGCGGGGACCGGCGCCGGGGGACGGCTTGGAGGACGTGACGTTCACTGCGGAGGACGTGTCGCGGCTGCGCGCGGCGGAAGTGGCGGAGAAGGGCGGCAGCGGTCAGGAACTTCCGACCGGGACGCGGACTATACTGCGCGCGGAGGCGGTGCCGCTCCCGCTGGTGGATCCGGCTCTCACCGCCCAGTACGATGCCATCCGGCAGTCTGCGAGCGCCACGGAGGAAGGGGTCTGGGAGGTGCAGAACACGTTCGCCAACGTGCGGGCGGAGCCGCAGGCCAGGTCTGCCTTGGTGGCGCGGCTGAACCGCGGGGCCAAGGTGCGCCTCTTGGAGTTCATAAACGGCGAGTGGGCCAAGGTGCGCCTGCTGGATAAGCGAGAGGGATACGTGGCGCACCGATATCTGGCCCGCCACACCACCAGTGAGAAGCTGGCACAGGAGCGTCAGGCGTTCGCCAATACGTACTACGTGAACTACGGCTACGTGAACGTGCGCGCGGAGCCAAACCAACGGAGTCTGAAGCTGGGCCGGATCCCGGGCCAGGAGCTCCTGAAGCCGCAGGCCGTGGAGGGCGAGTGGGCAAAGGTGGCCTTTCAGGGTAAGACGGGCTACGTGGCGGTGTCCTACCTGCGCCGTCTGGAGCTGCAGTTCATGGTGCGGACGGACGCGTTCCGCCTGCCCATCCTGCGCTTCTCCGCCGCGGACGCTGCGTCCGTGGAGCGGCTGCGCACCGGCGTCCGCCGGCTGCAGCTCAGCGGCGTGCGCATCCTCACGCTCCGGGATCTGGCGGATGCCCTCCTGGCCGATCGAGAACCTCCATCCGGCGCGGCGGTCCTGGTGACCGGCGTGCGGCCGGAGACCGTGAAGGCGGTCTCCCGCGTGCTGGCGGGGAACGGCGCCCGGGCAACGCTCTTCCTGCGTGCGGAGGACATAGGCATCTCCGGCATCACGCAGAAGACGCTCCTCACCCTCCGCGCCAACGGTTTTGATCTGCAGGCGGCGCTCCCGCGCGACCAGGACCTGCGTGCTCTCCCTACGGAAGATATCCTGCGGATGCTCACGCTGGCGCGCACGGAGCTGGAAGCGCGCCTGGGTCAGCCGGTCCTGGCCGTCCTCTATCCCGGCGGCCTGGCGAACGACCGGGTGGCGCAGGCGGCCCGCAGCGCGGGTTACCTGCTGGGAGTGGGGGGCGGGGCGCGCTCCACGTTCAGCCGGTCGGAACTCCTGCAGTTACCGAGTTTTGATGTGCGGTCGGATACGGATGACGAGTCGCTGGTGAAGATCGCGCAGTAGGGTGTTACAAGGTCGCAACGTTGCAACCTTGCAACCTTGCAACCTTGTAACGTCGCAACGCGTCAGGCCTGTTCACGATTCTGGCTGCGCCGCGCTCTGCGTTCCCTGTTGCTTCTGCTGCTCCACCGCTTTCTCCAGGAGCCTGTCTGTGAGCCGATCCACAAACTGCTCATCCAGGAGCACCTGCATGGTGCTGCCTGTAGCGCCGGTTGCCTGCCGGTCCTCCGCCGCCTGCAACGCGTAGTCCGTGGATTTGCGGAGAACGGTATCCAGCAGCTCATCCTGGTGCGCGTACATGTACCAGCCGGCGTAGAGGAAGATCCCCAGGGAGACCAGGGACAGGAGCTGACGGAAGGCACCCATGAACGCCCGCCGCCGCTCGCGGTGGTCCTGCTTCTCCACGTACGCCAGGATGGCGTTCAGCTTCTCTTCGGGTGTCTTAGGCTGGGGCGCCGAGCTCGACATGGGCGGAGTGTAGCAGCGGTGCGCGTACAGACGAGTTGCTGGTGGCGAGTTTTTAGGTTTTGATGGACTGAGGCATCAGAACCCCCGCCGCCACTTGCGCCACTGCTCGATGGCCCGGGTGAGGCGGTAGGCGGGGGAGAGGGGGAGATCGGAACAATGTTGCAGATTCAGGAGCTTGCCCCCAAAGCCGGTCTTGAAGAGCGTCACGCCGGCAAAGGGGTGGTTGGGGTGCAGCGGTTCGCTCGAGTCCTGTTTTACGGGCGCGATGCCCCAGAAATTATAGATCGCATCCCCGCGGTCCCGGGCGTCCGTGATGGCTTGCCACTGCAGGAGGTAGCTGGCGGGGATCTTCCTGTGCGCCGTGGAGCTGGCCCCGTGGTGGTAACTGGTCTCCTTGCCCCAGTGCATGTGGATGGACGCGGCAATGACTTCTGTCTGGTAGCGCGCCAGGTACACGGAGCACTGGTCCCGGTCCGCAAACTGCCGCACCTGCTCCCGGAAGAAGCGGTCCGTGTACGGCGTGAAGCCATGGCGCTTGCGGGTATCCTCGTGCAGGCGGAGGAAATGCCGAACATCCTCGTTCGGCTTGGTGGAGCGCTGGATGGTGACGCCTTCCTTCTCCGCGCGACGGATGAGGTTGCGGGCGGTGGAGCGCATACCTCTCATCAGCTGATCGTCCAACAGGGCAGAATTATGAAGGATGAATCGAGAATCAGGCGAATTCGCTTTCCGTGATTCATTATTCTTGATTCCTCCTTCTGGTTCCCATGGGTCCTGATCGGTCAGCGGCAAATACCACAGATGTTCCGCCAGCAGGTGTAGAGGCGCCGGTCGCGTTCCGGGGATCGGTTCGTCTTGAGTTGGCCAGTGGGGGCTCAGGCGGATGAAGCTGCAGCCGTGCTCGCGGGCCACACTAATGAGTTCGGACAGGAGCGGCTCCAAGGCCGCGCGATCGGTCAAGACCGGACCGTAGGGGACGGAGAGGTGCTTGCCGCGCCGGGCGGGTACGAGGATCGCCTGGCAAATGCCGATCGTCGTCATTCCGTCTCGAACCTCGAGCCTGATCGCCTTCTGGTTCAGCGCGCCGTAGACCTCCCCCATGGTCCAGCTCTGGAGGAACGGAGAGAAGCGCTGGGCAGCGAGGAACGCATCCCAAGCGGTTTGGTCGGTGGCGCGGCGCACGTCCATCCGGCCCAGTATGCAGGAGGGGGAGCGCGGAAAGCGAGCCTGGCTTCAGCGCCGCGCCTGGCTGATTGCGGCCCTGAGGAGGGTCACGAGCCTCGGCGCGGCCTTGAGCGGCATCGTCGGATGCGCTGGCAGAGAGAGGATGGACTGGGCAACCGCTTCCGCCTGGCGGGCGCACCCTCGCTCGTAGCCGGCGGACTCCTCATCCGCGGCGGCGGGGCACACCACGCAGTTGGTCCAGCCATCTTCTAAGTACATACCGTTTGGTTTCAGCGTGGACCGGATCTGCTCCGTGTTGCTTGTGAACAGCGGGAATTTCTGGAGCGGTAAGGCCGATTGCACGGCGCGGGGAACGTAGACGGGGGAATGCTTCTTGAGCCAGCCCGCCTCCCGGCAGAGCTTCAGGTACGCCGCAGTGAGCCGCCGCCGGTGGTCGTTCAGCTGCCTGAGGCGCCTGAACTGATCCAGTGCCAGGAAGGCGCAGGCGTTCGGCATCGCGTGCAGGGTGGGATCCATCTCACCGGCTTTCTCCCGGTCGGTGGTGATGGGGATGAGGCGGCCCAGCCATCTCTGCACGCGCAGGTAGAACTTGCCCAGGCCCAGCCGGTAGACGGGCAGGGCGCGGCGGTAGAGCAGGGGATAGCTGAGGAAGTGGTTGATGCGCCACCAGGAGAGAGGTTTGGCATGGTGTTCGAGCGCTTGGAGGGGTTCCAGTGACGGCTCATGGCGGACCACCATGGCCCCGCCCCCCACGCCGGAAATGGCCTTGTCCCGGCCAAAGCTGAGGAGGACCGCGTCTCCCAGCATGCCGATTTCCGCCGGTCCCCGGTCGTCCGGGATCACGTGCGCGCAGTCCTCTATGAGGAGCAGGCTGTGGCGGATGCAGAGCTGCCGCAGCTCCTGCACCGGGGCGGGAATGCCAAAGGTGTGCTGGCAGATGACGGCTTTTGTTCGACCAGTGATCCGGCGTTCCACATCCGCCACGTCCAGGTTCAGCGTGTCACGCGTGATGTCCGCGTAGACGGCCCGTCCGCCGGCGGCGTGGATGGCGTTTGGGACCACGATGCAGGTGTAGCCCTGCACGATGACCTCATCGCCGGGCTGGAGCTCAATTGACCGGAGGAAAGCCAGGAGCGCCTCCCGGCCGGAAGCAAAGAGGAAGGTATCCGCCCGGAAATACTCCGCCAGCGCCCGCTTGAGGCGCCGCTTGCTCTGGCCGTCCTTGTACCGCCACGGCGCGTACGTCATGCCGAGCGCCCTCAGGCACTGCCGGTCATCCGCGAGCGGGCCGAAGGTGTGGTGGATAGGCTGCGCCAATTAATAATGGACAATTGATAATGAGTGCGTCATGAACGAGAGCGGGTTTACAACCCGCGATTTTCAGATTTGATCGGGCAGGAAACGATTGATCGTGCTCTGTGGCATCCGGCCCACGCAGACCAGGAGCGAGCCGGGTGTGAGCGGCTTGACCGCGGAGAGGGACGTGAGGGGCTTGCCGTAGCCGGCTTGGAAGGGCTCAGCCAGGATCGGATCAAGCACTGTCACCTGGCTGAACACCTTAGCTGCTTCTGCGCCCAGCGCGCGGTGGACCTGCGCCTGCGCCGGTCCCAGCTCGATGATCCCGCTGAAGAGGAGGATCTTCCGCTCTTCCGGCCGGTTCCGCGCCCACCGGATGGCTGCGCTCACGCTGGCCTGGCTGGCGTTGTGGGTATCATCCAGCACGGTCACGCCGCCGCGCTCCCGCACGGTGAACGTGCGCGCGGGACCGGACGCGTGCCGGAGCAGTTCTGCCATGCGCGCGCTCTTGATGCCCAAGTGCTGCGCAACACCTAGGGCCAGGAGGATATTGGTGACGTTGTGGAGGCCGTGGAGCGGCGCGCGGAAGGCGTGGTGGAGCGCGGTGAATCGCAGGCCGTCCCCGTCCTCCTCCGCGTCGCGTGCCGCAAGCGTGCTTGCCGCCGACCGGCCCACGATGGTGGTTGGGATGTTCCGGGTGTCCCTGAGTCCGTGCGTGGCGGGGTCATCCCCGTTTAGAAAGAGGTGGCCGGTTGCCGGCAGTGCCCGGATGAGCTCCCGGTTGGATTCCATGATGGCCTCTTCTGATCCAAAGAGCGCCAGGTGCTGGTTGCTGGTGAGCGTGATGACGCCGATGGTGGGCCGGATGACCTCCGCCAGGAGTGCCACCTCCCCCACGGCGTACGCGCCCATCTCCACCACCATCACCCCCGGTTGCTCCCCTGAGCGTCCTTTGGCTCTGGATAGCTCCCGGAGCAGCCACTTGGCCACGCCCAGTTCCGTGTTCACGTGCTCCGGTGTCACGAGTGGGGAGAGATCGGCCAGAAGCTGCGCGATCAGCTCCTTGGTGGTGGTCTTCCCGGCGCAGCCCGCAATGCCGATCACTGCCATGTCCTTGCGCGCCAGTCGGGCCGCCCGTGCCGCGCGGAAGGTCCGGCGCTTGAGGAGCAGATCCAGCGGGCGGAGCACGGCCCAGGCCAGAGCCGTCCAGACGGGCTGGAGCGCCGGCAGGAGAGGGAGGCTCAGGAGAAGGAGCGGGAGCGCGCGGGTAGCCGGCGGCGCGCCGCCGGCATCCAAAAACAGGCTGCCGCCCGCTGCCATGATGGGCGGCAGCAGGCTGAGTGCGGTCAGGAGCATCGCCTTAGCCGTCCATACCGGGCGGCGCTGGCGGCGCAGGAGGAGCTGCGCAGCGCTGAGCAGGGCTCCCAAGGTCAAGGTGAGCAGCATGAGGCCGGACTCCCAGAAGACCCAGCCTCCGGGCCGCAGGACGGAGAGTGCGGCCAAGGCGACCAGGTAGCCGCCGTAGAGCGGCGGCCGCGCGCGGCCGTAGAGCGACTTCAGCCAGCCCTCCCGCCGCAGGTGTTCCAGGAGCCTGTCCCACCGCCATTCTTTCTGCTGCCACAGGGCGGACAGCGTGAGCGCCGGGGATAGGCAGGCCAGGATGACCGCGCCGGTAATGAACAGCTCAAACATGCCGATGTCCCGCAGTGTACTGCCGGATGGGCCGGAGCGGAACCGGGTTTCCTCAGGGATCCCTGTCCATCTCCTCCGTTTCCTGGATGATGACTGCCGCAATCTCCTCCGCCCGGTCCCGGTGCACCCGGTGACGCACGCCGGGGAAGAGGTGCAGGCGGCTCCCGCGGATCGCCTCATGCATCAGCTTCCCGTCCGCCACCGGCGTCATCTGGTCGTCAATGCCCCAGAAGATGTCCGTGGGGGCCGTGACCTTAGGCAGCACGGGCCGCAGATCCTCCCGCGTGACTTGGATGAGCGTCTGGCGCATCACGTCGGAGGCCCGTTCGTAATCATGCACGCGGATGAGCTTGTAGAGCATCTTCTTCCCGATCGGCTGCAGGGCCTTGGCGCCGGGCAGGGAGAGGAGCGCTTTGCCGCCCTTGGCCAGCATCAGGCCCAGGAGCCGCTTGGCGTGCTTGGGCCGGCTGATGCCCGCCGCCGCGCACAGGTAGAGGTGCTGGATCTTCAGTTTCTTCCGCGCGGCCAGGACCAGGCAGATGCGCCCGCCGTGGGAGTGGCCCAGGAGGCTCAGGGGCTGGTCATGAATCTGGTTCCTCTTCAGGTATTCCTCCACCCAGTCCGCGTAGTCAGAGACGCTCCAGGGCCGTGGCGGATCCGGTTCCTCCCCAAACCCCGGCAGATCCGGCGTGTGAATCTCCATTCCCGTCTTGCGCAGCGCGCCCTTGAGCTCCGTGAAGCTCTCTTTGGATCCCCCCCAGCCGTGCAGGCAGACCAGAATGTGGCTCATGGCACTTCTAGAACGCTCAGGAGGCTATCCCCCTAAGATTGCCTGCCAATGTACACCCCTCTTGGCGCGGGGGGTAGGGGATCCTGGCGGAACGGATTCCCATGCTAGGAACTACCATCGAGCTCGTTCTCCTTTTGGACCCGCGCGGATAACGAATCCGCGCTACGGTTGAGAAAATGCCTTTTCCCGGACCTCCCGGCTTGTCATACTACGGCTCCGTTAGGCGTTTGATCGTTTCAAGATCGACCAGTATGCCACTGTAGCTCAGTTGCCTAGCTCCGCGGAGCGGAGCGTGATAGAAAGCGCACATAGCTCGGTCGGCTGATCATTACAGCTCCAAGGTATTCCATGCCACTGTAGCTCAGTTGGTAGAGCACGGGACTCATAAGCCCGGGGTCGCCGGTTCAATCCCGGCCGGTGGCACCACCCAAATTTCAGCACAGAGAAGCGAGCGGCTACTTTGCGGAGGACGAAGCGGGGCTGCTCAGAGCGAACTGTGGCGGAAATCCGCCTTTTTCTGTATACTATAGCCAACACCCACCCTCATGCCTTCCCTGGATCCTGCCATGCTCCTTGGGCTGCACCTGTTCCTCTTTGGGCTGGCGGTGCTGCTGGCCAAGCTGGAGATCCAGGTGGAGGGGCCGCACGGGTGGGGGAGCGCCCTGCCCACGTGGAAGATAGAGGCGCCCGTCCTCCGGTGGTTCCTGCAGGGGAAGCCGCTGACCGGGTACCACGTGTACCTGCTCACGTTCCTCTTTGCACTGTTCCACTTTCCCGCGCTGCTTAGGGGCTGGTCCGGGGAGATGGAGCTGCTCATCTTGGCGGCCTTTGTGACGCTGCTCCTGTATGAGGATTTCCTGTGGTTCACCCTGAACCCGTACTTTGGCTGGCAGCGGTTTTCCGCGCAGTATGTCTGGTGGTTCCCTCAGTGGATAGGGCCGTTCCCCAAGGACTACTACGCCTGGACGGTGGTGGGCATGATCCTGATCGCCATCCGAGGAAAGTACGCGGTGACGGAGCAGTGGTTTCCCACCATGGCTCCGGCTTACGAGCACTGGCTCTTCTGGTGCATGGGCCTGACGCTCTGCGCGGCGCTCATGGCGGTCACCGCGCGGTACTTCCAACCCAAGGCCAAGCTGCACGCCTACTCACGGGACCATGCGGACAGGCCCGGGACGGAGGGAGTGAACATGCTGGAGACGGTGTAGCGGGTACGCGGTGCCCGATGTGCCTGCATATTCTTCATGCAGTTGCTTGCTCCGCCTGACGGCTCGCCATACCATGGAGCCTCTTTGTTCTGTTTCCCGCGTCCCATGCGCCGCTCCGCTCTCGCTCTCCTCTCTGTATCCCTGTTCCTTGCCGCGTGTTCCTCCCAGCCGCAGATTGATCTGGATGAGACGGAGGAGACGGTCTCTTCCAGCTCCGCTCCGTCCGTGGGCATCACGGATGAGGGTGCGTCCTCCGCGGCAACCAGCCAGGATGCGGGCAGCCAGGCGGCCGCCGGAGACGTGCGCCGCATTGAGGTGGGCATGTTGAACTGGGAGTTCAGCCCCAGCGCCATCACGGCCAAGCAGGGGGAGCAGGTGGTGCTGGTGGTCACGGGCGAGGAGGGGGAGCACGGCATTGCTATTCCGGAACTGGGCGTGGATGTGAAGGTGGCGGAGGGGGAGACCAGAGAAATTCCCCTGCCCACGGACCGGACGGGCACCTTCAGTTTCCGCTGCAACGTGCCGTGCGGGCCGGGGCACCGGGAGATGACCGGGACCATCACCATTCAGGCGTAGTTGGCCGTGCGCGCGCTTGGCCGCTTCACCGGCGTGCTCCTCCTGCCGTTTCTGGCAGCGGGAATCTGGCTCCTCCTAGGCCAGGACCGCACGCCGGCAGCCAATCCTGATCCCAACCACACCCACGCGGATCTGGCGGTGTGGGTGGCGGGGCGGAAATTGGATTTCTCCGGCGACCAGTTTCAGTCTGGGGGCGCTGCAGATGCGGCGTCCCATCCCGCGGAGGGGCCGCGCAAGTACCTGCACCTGCACGACGGCATTGGCCACGTGATCCACCGCCACAAGCCGGGGCTCACGCTGGATCAGTTCCTGCGGAGCATAGACGTAGTGGCGAGCCTGGAGGGTGACGCGTCCCTCCCCGCCGCACCGCGCCAGCTCTGCGTGACGTGGCCGGATGGTCGTACATGCGTCCCGCAGGGTGAAGGCCGCCTGTTCGTGAACGGGGCGGAAATGCCGTACGATCTGGCCTATGACTTCCAGGATGGGGATCAGATCCTCCTCACGTATGGCGCCACGGATGCACAGGTACGGGAGCAGCTGGCGCAGATGACGGATGACGCCTGCCGCTACTCCAGGACTTGTCCCTGGCGGGGGGAGCCGCCGGCGGAGAACTGCATTGCGGATCCCACGGTGCCCTGCGTGGTGGTGGAGTGAGGAGGACCAGAGGCGGGCAGGGCAAAGCGCGGTTCAATCGTACTGTGCTGGATGCCAAACTGCCGCTCAGCAAGGGCGTGGACGGCCTGGAGGATGGCTGCCGCTTCCGCCGTGTGCCGGGCATCCAGCGTCACTCGGGCGGTTAAGTGGTAGTCCGCGTCCGTGAGCCGCCAGAGGTGGATGTCCGTGACGTGCGTGACGCCGGGAATGGCGGACACTGCGTGGGCGAAATCCGCAAAGTTGAACCCGGCGGGCACGGTCCTCAGGAAGAGCCGCCGCCCCTTGTAGAGGAGGACGCTGCCGGTGCGCAGCATCCAGAGGCCAATGAGCGCCGCGGCCAGCTCGTCAAAGGCCGGTGTCTGGAACGCCAGGCTGAGCGCGCTGCAGATCACCACGATGAGCGATCCCACGGCGTCGTACACCATGGCGTTCTGAGCGGTTTTCCGGTCGAACTTCTTCTGTGAACCCCTCAGCAGCAGGGAGGACGCGTAGTTCAGGATGAATGCCACGGTGCCCATCACCAGTGCGGCGCGGGAGTCCACCGGCCCGGGCTTGAGGAGCGCCTCCGCGATCTTGAAGAAGATGAGGACCGATGACATGACGAAGATGGTCCCCTTGGCGAAACCGGTGATTTTATTGAGCTGCTTGAACCCGATTGTCCGGTGGATGCCGGGGTAGCGGCTTTGGTAGCGTTCGCTGAAGAGGATGATCAGGAGACCGGCCACGTCATCCGCGTTATGGAAGCCGTCTGCCAAAAGCGCCACGCTGCCCGTGAAGGTGCTGGCGATGATCTCCGCGAGTCCCAGGAGCGCGCTTACCACCAGTGCCCACCACAGCCGCAGTTCGCGACGGCGGTGGGAGGGGGATCGGTCGGCCATGCCCCCGGCAATCTACGCAATATCAGCAGCGCATTCTACCATTCCCTGGATATTTTTCTGGCGGAGCCTTTTCAGGCCCGCCGGCCGCTCTCTATACTCGCCCCATCCTCTTGAGCTCCATGAACCAGGATACGGACACCGCCGGCCCGCCGCAGCCAAAAGACCAGCCGACGCAGTTGGCCGACCAGGCGCCGGATGACCGCGTGCGGGAACTGGAGGCGCAGGTGCAGCGCCTCACGGACCTGGCCGCCCGCGCCCAGGCGGACCTGCAGAACGCCAAGGCCCGCATGGAGCGGGACGCCAGGGAGATCCGGCAGTTCGCAACGGAATCCGTCCTCCTGAAGCTCCTTCCCACGGTGGACAACTTCCAGCGCGCGTTTGAGCACCTGCCGGCGGAGCTGGCGCAGCATCACTGGGTGAAGGGGATTGAGGCCACGGAGCAGGAGCTCCTGCGCGGCCTGGGGGAACTGGGCCTGAGGCGGATGGAGCCGATGGGCCAAACGATCGATGCGGCTCGGCACGAAGTGCTGATGACGGGTCCCGGCGCGGAGAACACGGTGGTGAAGGTGCTGGAGAACGGCTATGAACTGCACGGGAAAGTCATCCGTCCCGCCCGTGTCCAAGCCGGGGACGGTTCGGATTCGCATGGAACAGCACATGGAGTACCAAGAGCGGCCTGAGCCCGGCGTCCTGTCCGCCTACGGGCGATACTTGGCGTGCAAGGAACCGATCGATCCCGGTGACTGGCTCGCGGCGGATGACTTTGCCTCTTCTCAGGCCGATCCCGATCAGTTCCGTCGCGATTTGATCACCATCGCCGTGTACGCACGAGAGGGTCCAACGCGGGATGTCATCGCAGATCTTCTGGAGTTGTGCGGTCGGAACCGCGCTGTCTGCCGGTTCCTCTTCTCACGATCCTGAGCCTGTCACCTCCCGCGCAAAGGCTTCTCCCTTCTCCTCAAAGTCTCTGAACATGCCGTAGCTGGGGGAGGCGGTAGAGAGGAGGCAGATGCGGCCGGGCTGCGTGACCCGCTTGGCGATGCTGACCGCTTGCGCCATGTCGCTCGCTTCATGGAACTCCACCCCGCTCGCGTGTGCATCCTCAATGGCCTGGCGGATCCGGGGGCCGGAGCCGGGGAAGAGGATCACCTGCGTCACTTGGGAACCGGCGATGCGCTCGCCCAGGTCATGGAACGTCAAGCCGCGGTCTTTGCCGCCCAGGATCAGCGTCTGGACCTTGGGCCCCAAGGCATCCAATGCCGCGATCGTCGATTGCGGGGTGGTAGAGATCGCATCATCCACCCACTCGATCCCGTGGTGCGTGCCGAGCAACTGGAGGCGGTGGGGCAGCCCTCTAAAGTCCTGAATGGCCTGACGGACCGCCGGCCGGTCGATGTTCAGGTATGCCGCGACCGCAGATGCCCCGGCGATATTGGAGAGATTGTGTCTGCCGATCAGATGGGTCTCCTCAATCCTGATGGGCGCGTCTTCCGCTGCGTACGGAATCTTCTTACCGTCGCCTGCTTCAGCGACTTCCCACGCGCCGGTCGTGTCAGCGCTGTAGAACACCGCGTCTTGGGGCTTCTGGAAGCGGCAGATGTTCCGCTTGGCTTCGCGATAGGCTGCAAACGAGCCGTGGTAGTCCAGGTGTTCGGGATACAGGTTGATCACGACCGCGATGTGCGGGCTGACCGTGAGGTCCATGAGCTGCGCACTGCTCATTTCCAGGACAAAGATCGTGCCGGGCTTCGCCTCGTGTACATGTGCGATGGCCGGCTCCCCAATGTTGCCGACCAGCACCGCGTCCTTGCCGCCGGCGTTCAGGATGGTGTAGATGAGGCTTGTGGTGGTGCTTTTCCCCTTGGTACCCGTCACGCCGATCACCTGAGCGCCCGTATCAGCGATCGAATCGAGAAAAATTTGGGTGCTGGATGTGAGCGTTGAGCGTTGAGC
>CAZWIA010000008.1:0-10877 GCA_964633955.1 uncultured Candidatus Peribacteria bacterium | reverse complement strand
CAGCGATCGAATCGAGAAAAATTTGGGTGCTGGATGTGAGCGTTGAGCGTTGAGCGTTGAGCGTTGAGCTTGGAGGAATCCCTGGGGATCTGATGATGACGTCGTGCTGAGCCAGCTGACTCAAGTACTCCGGGCCGGTGACGGATCGAATGTCGAATATCGAATGCGGAATATCGACCGGATTCTGGTCGGCGACTGTCACCGTTGCTTCCGGGGCGTTCCGCTCCAGCGCCTTGAGCATCGCCCGGCCTTCCCGGCCGTAGCCGAGAATGAGGATGCGTTTGCCGTTGAGATCGCGGATGTGCATGGGTGCAACCTGGAAACGTTTGTCATCCTGAGGTGCCCCGCGGCTGCGCTTCGAGACGCACCTTCGCTTCGCTGCGGTGCTCCTCAGCGTGACAGGCGGGGGCCTCGAAGGATGGGCAGAGGGGTAAACGTCGCTATCCTACAGGATCGCCTTCCGGAACTCCTCCGGAATGGCGTGGTCCGATGAGGGCTGCAGCTCCTGGTCGATGAGCGCATGGACGTCCTCCGGCAGCTCCACTTCCTCCTTGGCCATCACCATGACCGGGCTGTCCTCCCAGCCGCCCTGCTCATGGGCCAGGATGAGGGCGGCGGCCGTCTCCTCCGGCGTGCCCACGCACTCGAACGGCTTGAAGCCTTCCAGATCCAGTAGCTGGCGGTAGAGGGGAATCAGCGTCTCATCCGCCAGCAGGTTCTTCCCAAAGATGTCAGTCACCTGTTTCTTAGACAGGAACGCGGCGTACAGGGCAAAGACGAACGCGCACTTGGGGCAGTTACCACACCAACCTGCGTGCAGCGGAGCTGTGCTTGCGCTAACGGCTGCGCTACGGTCGGCAGGCCGAGCATCTTTCAGAATCTTCCAGTTCACGTTGCAGCTGGTGGCGGTCCGGAGGTACTGGGGGTAGCGGACGAACTGCCGGGTGATCGCGAGCTCGGTGAGCGGCCGGAGCAGGCTGAAGTACGCCATGTCCCCCGTCACATACCGCGCCACGTAGTCCTGGAGCAGCCGTTCAAACGCGAGCCCCTTGCTCCACTGGTGGTTGATCTCCATGCCCAGGTACTCCACGTTCCCGTAATCGGCCGATCGCTCATTGCTCATGGCCACGGCGTCAAAGCCGCAGAGGATGGCAACCACGATCGCCAGGGCGGAGACGTAGCCGGTGATGGGTACATGGCCGTTCAGGGCGCCCTGCTTGTTCAGGTCAAACAGAACGGGGGAGAGTTGCCGCTCCACCGTGATCATGGGCAGCCCGGCGATCTTGGCCATCTCGTCCAAAATAGGATGGCTGCCCAGCCGGAACAGTGTGACTGTGAACCCGGCTTCCCGGAGACGTTCTAATGTCACTACGGAGTCTTTGCCGCCACCGATGGGGACCAGCACGTTACGAGTTACAAGGTTACGAGTTACGAGTTTCCGGTTTGCTTGAGTATCGGTGTTCGCATTTGGGCTTTTTGTAGCGGGGAATTCGACCAGCCCCCGGAAATCGATCTGATTCCGGTAGAAGAACTCCCCCAGGCCGTGCTGGTAGACCGTGTTCCAGAATGCGGCTTGGGTGTCATCCAGCGCGCCGGACCGGACCTCGATCGCCTTTGGTACGCACGTCTTGTAGTAGCTGATGCCGCCCATGAGGTGCAGCAGGCAGAGCGCTTGGTTGAGCGCCTCGGTCGGAATCTCCGGCGCGTAGGGGAAGTCCCTTGGCAGCGTGAGGGTCTCTGTGAACCGGACATGGTCATCCAGGCCGTAGTGCAGCTGGATCTCGCCCTTGGTGCGGCTAAACGCGTAGGAATGGAAGATGAAGCGGTCGTAGGACTGCATGCGGGACCAGCATACCCCAATTCCCTTCCTCGTGCGGCTATCCTTGGTAGGATGGCGCCATGCCGAAGTGGCGGAACTGGTAGACGCGCACGACTCAAAATCGTGTACCGCAAGGTGTGTGGGTTCGATTCCCACCTTCGGCACCATCCGGCTTCGTGCCCTCTAGGGCACTACTTGGTACAGCTGCCTCATCCTACTCTGCGGGAAGGGGAGACTTGAGCAACCCCATCTCCGTCACGCGCGGCTCCGCCGTGCGTTGTAAGAGGCATCTGCGACCTAGGCCCACGGGCCTTCCCCGCGCGCCTCGCGGAGCCAGGCGCGCACCCGGCCACCCTGCCGCGGGTGGCCGTTTCTGCGCGCGTGGATCCGGTCGGCACGTCTATTTCCGTACGTTGACGCACTGCCTGGAAAAACTTACGGAAATCCTTCCCTTTCTCCGAAGGAGTGTTAGAATCGCCTCCATGCGGCATGTCTGGTCCGTCTTTGAAGACCTCTTAGAGCTCCTGCGGCAGATCCTCACGGGTCCTGCTGAGCCGGAGCCGGTGCCTGTTCCCACCCGGGGCCGGCGGTGATGCGGCGGTTGAAGGGTGCCCGCGCGCGGGCGGCATCATCGTCAGACGCGCAACGCGAACGCCTGCGCGCCCGCATCCGGTCCATGCCCACGGGACCGGGCGTTTACCGGTGGCTGGACAGCGCCGGAGCGGTGCTCTACGTGGGCAAGGCGGTGAACCTGCGGCGCAGGCTGCGGCAGTACGTCACCGGCAGACACCAGTTGGAAGGTGCCTTCCGGCGCGCACTGTTCCGGAAGCTGTGGGACGTGGAGGTGACCGTGACGGACACGGAAGCTGCCGCGCTCATCCTGGAGGCGCACTTGATCCGCCGGCTCAAGCCGCCGTACAACGTGGCGCTGGTGCGCGACCGGTCCCAGGGATACGTGCGGATGGGGCTGCAGGAGGACTTTCCCTCCGTGACGATCGTCACCCAGCGGGCGGCGGACGGGCGCGGTACTTTGGGCCCTTCCGCTCCGTGCGAACCCAGGAGGAGACGCTGGAACGCCTCCGGCGTGTATTTCCGTTCAGAACGTGCAGGATGACGATCGAACCAGTGGCCAGTGCCCAGAAGGCAGTGGTCAGTACCTTGCAATCCTCAGATGCTGGCCACTCACCACTGACCACTGACCACTCCCGTATAGAAGTCAGGTGCTGGCAGCAGGACCGGCGGATTCCCTGCTTTGATTTCCACATCCGCCGCTGCAGCGCGCCGTGCCATGGGGCGATCGGCCCGGAGCGGTACCGCGCGGAGTGCATCGAGCCGATCGTGGCCTTCTACGAGGGGCAATTTGGCGCGGTGCTGGACCAGCTGGTCCGGGAGCTCAAGGCCGCGTCCGGCGAGGGGAAGTACCGGCGGGCGCGGGACATCCTGGATGTACTGCGGTCCATCCGGTCACTGCAGTCCCAGCACCAGTTCCTCAACCTCACCGGCGCGCGCGTGGATGCGATCGGGCTCACGCCGCTCCAGGCGGGATGGCAGGTCAACTGTCGCTCTTTGGGGCTGCCTGATATGGTATCTTGCGCTCATGTTCGACACGATCATCATCGGTTTAGGCGCGGCTGGTTACACGGCGGCCATCTACGCGGCGCGGTACAGGCTCAAGACCCTGCTCATCGGCGCGGAGCCGGGGGGCATGGGCATCTCCGCGGCGGAGGTGGGCAACTGGCCGGGAGAGGTGGAGATCAACGGGCCGGACCTCATGGAGAAGTTCAAGCGTCACGCGGAGAGCTTTGAGGAGGTGACGCTGAAGATCGCCCGTGTGAGTTCGATCACAAAAGTGGACGGACAGTTCACGGTGATCCTGCAGAACGGGGAGGAGATCCAGGGGAAGACCGTCATCCTGGCCACCGGGTCCACTAAGCGGAAGCTGGGTGTTCCGGGAGAAGCGGAGTACGCCGGCAAGGGGGTCACGTACTGCGCCACGTGCGATGCGTTCTTCTTCCGCGGCAAGGACGTGGCGGTCATCGGCGGCGGAGACAGCGCGCTGGAGGGAGCGGCCATTGCGGCCCAGGTGGCGCGGAAGGTCTACCTCATCCACCGCCGGAAGGAGTTCCGCGCGGAGCCGTTCTGGGTGGAGAAAGTAAAGGCCAAGCCCAACGTCACGTTCGTCTTAGAGCGGCAGATCGCGGAGATCCAGGGGGAGAACACCGTCACCGGCGTGAAGCTGGATCAGCCCTGGGAAGGCCAGGAAATCCTCCCCGTCTCCGGAGTGTTCGTGGAGGTGGGTTCCGCGCCCGCAACCGAGCTCGGCAAGAGTCTTGGGTGCGCGCTAGATCCGGTGGGCCACCTGGTGGTGGACGCCGCCATGCGGACGAGCGTCCCCGGAGTCTTTGGCGCCGGAGACGCCACCACCGGCAGCAACGGCTTTGCCCAGTTCACCACGGCAGTGGGGGAGGGAGCCATTGCGGCTAACAGCGTGTTCACGTACCTGGAGGAGGGACGGTAAGAGGGGACGAGGAGGGCAGAAAAGGCAGGGAGGGCAGGGAGGTTGAAGAATTCTGCCTTCTCTGCCCTCCCTGCCTTTCCTCGTTCACCTTTATTGGCCGTACGATTCGTGCGATCAATGACTCCGCACTGCCTTCCCTGCCTTTTTCCCGTCTCCTCTTGCGAACTCCGTTTTTCCCCGTACAATCCCTCTGCTATGCCCCGCGGAAAGCGCAACGTCTACGTGCTCCTGTGTGCGAATCCTAAGAAGGATTCGTTTCGGTCCAAGGATAACCGCCTCACGGACGGTACGGTCGCGTGCAACCACCGCGTGGGCACCGTGCGCCTCCACAACCAGAAGGACGGCAAGGCGTGGCGGGATTTCAAGGTGGAGAAGTTCTGCGCCAACTGCCGCAAGCGGACGCCCATGAAGCTCAAGCAGGAGCGGCACCAGACGTGAAGACGGTTACGAGTTACAAGTTACGAGTTGTGGCTTTTGAGCTTAAAAACTCGTAACCAGTAACTTGTAACCTGTAACTTCCTGCCCGTGGTCGTCTTCCACCTGTCTCCACACGTGGGTAGAGTGACGTTCGTGTCCGATCACTACCGCCGCGCGGCTTCCGTTGTGCTCCTCCGTCCGGTGCCGGATGGCGGAGTGGAGCTTCTGCTGCTGCGCAAGCCGCGCCGGAACGATGCCTGGCAGCTGCCGCAGGGCGGCGTGGAGGCCGGGGAGGATCTGGAGGCGGCGGCGCTCCGGGAGCTGATGGAAGAGGCGGGTATCGTGACCTGCCGGGTACTTGGCGTGAGCGATCGGATCTATACCTACGATTTCCCCGCGTCCTACCGCCGGTTCCGCCCGGATGACGTGTGCGGCCAAGAGATCCACTTCATTCTAGCCGCTGTTCCCCGGGACACGCCCGTGCGCGTGGACGGCGAGGAGATTGCTGGCTTCCGCTGGGTGCGGCCGGAGCAGGCGGGGAAGTACGTGAAGCGGCCGGAGTACCTGGAGCTGGTGCTGGGGTTGGTGGGGGAGGCGCGTGGATTACTAGGCTAGAAGATTGCCAGTGACGAGTTACGAGTTACAAGTTACGAGTTACAAGTTACGGGTTTTCCCATTTTCCGTGGAACTTGTAACCTGCAAACTCGTAACTCGAAACGTTCGTCATGCGCCTCACCTCGCTGTCCCTAGACCGCTTCCGCAGCTACCAGCAGCTCCGCCTGGACCTGTCTGGGGCGTCGCTCCACTGTTTTGTGGGAGAGAACGGCAGCGGGAAGACCAACCTCCTGGAAGCCATCTCCGTTCTGAGCCTGAGCAAGTCCGGCCTGGGAGCGGAGGATGAGCACCTCATCCGCTGGGAGGAGAGCTTCACGCGCGTGCGGGGAGAGGCGCAGACGGATCAGGACGAACCGCTCACCCTGGAAGTAGCGGCCCAGACCGCGCCGCGCCGCCAGAAGGCGTTCTTCCGCAATGACGTGAAGATCGGCGCGGCGGATCTGGTGGGCCAGCTGCCCACCGCCCTCTTCCTCCCGCAGGATTTGGAGCTCTTCTCCGGCCCGCCCGCGGAGCGGCGCCGGTTTCTGGATCAGATCCTCTGCCAGGTTTCCCCGGCGTACTTCCAGGCGCTCACGGGGTACCTCCGGCTCCTCAAGCAGCGCAACGCGCTCCTCCGGGCCATCAATCAGGGGGAGGCCCGGGAGGCGGACCTTGATCCCTGGGACGACCGGTTGGCGCAGGAGGGAAGCACTGTGACCGTGGCGCGGCTGGAGCTTCTGGAGACCTTTGGCCTCACGCTCACGGAGGAAGTGCGGGGCCTGGGTGAGCGGTGGGAGGATGTGCGGATCCTCTACGACCGGGCATCCCGGGCGCGGGACCGCTCGGAACTGACAGCGGAGCTCTCCCTGCTCCTGCGGCAGGGGCGCACGCGGGACCTGGCCGTCCAGGCGACCGGCGTTGGCCCCCACCGGGATGATTGGACCGTGACCGCGGAGGGGCGGCCCCTCACGCACTTCGCCTCCCGCGGGCAGATGCGCACGGCGGTCTTGGCTCTCCTCTTCCTGGAGGCATCCTTCATGGAGCTTGCGCGCGGTGAGCGGCCGGTGGTCCTCCTGGATGACGTGTTCTCCGAGCTGGATGAGCGCCACCAGGCCGGCGTGCTCGCCGCCTTTGCCGGGCATCAGGTGTTCCTCACTGGCACGCACGTACCCGCAGCCGCGGAGAGCGGAGCGGTGTGGGCGGTGGGGGATGGAACTGTAGTGCAGCGATGAGCGGTGAGCGGGCTCATCGCTCAAAGCTCATCGCTTACCGCTCGTGTATCGCTGCAGTCGCCAGCCTCTCACCAGAAACCGCGCCGTAGAGTGCCAATCCCAGCGCGTCTGCCGCATCGTCCGGCGTGGGGGCCTCCGCCAGTTCCAGCATCCGCACGATCATGTCCTGCACCTGCCGCTTATCCGCCCTGCCGTCCCCGGTGATGGCCGCTTTCAGCTGCAGGGGAGTGGGTTCCAGTATGGGCACCTTCTGCTCCTCCAGCGTCATGAGGATCACGCCTCTCGCCTGGGCCACGTCCATGGCGGTCCGCTCGTTGGTGGCAAAGAAGAGCCGCTCCACCACCGCCAGATCCGGGTCAAATTCCTGCAGCAGTCGCTCCAGGTCGGTGTGGATCTCCAGCAGGCGGTCGCTGGTATCCAGGCCGGCTTTGGTCTCTATGGTCATCCAGTCCACCGCCGTCCACTGTCCCGGATTCAGGGAATCCAGTATGCCGATGCCCACGGTCGCCAGTCCCGGATCGATTCCCATGATGCGCATCGGCGGTCATCATAACGGATGGGCGGTCAGGAGGGCAGAGAGGGATCGGAAAGTTACGAGTTTCGGGTTACAGGTTACGCGTTGCGGCCTCTGAACTCGTAACCTGTAACTCGTGACCTTATACCCATTTTCTGCTATAATTTTCAGAACCATGCACTTCTTCCGCCGCGTCCCCGCAGGGCTCCGTCATCGCCATCTCCTGGCCGTACCGGTCGCCGTGGCGGCGATCGGCTTGAGTGTGGCTGGCGCGCTCCTGGAACCCAGTGTGGCTGAGACGGAGGGAACCCCTCTGCGCATTGTGCAGCCGGACTTGGTGATCCAGGCGGAGGAGGGGGCGGCTGTTGGTACGGACGGTCCTGTGCCTGCCCTGGATGCCGGCGAGGCAGTGGTACTTGCAGCCAGCCGGGCTACCCTCCGCGTGGCGGATGCGCGGGTGGATCTCCTATCCGGTGCCGCCAGCGTGGCACTGCAGGCTGGCGTCCTGACGGTTGCGTCGCTGGACGCAGCGGTGCTCGTGGAAGTGGATGGCCAGACGGCACTCATTCCGCCGGGCCGGCAATGGCGGCTCATGGAACCGGAGATGGCTCCGGCGGGGGATTGGGACCGCTGGCTGGCGGATCGGGAGACGCTGCCGGTGCCAGCGGAAACGCTCGGTACGCTGCGCGACCGCGCAAGCGCGCTACGGCAGGTGCCTAGGGTTGCGGCGGCGGAGCTGTCTTCTGATGAGCGGACGTGGCTCCTCGCCCTGGTGCACCCGGCTACCCGCGAGCGGGCGTGGCTCCTCCCGCCGCTGGAGCGGGTGTCCCAGGATGCTCAGCTACTCTCCCAGCTCTGGCTCCCGCACGCGGATCTGCAGGCGGAACCCGCTTCCGATGCGCTGCGCCGCCGTTACCGGGCCGCCGTGCAGGAGGTGGCGCGCACCTCTGATATCCGCTTCCAGGCGGCGTACGGCGGGTTCTTAGCGCGTGTCCAGGGAGAGATGCGTGAGAGGTCGCTTCCAGACCGCGCGGCGTTCTACGGCAGTGTCCGGGCGGAGCTCCTGGGGGAACAGGCGACGGGGGCATCTCGTTCGAGTGTCGCGTCTGGTCCCTCGTCTTCCGCTGCTTCTTCCATCTGCCTTCGGATGGAGGACACGGAAGCCCTGCAGGTCACGCTCGGCTTGCTTGCCCGCCTGGGGGCGCAGCGCACCGTGAAAACGGCGGTGGATTTGACCGGGGAGGGGACCGTGCGCGTGGAGGCTATGGCGTTCCCTGGCGCATCGGGCGACCGGCTCCTCAGTTTCACGATCGATCCCGGCTGCGGGCGGGTGGAGGCCATCCGGCTGAACGGCCAGGTGATGCCGAACGGGCTCACCACGGAGGAATTTGCGGCATGGGTGCGGGGAGATGGATCCGCTGGGTAGAGTGTCTCCCGTCTTGCCGGACAGCTGCCCGATCCGTGTGCAGAGAGATCGAGATGGTGGTCTTCACTCTACGACGTACGAAGCGAGGTGCGGAATACTTTCACCCGCATACAGCACGTGGTTTCCCTGCTAGAATTGGGGATCTTGGCATGATTCTATCTTCAACGGATTCAGAAAAATGGCACCTGGTGCCATGGTGACAGGCGTGGCTAGAGGCAGGCATGTACATCTTTCATCTCTTTGCTGGGTGGTCTACAGAGGTCGCGCTAGCATTGTAGGAGCACTTCGTGGTTATTTTCCCGTGCAAGCCCTTCTCCATCCCGAAGGCAAATTACACGCTCATATTTTGATTGGAGCGATATGGCGAATTCCCGATCGCTATCTTGAAAATGCGGAATGACTGCTGCATTAATTACGTTAAGTCCTTTCAAATCTTGCAAAGAGATATCATTTGCATCTGAGATCATATAGTCAATAGATGGAGAGCAAACTGCACTGCCGGCGCTTACCCCAATATAGGCTATAGGGTTAGGGGACATAATGATCTCAGATAGGACAGGTTGAGCTTTTGATTCTTGAATGGCAGAAAGCAGATGATAAGTATTGCCACCGCAAACATAAATAGTCTCATATTCCATCAGATGACTAGGATTGGTGTTTAATAAGTCTATGAAATCAACCCTTTCATATCCTATTTTCTGTAATTGCGTTTTCGCTAACTTGGCATATTTATTTTCTTCCAAGCCTTTTGCGGCATTCACGATTATGCCTGCATTCTTCAAATGATGGAGTTTTGACCAATGTTCAAAGAAGTAAAAAATATTGCTGGATGAAAGGCCTGTTGAAGTGAGCAGAAGAAGGGACATGCTTATTGAACAAGATTCAGTATAGCCTCAATATGCTCTTCTTGGCGAAAGCCGATGATGATTTTAGAGATCCAAGGCTGATGTGCGCAAAATCGGAAAGCCTTATCACGTAAATCATCGGTTGAGGATGGACGCAAGCCATTTGTTGTCATGGCTATGCGATCCATAAAGGCATGATTGAACTTGCTTTTGCGGGCGTCCGTATCCGTAAATGGCTTAGATCCGGTAAGGGCCCCGTGCGCGAAAATGCTTCTGGCCCTTATCTGAGCAGGGTATTCAGATAAAAATGCAGCCGGCCAAACCTCTGCAAGATTGTATGGAGTTTGAATGACATCAAATCCTTTCGGAGGAGCAGCGCTGAATAAATCAGGTAACGATACGCCCCATTTACGAATGAGGCCTTCTTGATCGACTTTTGCAATGAGATCGAATACGTATTCTGCATCCCATGAAGAATGCCAGTTATGAAATTGGAGAATATCAATATAATTACGGCGCAGACGTGCAAGAGAGCCTTCAATTGACCGCATTACATGATCTAATGGATAACATTCTTTGATGTCTATCCATGTGGAGGCTGGATCGGGCTTTATCATGGCCGGAACCTTGGTTGCTATCTCATCTTCTGGTCCACAAATAGATCCTAGAATCTCTTCCATTTGGCCGCTTCCGTAAACAATTGCAGTGTCAAAACGGTGAATTCCCCTTTCCCTTGCGAATGAGATAACTTGCTCGGGATTTTGGCCCTTTGGCAGTTCACCGAACGCGCCACTGAGTCCCCATGTGCCAAAAACTATATCGTCACACGTTCTCTTCATCGATTGATTGGGCAAGAAGCCGGATAAGATTCCGCTGAATGCTATACTTCAATGTGTTCCATGGTGGGTCGCATTCAATTTGGCCTGATTCTGAAATATCGATAAGCTGAACTGGAATGCCCTTCGCATCAATTTGAGTCTGAGTTGTTGAAATAACAGAAGTGCTGCTCAATAACTCATGTGCCTTAAGGCACATACTGCGCTGAATGGCGGAGCAGTGGGACTGTAAGCATTCATCGGTTTTTCTGGTATGAACCAGTGATTGATCTGGCACTCCTAGAAGCGTTGAAAGGGCACATGAAGAGTGCTTGACAATAGGGGTATTCGGAAAGAGATTGCCCGATTCTTTCAAAATAAAGTCCCAAAGTGCGTCGGGCATATCCTTTTCATTCTCATTTTTTGAGAGATTCTCCGGCCAGGGAATGCCACGTACCTGAAGGCCGTATTCTATTCCTGATGTCCATCGCAGCCCTCCGGGTGCAATTGCAGCCAGTCCATCAGGTCCAAGCTCCTGATATGCTTTTATAAGTATGTTATGAATTCTGTCTGGAGTAGAACCCCATGCTTCAACTAAGGGGCGAAGATAAAGAATAATTTTTGCACCCGCTTCGTATGCTGATTGGCAGGTACCCCATATCTTGGACACACTTTTGACGACTTCCCCTTCCAGGTC
>CAZWIA010000007.1:19692-36592 GCA_964633955.1 uncultured Candidatus Peribacteria bacterium | reverse complement strand
TCAATTGCTCCACCGCCTGCCGCTGCGGCGCGTTCAGGCCGGAGAAGATGAGGTCGGATGACACAGGGGGAGTGTAACGACGTAGTTCCTCTGGGAGAATGCCATGACGCGTTACCGTCTTCGCGTGAGGATTTCCCTTGCTGTATTCAGATTAACGGCTTCCACGCCTTGCTCGTGGCCACCCCATACTCCGTAGTATGTGTTACTCAGCTTACTGAATCCTCCAATTGTGGATAGCTCTCGTACAATGCCAGCTTCCCCGCTGAAGAAGAAGCTTACTCCGTGCGCAGATTGGCCAATACACCATATGTTTGTGAGCTTGCCGTTCATTGCAAAGACATGTGCATCTATAACTGGACTAAATCGGCAGTGCGTCATTGTGTAGCAGTAAACGCCATTAGGTAATTGCACTCCTTGCTTGAGAGTTTCTCGTGCTGCGCACAATTCGCGCTGAGTATATCCCTGTTCAAGTAGGTCAAACTCACGGACCCATCGTTGGAGATCTTCCGGTACGTTGCGGGCAACAAGGCCGTAAATATATTCCTGATCATTCCATGCAACAATTTGTTCCTTTGCCGTGAGAGTATGCCCGGTTAGATCTGTAAATTGTTCCAGCGAACTTCGCGGTGACCATCGCATGATGTTGAGAGAGTGATAGTCATGATGGTCAATGACATGCACGTTATGACCCGCTTGCCTCAGTCTATTTTCCTCTTCCATGCCAGGCATTTCTATAATAATCACATCTGGATGGAGATTCTCAAACGTGGAGGGTGGTTCATATGCCAACGGACAGAACCAAGTACTTTGCTGTGACTGGTGAATATCCATCTCCAAATTGCTTCCTATGTGGAGAATTGTGGCGCTCTCTGCGTCATTTCGCGGACAAATCAGGGAAGTACTACGTGGATCAATCATATTCACTGTGAATCTGGGCTATCAGGACCAAAAGATGCGTCATAGAACCGATTCATATTTTCTTGGCAAAACTTTGCAGAATTCGCCAAAATCCCCTTTTGCGTTTTCAGCCACTCTCCATAATTTCTTACCAGCTCAGTATTCCCGGTGCGCTCATACTCCTCGAGTAATAGAGTAATTCTATCACGATACTCTAGCTGAAAGGCATGGAGGCCCATTCCAATTTCAATACAGTCTTTGTCTACAATATTTCTATGTAGTAAGGCATAGCCATCAAATGAAGGCAGTAGAGGTGAATGAGGATCTTCTTTCAATATTTGCAATACGAACATTGTTCGATATACATCGCGGAAATACATAATTGCACTCTGCAATACGGGTGCAATGTGGTCAGCTTCCATTTGTCGGCGCGATGTTGCGACGCATGTATGTTCCAACAAGTAGCGCGGTAGTGTGGAAAAAGTTTTAGCAGCAATAGACCGGTCGTGAGGGAATACTCCATTCTGAGCGAATAGCTGTACCGGATCTTGCCCGATGATTAATCGCTTGGGGCTGCGCTCTATGCCATAGAGTAAAGAGCCAATCATATGGTTCTTCCGTTTGACGTTCTCAAGTGAGAGAACTGGGTTATGAAATGGCACATGTTTTGCTGCGAGAGAATCCAAACATTGGCCGAAGATACTGTTATTGTGCATGCAGTTCGTATCTGCAAAGATCATGATCCAATCTAGATCGCTGACCCGTGTCCGAGTTAATTCGCCGTCATCTGCCGCAAATGATCCAAAGGAGGAAGCAGAGACGAGATCACCGTGCTTTGCTAGATCTTCCAGCATTGTGCGAACTTCTAGAGAAGCATCTTCCAATGCCTTTAGCGTAGGTAGCTTCTCGGACACTATGGCCGATGGTTGTAGGATTTCTGACATATTGAAGGAATAACTATGGATTGGTTTTTGCAATGACAACGTCAGACATTATACGCAAGCTTATATTTGCTGCCTATAGCAACGTGCGCATTTACAGCAGCTGCTGCACCACCTCCTCCTTCACGATGTCGATCAGGACTTCCTTGGCTTCCAGGAGGTCTTGCTGCGCAACCGGCGCTCGTGGCGAGACCATCTGGTTCAAGGCTTCATCTTGCGCTTCCAGTCTGGTCACAAGTTTTTTGATCTCCGCGGTGGCAATGGCGGCCTTTGCGTTCATCGGCTGCTTCTTCACGGCAACTTCCGCGGAGAGTGACGGATCCACGCGCTGTGCCTTATGCAGCAGATCGGTTCCCATCTTGGACAGGACGATCTCCGCCGCATTGCGCAGGTTGATGTGGAAATCCAGCTCCGCGATCAGCTGCACGATGTTCTCCCGCTGCTGCGGATCCATCTGCTCCGCAAATTCATACAGCGTGATCCGCTTGAGGCTGGCCAGGATGGCCGGTAACGCCTCAGGGCACACCACAAACACGGAGTACCCTTCCACCACATAGTGATGGTTCTTCAGTTCCCCGAGCGCGCTCGTGGGGACGACCAGGAAGATCGTCTTATAGATGCTGTCGTTGCCGTTCTCGATCGCTTTCTGTACGGTGTCAGTCACCTGTTTGGTGATGTAGGTCTGCAGGCTCTTAGCTTTGGAGACCTTGGCATCAAAGATTACATACTGCCCCAAGAATTCCACCATGAAGTCCGGTTTGAGGCTGCCGTCAAAGCCTTCCGGCAGGTTGGTATTGCTGTAGGCAGTGAACGCGAACTCCGGCTTCTTGCAGAGATCGGTGAGGGAGGAAATCACGGTATGCTCGTGGTCGGCCCAGAGACGGTCGCGCGCCTCTTCCAGCTGCTTCTTCTGTTCCTCGTCTTCCCGGATGACGCGTTCCCGCTCCTGCTTAAGCGCGTTCTCCGCCGCTTCCAGCTTGGCCAGCTTCTGGGCCTGCTCCTCTTCGCGGCGCTCGCGCTCGGCTTCAAACCTGGTCACGCGCGTCCTCAGCTCCTGGTTCTCCCGGCTCAGGCTCTCACCGTGCGCTTCCAGCTGCTTCATCTGCGCAAAGAGCGTCTTGCTCTTGCCGGCCTGCTCGTCTCTCTCCCGCCGTTCCAGTTCCAGCTGCTTCTCCAGCCGTCCCGCTTCCTGGCTCTTCTGCTCCAGGTTGGCCTTCAGGAGCGCTAGTTGCTGATTAAGCGCGTGCACTTCTTCCGTGGATCCCGCTCCGCCCGTTCGTCTACTCAGCATCCAGAGCACCGTGCCAAATCCAGCAACGACCAGGAGGGGAGTGAGGAATTCCATAGGAAGCCGATCGTAGCGACCGGTGGACGGATGTGCACTTGAAGATTCTGTGCTCCATGTCGTGGTGTGTCGTTGGTCAGTGCGGTTGTACGTCTGACGGGCTGAAGCGCATTCTTTTCCACTTTGTCTTGCTTTTTTAGGTCGTATCCGTACAATACGCGCAATTCCGTCCGCACTGCTTCCGTCCACATGGATGAAGCGGTCCGGCGGCTCACGTTTTGTTCATCTTCTCCCCTTCCACCCGTATGGCCATCAAGCGGACCAAGAAGAAGAAGCTCATCACCAAGCACCGCAAGCACACGGATGACACCGGTTCGCCGCAGGTGCAGATCGCCATCCTCACGGAGGAGATCAAGCTGCTCACGGAGCACCTGCAGAAGCACAAGAAGGACCACTCCGCCCGCCGCGGCCTTTTGGCCAAGGTGGCCGACCGGCGCAAGCAGCTCCGGTACCTGGAGATGAACAAGCCGGAGGAGTACCAGGAGGTGCTCACGGCGCTCGGACTGAAGAAGTAGGAATTGTGAATCATGAATGAGGAGGGGCCGATCCGAATGGGTCGGTCGCTTTGGTGAGATGTCTGCTACCAAAGCATGTTAACCGGGGGTTTAACCCCCGGTTAACATGCGGTGTGAAACTCCCGATGAACACACGATGTCATCAAAAACCGGAACCCCGGGGAGGGGTTCCGGTGGCCGGTGGATCACCGGCGGAGGAGGTCAGCATCCCTGTACGAACTGCCAGTACCACACGCCGCCCAGATGCAGCCAGATGAGCGTGCTATTCCGATTGTCCCAGAAGAGGGAGTTATCGGTGTCCCACTCCGGCTGGGGGTTGGCTTCCGGTTGCGGGTTCTTCTGCCACCTGGTCCAGTGCGTGGGCTTTGCCTGGATGCAGCTTGCGCTGGGGCCCAGCCAGATGCATGGCGGTTGCTTGAACTGGTTCACGTACCAGCTCTCGGGCCGGATGCTGATCGTGCAGTGCGCAGTGCCCAGTTCGCTCGTGAGCGAGCGGCTGACGTGGATATCCACGTACGCGTAGCCGCCCATTGGATCTGCAATGGCGTAACCGATTTCCAGTACCTCACCCCACCTAGGGTGAATTTCCCGCGTTTCGCACCGCATGTGATGTAGCTCCTCCCCATGACATCTTCCCCGGACCTGTTCCGGAAAAGGTGGATGGGGAGCGGGTGGTATGAAGGAAGCGGTGGTGCCAAAGACCGATCAAATAATCGACCGGAATGCGGTATCTGTCAAATCCCCTCGCTTCCGGTCGGTTTTCCGCTACAATAGGCCCGCTCTTTTCCTCCAGCGGTCTCCTTCCTCTGGGTTTACGTCTATGACCCCTGTTGCAAACGGATACATCTCGGATCATCCGTGCGGCCTGCGCTCGGTCCGCGTGTCTGCGCTCAAACGGGTGTGCTATGGGTGTAATGAGGCCTGCGGCCAGATGGCCGCGCTATGGGTGTAATGGATGTCCATGCCACGGTTGTGTTTGCCATGGAGTTCACGAGAGCGCTCATCTGAGCGCAGGCAAATCGCCGTGTAGGTCAATGCATCCGTTCGAACATCCGGGGCCATGTATGTGAATCCAGGAACGAGCGAAGAAGAACACGGAGGAACGGGGTCGGTCCTACGGGATCGTCGTACCCCTTTTCCAACCACTATATGTCTGCATTCTCGCAGAAAGACCATCAATACACGCTGGAGCTGGGTAACCAGAGCCTGGTCGTGAAGACGGGCATGCTGGCCTACCAGGCCAACGCGTCCGTCATCGCCCAATTGGGAGACACCGTCTCCCTGGCCACCACCGTGGTGAGCAGCCCGCGTGCGGGGATCGATTTCCTGCCGCTCCAGGTGGTGTACCAGGAGAAGTACTACGCCGGCGGGAAGATTGCCGGCAGCCGGTTCCGGAAGCGGGAGGGCCGCCCCAGCGACGACTACGTGCTCATGGGGCGCGTGATCGATCGCGGACTACGTCCCATGTTCCCCAAGCACCTGCGGAACGACATCCAGGTGATGGCCACGGTCCTCTCGTATGACTTTGAGCACGAGCACGACGTGGTCTCCGCCAACGCCGCCAACCTCTCGGTGGCCCTCAGTGACTGCCCGGCGGCAGGTCCGCTCGGGTCCGTGCGGGTGGGGCTCATCGGCGGGGAGCTGGTCTTGAATCCCACGGCGGAAGCCAGGAAGCGATCGGATTTAGACCTCTTCCTGACCGCGTCCCTGGACCGGGTGGTGATGATCGAGGCCGGGGCCAACCAGGTGCCGGAGGCGGAGATCGTCCGGGCCATTGAGTTTGGCAAGAAGTGGGCGCAGAAGATCGCGCGGTTCTTTGCGGACATCCAGAAGGAGATCGGCAAGTCCAAGTTTGAGGCGCCGCCGCCCTACGCGCACGAGGAAGCCGTAGCCTGCCTGAAGGAGTGGGCGCTGCCGGTCATCACCAAGGCCGTGCGCGAGCACATGCCCAAGGCCGCGCGCCGCGCCGTCTTCAATGATCTCATGGCCCAGTCCGCCGATACGCTGCGGGAGAAGTTTGCTCCGCTCATGGGCACGCCGGAGGGGGAGGAGCTCCTGTCCCACGGACCGGAGTTTGTGGATCAGATCATCAAAGGCGAGGTGCGCCGCCTGGTGCTGGAGGAGGGCATCCGCATGAGCAGCCGCACGGTGGACCAGATCCGGAACCTGGCTGCCATGGTGGACGTGCTGCCCAGCCGCGTGCATGGATCGGCGCTCTTTGAGCGCGGAGAGACGCAGTCCCTCACTACCGCAACGCTTGGTGCGCCGGGGGACAAGCAGCTGGTGGAGGGCATGGAAGGCGAGTACGAGATGCGCTACATGCACCACTACAACTTTCCGCCGTTCTCCGTGGGGGAGACATCCAACCGTCTGGCGCCCGGCAACCGGGAGATCGGCCACGGGAACCTGGCCCAGCGGGCGCTGGAGCCGGTGCTGCCGGGAGCGGAGACCTTCCCTTACACCATCCGCACGGTCACGGAGATCCTGAGTAGCAACGGCTCTTCCTCCATGGCTGCCACCTGCGGTTCCACGCTGGCGCTCATGGCCGCGGGCGTGCCCATCACGGCGCCGGTGTCCGCCATTGCGCTGGGGCTCATGAGCGATGAATCCCAGGACAAGTACGTCATCCTCACGGACTTGCAGGATGAGGAGGACTTTGGCGGGGACATGGACTTCAAGGTGGGCGGGACTGCCGCCGGCGTCACGGCCATCCAGATGGACATCAAGATCAAGGGGCTGCCGGACCATGTCTTTGCGGAGGCGCTGGAGAAGGCCAGGGTCGGTCGCGCGGAGGTCTTAAAGGCCATGCTGGCGGCCATCCCGGAGCCGCGGAAGGAGCTCTCCCCCTACGCGCCGCGGATCGAGACCATGCAGATTGATCCGGAAGACATCCGCCTGGTCATTGGCAAGGGCGGGGAGACCATTCAGAAGATCACCGGCGAGCTGGGCGTGGAGATTGATATTGAGGACAGCGGCCTCATCTTCATCACCTCCGCCAACGGCGAGGCCATGCAGCGCGCCAAGGAGTGGATCCAGGGCATTGTGGAGAAGCCGGAGGTGGGCAAGGTGTACAAAGCCAAAGTGGTGCGTATCATTGACGGCGTGGGCGCCATTGTGGAGTTTTTGCCCGGCAAGGACGGGATGATCCACATCAGCGAGCTCGCCTGGGGCCGCACGGAGCGGGTGGAGGACGTGCTGCAGATGGGGCAGGAGATTGAGGCGTTGGTGATTGAGTACGACCAGCAGGAGGGCAAGACGCGCCTGTCCCTCAAGCAGATGACGCCGGCGCCGGAAGGGTTTATGCCGCCGCAGCGCGGGGGCTTTGGCGGAGGGCGTCCGGGTGGCGGCGGTCGGGGTGGCTTTGGAGGCGGGGGCGGGCACCGCGGCGGGTTTGGCGGCGGGGGAAGGGGGCCCAGGCGATAAGTGAGCGGTGAGCTGTGAGCGATGAGCGATGAGCTTTGGGAAAACCCCCCTGGCCTCCCGGGGGTTTTCACTTGGCGAACCTCAGCGTCCGATCGTACCCTACGGGCATGAGCAACCTTGATGCGTTCTTCCGGGATCTAGACTACGAATCGCGGGATAGCGACCGGTCCTCGCACTACCAGCCGCCGGAAGGCAACGCGGCCGCGTTCGCGGCCCAGCTGGAGGCGGAGGAAGCGGAGAAGGCCAAGCCCCGCAAGGCGGACGTGCCCATGGTGATCGTGGCGGATACCTATAGCGCCTTGGGACCAATCATGCGGAAATACCGCGCCGTGAAGAAGAAGCCGTAACGCGGCATGGATAGAGGAGCAGCAACGGACTAGTCGGCGGGCTCCTCAGGGTGACAGCGTCAGGCGCTTCTTCTTTGTCATGGTCTTCACCGTCTTCCCCAGCGCCAACAGTTCCGCAAGTGAAGCCTCCAGATGCCGGAAGGACGGCGTGTCCTGCCGCGGGGAGAGATCGTGCCAGGCGGCTACGGTCTCCTGGAGCGTAGAGAGGAGGTCCCGGATCTCCCGGGCGTGGCCCTTGTCCGCCCGCCAGTCCACCGTGTGTTTTTCGAATGCCTGGAGCAGGCGCTGGAGGCGCGCCACGGTCCGCTCCACGGCGTCCAGGAGGAGCACCTCGCGCTTCTCATCGATGGTGTACGCGTGCAGCTCTCCGCTGTAGAACGCCAGTACTTCCTCCAGCAGGCTCTGCGTCTGGTGGAAGGCGGTATGCAGGTTCTCCCAGCCGTGGCCGCTCAGTTGCTCCGTGTCCCGCACCTCGTGGATGGCCTGGTCTAGATCCTTCCGGACCAGGTAGAAGCCCTCCCGCGTGTTGCGGAAGTGGTCCTGGAAGTTCAGTTCGTAGACCCGCTCCAGCGTGACTTCCTGCCGGTAGGCCACCAGCTTGGCCACAAAGAGCGCCGCAATGAAGAAACCGCTGACGCTCTGGATTGCCGCGAACAGTTTTGAGACGCCGTGCGGGATCAGGTCGCCGTAGCCGACCGTGGTGGACGTCACGACGGAGAAGTAGAGGCTGTCTAAGAACCGGTAGAGCGGCTCCATGCCCGCCAGGCCTGACAGGCCGTTCTGCCCCGGCAGGAAGCTGAGCGTGTAGTAGACGATCGCGAAGCCGAGCACCGTGGTGGTCCACAGGAAGAGCAGCGACGTGTAGGAGAGGAGCGTGAGCCGCTCGATCAGCGTGAGCGGAACGCGGACGAAGCGCTTGGGCATCAAGCAGGATCCTACGGCATGCGATGCGAGGAGCCTACTCACTCGCCTTGCTGGGCTTAGCGGGTTTGGCGTCCGCTGGCGTTGATCCGGTCTTTCCCTCCTTCTTGGGCGCCTCCGCCTTGGCGGGCTTGGCGGCATCTGTCTTGTAGAATCCGGAACCCCGGAAGTGGACGGCGGGCGGCGTGATCAGCTTTTCTGTGGACCGGGAGCCGCAGTGGGGGCAGGCGGGCTTGGTGCGGACGCCCAGGGCCAGGCGCTTTTCAAAGGTCTTGCCGCACCGCGTGCAGCGGAAATCGAAGGTTGGCATGCGGGGGATAGTTTGGGGATGGCAGACGGTTTGTCTAGACCTCAATCGAATACGGCATGTCGAATATCGAATGTCGATTTATGCCGCTTGTCTCACGCTTCGTGCAATGTTCGCTCTGGTCCCATGTCCGATGCCGCTCACGGCGGTGGCGATGTCCAGCGGCCAGACTGTGAGCGTGTTCCACGCGTGGTTCAGCGCACGGAGCGGGTGCAGGGTGGCCAGGTTCTTCACGGTAGCCCCAGCTTCCGCGATCGTCCGGTAGTCCGAACCGTACTCCAGCTTCGCATCGATGACGCCGCCAAAAAGCGCATTGGGACCGTCCACAATGACGCGCGTAGCTTCCACGATCGGCAGTAGGGCGAGCTTGATGGGATCTTTCTCCGTAAACGCTTCCTTGGTGTCCGCCTTGATCCGCTCCCCGAGTGTCCGCACGTTAGGTCCTACCTCCTTGAACCAGAAGGTCAATCTTGACTCGCGGGTGCCGCTCGTTCGGCTGTATGGTTGCATCCTGCGTATTCTATGATCACTCCACGCCATGGGCCAGGATTTACGGAAGTTTTTCCCGTCGCTCATCAGAAAAAAATCCCTTGCTTCACGTAAATCCGATCGGTATAACTCCCGCAACAGCGGCCCGGTGGCCCTGCTCCGCTCTTTCCATTCTCTTGATCAAAGCCGTCCGCCACAAGCGGGCGGTTTTTGTTTGCCCCCTCCCCGGTCCGCCTGAGGCGGACCACCCCTCCCCCGTCGCGGGGGTGGGGACGGGGGTGGGGGCATTCATCTTGTGTACCGTTGCGCGTTCGTTCAGGCTACGGCGCATGACCGTTGCCGCTCCCGTCCGTTTTGGCCTCATCCCGGATGTCTCCACCATCCTGGTGAGAGACGACCACCTGCTCCTCATCAAGCGGGTGAACTGCGGCTACATGGACGGACGCTATTGCCTGCCCGGCGGACACATGGAAGCGGGGGAGAGCGCGGCGGAGGGCGCCATCCGGGAGACATTTGAGGAGGTTGGTTTGCGGATTGATCCGGCAGCCCTCGCCTGCGTCCATGTGATCGACAAGCTGGACCACGGCACCGCCCGCGTGTCCTTCCTTTACGTGGCGGACCGCTGGGAGGGAGAGCTCATCAATCCGGAGCCCCACAAGCATGAGGACCCGGCGTGGCATCCCCTGAATCAACTACCGGACATGATCCCCTGGCAGCACCAGGCCGTGGAGTGCTGGCAGCGGGGGATCCCGTTCAGCGAGTACCGGGTGGGGTAGACGGAATTGGCGATGCATTGAATCTTTGGAGGCGCTAGACTGCCCCGGCATGCTTCCCAAAGCCTACGACCCAACGCAGGTGGAGGATCGCACCTACGCCCTCTGGGAGGAGAGCGGGGCGTTTACGGCGGATGCGCACAGTGACAAAGAACCCTTCACCATCGCCATGCCGCCGCCAAACGCCACGGGGCAGCTGCACCTGGGGCATGCGCTGATGCTGGCCATAGAGGACGCGTTCATCCGCCACGCCCGGATGCAGGGGAAGGAAGCACTGTGGGTGCCGGGGACGGACCACGCGGCCATCGCCACGGAGAGTGTGGTGATCAGGCAACTCCAGAAGGAAGAGGGGATCGCGGATCCGCGGGCTGAGCTCGGTCGTGAAGCGCTGGTTGCGCGGATCCGGGAGTTTACGGAGGAGAGCCGCGGGACCATCCGGTCGCAGATCCGGAAGATGGGCAGTTCCTGCGACTGGTCGCGTGAGCGCTACACCATGGACGCCAGCCTCAACCGTCTGGTGAACGAGGTCTTTGCCAAGATGTACGGCGACGGCCTCATCTATCGCGGCCACCGCACTGTGAACTGGGATCCCAAGCTCCAGACCACGGTGAGCGACGATGAGATGGAGTACGTGGAGGAACAGGGGCCGCTCTACACGTTCCAGTACGGTCCGTTCCAGATCACCACCGCCCGGCCGGAGACCAAGTTTGGAGACAAGTACGTGGTGATGCACCCGGATGACCGGCGCTACGCGCACTACAAGCACGGGGACACATTTGAGTGCGAGTGGATCAACGGGCCTGTCACCGCCACGGTCATCAAGGACAAGGCGATCGATCCGGAATTTGGCACCGGCGTCATGACCATCACGCCCTGGCATGACGCTACGGACTTTGAGATCGCCGAGCGGCATGGCTTGGACAAGCAGCAGGTCATTGGGTTTGACGGGAAGCTTTTGGACATTGCCGGGGAGTTTGCCGGAATGAGGATTGCGGACGCTCGGCCAAAGATCGTAGAACAACTGAGGGAGAAAGGGTTGCTCGTGAAGGCGGACCAGGACTACGCCCACAACGTGGCGGTGAGTTACCGCGGCAAGGGGCCGATCGAGCCCCAAATCAAGGAGCAGTGGTTCATTGACGTGAACAAGGCAGTGATCCCCTGGAACGGTCGCCAATTGAGCCTGAAGGAGATCATGCAGGAGGCGGTGCGCACGCGGTCAGTTGCCATCATCCCGGAGCGGTTTGAGAAGACGTACTTCCACTGGGTGGACAACCTGCGTGACTGGTGCATCTCCCGCCAGATCTGGTGGGGGCACCGGGTGCCGGTGTGGTACCGCAAGGACGGGAGTGCCACCGACATGCACGTGGGAGTCACGGCACCGGAGGGGCCGGATTGGCAGCAGGATCCGGACACGCTGGATACGTGGTTCAGCTCCGCCCTGTGGACGTGGAGTACGTTGGTGGATCCGGCGCTGGCGAACGATCCCGCCGTACCGTTTGCGGATCTGCTCAAAGACAGCCCGGATTTCCGGAAGTTCCACCCCACCACCGTCATGGAGACGGGGTACGATATCCTGTTCTTCTGGGTGGCGCGGATGATCCTCATGACCACCTATGCCGTGGGGCAGGTGCCGTTTGAAACCGTCTACCTGCACGGCATGGTGCGTACGCGGGACGGGGCCAAGATGAGCAAGAGCCACCCGGAGACCATGATCGATCCGCTGGAGGTCATCCCGCGCTACGGGGCGGACGCGCTCAGGCTTTCTATGGTCGTAGGTCAGAGCCCGGGGGCGGACAGCAAGCTCTACGAGGAGAAGATTGCGGGCTACCGGAATTTTGTGAATAAGCTCTGGAACGCCGCGCGCTTCATCCTGCTGCAGTGCCAGGCGGATGGCATTGATCCCAAGGATCTGGACCTGTTTCATGAGCAGAGGCTCTCCCTCCCGGATCTGGCACTCCTCTCTGAGCTCCAGGCACTCACGCGCGACGTGACCGAGGCCATGGCCGCCTACCGCTTGAGTGAGGCGGGGGAACGGATCTACGCTTTCACATGGGACCTCTTCTGTGATTGGTACCTGGAGGCATCCAAAGCTGCGGAGCCGGACAAGGAGGGGCGCACGGATGCCAATCTGCCCCTCCTCATCCATGCGCTTAGGACCATCCTGAAGCTCCTGCATCCGTTCGCGCCGTTTGTGACGGAGGAGATCTGGGGCCACGTGAAGCCCAAGGGGGCGGGCCTGCTCATCCGTGAGGCGTGGCCGGCGGTGGATGTTGCGTTCGATCGGCCGGAGCCGCGCACGCAGTTCCAACTAGTCCTGGAAGTCATCAAGGCCATCCGTAAGCTGCGCCAGGAGCATGAGGTGCCGCTGGATGCAGCTGTGACGGTGACACTCGTGACGGAGCAGCCGGAGCTCCTCAAAAGCCAGGAGCGGGTGATCCTGAAGCTGGCACGGTTGAAGGGGATTGCACTGGCGGCCAAGGCGCCGGAAGGCCAGGTGGCGAGCGCGTTCCTCACGGGAGCGGAGGTGCACCTACCGCTTGCGGGATTGATTGATACCGCCAAGGAGCGGAAGCGGCTGGAGAAAGAGCGTGAGAGCCTGGAGCAGTACGCGCAGGGGATCCGGGCGAAGCTCGAGAATTCGGATTTCACGACCAAAGCGCCACCGAGCCTGGTGGCCGACCAGCGAGCCAAGCTCCGGGAGACGGAGGAGAGGCTGGAGAAGGTGCGGGAGAGGTTGGCGAAGGTTTAAGCCATGCTTAACAATCCCGGGAGCGGGCGTTCGGCCCGCGGTCCTTTTTGAATCACTTCATAGCCAGTCAATCTCCGTTACATCCCATTTTCCGGATGCGGAAGACCAAGGATACAGCTCTGCAGATTCGACCAAGCCTGCCCGGACAGGATTCTGATGGATATAGTTGAGGATAGCATGGGCATCATTTGAGACCTCGCAGACGAATCGGGATTGCCAGATTGGCCCCATGCCGATGTTGAAACTTACGCCGTACTTGAATACTCGCATAATCCTAGAAATCGATCCCAGCGGTGGCACAGCCATGAGGAAGTGACAATGATCCGGCATGATCACAAAACCGTACAAAAAGAACGGATGGAGCTGTTGGGTGCGGTAGAGGGTATCGATGGCTTCCCTGGCACAGGCAGGATCGGAAAAGATCAGTTTCCGATTCTGCATATTGGTCGTAACGAAGAGGACAGCATCGTTCTGGATGGGATGGCGTTGGAACATGAGGTAACTCTAGAACGTCCGCGGGCCGAACGCCCGCTCCCGGTGAGGTGGTTGTGCTAGCGAGGCCGGAATTATGGCTTATTTATGCAATAAAAACGGTTCCGTCCGCATAGGGAACACAGCAGTCACTCATTGATGATCGGTAGATGGAACTGCTTCTGGGTGCCGGTCTTCACTTTGAGTGCGGAGCCGCGGGTGAGGGCGTTCCGGCCAAAGCGCCGGTGGATCTGGTCCGTGGTCGCTTGCAGATCCTCCCGTTCGTTGAGCTTCTCCGGGTCTGTGAAGAGCGAGTACTGCACGGCTGAGGGAGAGAGGCGCCAGAGGGCGAGCCCCGCCTGCGTGCACCCCTTGTTCCGCTCTAAGAGCGAACGGAAGCAGCGCTCCGCGTACGGCCGCAGGTCCTCCACGGTATCCATGACGCGTGGCAGGGACGTATGGTCCGACCGGTAGTGGTACCCATCATCCCGCAGCCACACGGATATCCCCCGGCAGCCAAGCTCGTGCCGGCGCATCTTCAGAACGACGTATTCGAGGTGCCTCAGGACGTGCGCCCACAGCGTGCTCGCGTCCTTGGTAGCTGGGAAACTCCGGGCGCGGGAGACGGACTTGGGCGGACCGGGATCCGCGCACACGCCGGAGAGCAGTTCCCCCAGGAGCTCCCGCTGAAGATCCGTGCCCGGCCGGCCAAAGAGCTGCCTGACGAGCGCGGGGTTGGCCCGGGAGAAGTCCCATGCCGTCTGCCAGTCATAGGCTTCCGCCTTGAGCGCGCGCTTCCGGCCGATGCCGGGGATCGCTTCCACGGGGCGGTCGCGGAGGAATGATTCAATCGGGATGCTCCCGCCCCCGGCCCTTCCCCCTGAAAGGGGGAGGGGAGCCAATGCGGCCACCCCGCCCGGCTTCCGGTACTCGGATGCCATTTTGGCCAGGAGCTTGCTGGGTCCTATCCCCACGGAGACGGAGAGGCTGGTCCGCTTGAGGATGTCCGACCGGACCCGCTCGCCCCAAGCATGGCAGTCCGCCGGTACTCCGCCCACGGTCGCGGAGAGGTCCAACAACCACTCATCCACGGAGTACTGCTCCAGGAACGGACAGTAGTCACGCAGAATGGCTTCAATCTGCCCAGACGCCAGGCCGGTCTCCCGGAAATCCGAGGGCAGGCGTACGGCCTGCGGAACCAGCCTGAGCGCATCTTTCAGCGGCATGCCGGTCTTCACGCCTTGGGCTTTCGCCTCGTAGCTGGCCGCGATCACGCAGCCGCCGCCCATGCCAAGCGCCAAGACGGCTTTTCCGCGCAAGTGCGGATGTTTACGGATGAGAACGGAGGCGAAGAACGCGTCGGCGTCGATATGCGCAAGCATGTGTCTGGTGAAGCGTGAGTCACGAATTATGAATTATGGCTTTCGTTGCTTTGATCAATCCATTGGTGAGTTTGCTAACAGTTACGGAATACGCGGCAAGCTCATCGAACTGCATTGCCGAGAGATAGCCTACATCTCTGGCGATTAATATCTGATTTTGCGCTTCAGTCAACGAGCCAAGACTGGTGGCATAAAATTGCATTTTTTCCTTGTAGGATGTGCGGCTGAAACCTTCAGCGATGTTCGAAGTAATCGAAACCGCAGCACGTCTAAGTTGTCTCACCAATTCAAATTGTTCATCTTTGGGAAAATTGTTCGTAATTTTGTAAATTTGCACGACGAATTTGTGCGCTGCTTGCCAGGCATGGAGATCGGTAAACGATCGAATTTTTTCCATAATTCATAATGCGTAATTCCTGATTCTGAGCTGATCAATACTTCCGTATCACCCCCTTCACCACCCCCGCCACTTCCAGCTCGTTCATGGCATATAGGTCTGGATAGGCGGGGTTCTCCGCCTGCAGGTAGTGGCGGCCGTCTTTCTTCTTGAGGCGTTTGAGCGTGTATTCCCCGTCAAGCACGCCTACCACGATGTCATTGATCTTTGGCTCCCGCCCGCGCTCCACAATGACCAGGTCTCCTTCCTGGATGCCGGCGTTGATCATGCTCTCCCCCTTCACGCGCAGGAGGAACGTGGAGGACTTGTCCCGCACCAGGTAATCCTCCAGTGCCAAAGTCTCTTCCGCTTGCTCCTCCACGGGCGCAGCAAAGCCGGCTGGGATGGGGCCAAAGAGGGGAAGCGTGAACGCCTGCTTCACCGTCTCCACAATGCCCGGCTGCTCCAGGATCTTGATGCGTCCTTTGGGGTCTTTCTCCAGATGCCCCTCCCGCGTGAGGGCCCCCACCACTTTGGCGATGGCGTTCTTGCTCTTCACACCGAAGGCCGTAGCCAGGTCCGCCAGGGACGGCGAGTAGCCGCGCTTGAGCTGGAACTCCCGGATGTAGCTGAGCACCGTGCGCTGGTGGGGGGTGAGGGACATACGGGGTGGGGGAAACGTTCGTCCACCATGGTAGGTGGACGCACGTACACTGTCAACGGCAAGTGATGGTGTACGCTTGTTTCCATCCCTACAGTGTGTCGCTATGCAGCTTCAACAATTTTCACCTCGTCGGCTTCATGCCATTGCATCGCAGAAATCGCATATCCATGGATGAATCATGCCGCTACTCCCCAATCACATCCAGATCCTTGTGCTTCTGGAGCTCTAAGAAGGTAATGGTCCAGACCGTCTGCCTAAAGACGTGCAGGTAGGCTAAGAAGTAGCTTAAGAGCAGGAGGGCCAGGAGGGCCGCGCCGCCGGCGATCGCGTAGCTGAGAAGCGGCGGGAGGAACTGGACCAGGAGGAGCCCCAGCCCGATGCCGAGTGCCGGGATGAAGAGGATCATGACGGCGTTGATGAGGATGCGCAGGGAGATCACAAAGAGGAGCAGCAGCACGAACATCACCTGTCCCAGGTGACTGAAGATGAGCTTCATGCTGCGGGCGATGCTCTGAAACACGCCGTGCTTGTTGATCACGGCGCCCTCCTCCGCAAAGCCGGAGAGGAAACTGAACATTACGGCCACCAGCCACAGGGCGAGGACGATCGCGATGGTCAGCCAGCGGAGCGAGCCGTCTAAGTACCGGTACAGCATGGAGAGCACGGTTCCCACGGTCACGGCGTCCGTGAGGACAAAGAGCCCGTTGATCTCCAGGAGCGGGAAGAAGTTGTAGAGGGCCAGGACCAGCCCGCCGCGCACTTCCTCCTTCCGGTATGCCTTGGCGGAGAGCCCAATGACGGCACCCTCCGCCAGCGTGGGGATGAAGAGCTCCAGGACAAAGAGGATCACTAGGAAGACCGTGATGCCGATCGCGAGTGCGAGCGGGAGGGCCTCAAAGAACATCATCTCCACGGAGATCCAGCCGACGGATTTCCCCTGCGCGAACATCACCCAGAAGTAGCCCTGGTAGAGGAGGATCTCCACATTGCGCAGCGTTTCAAAGAAAGCCGCGACAAAGCCCCAGCGCCGCAGGCGGGGTTCCCGCTTGGTGATGGCCCATGCCTCCGCGATGATCTGCCGGGGGGTCATGGGGAAACCGAGGAATCCGAAGAGTCCGAGGAAACCGAAGATGGGCTGCTCTCGCTTGATTGGAAGCGTATTGCCGCTGTTTCCCCTGAACCGGTCGCGCTGGTGGCCTGCGGGGGATCCGTGAGACTCACGATGGGCGTGTAGACGTAGTCCGTGCCCAGGAGGACGGTGATGTGCCCCAGGGTCTCCTGCCTGGGCAGATCCGGCGGC
>CAZWIA010000007.1:10416-19592 GCA_964633955.1 uncultured Candidatus Peribacteria bacterium | reverse complement strand
GCCCAGGAGGACGGTGATGTGCCCCAGGGTCTCCTGCCTGGGCAGATCCGGCGGCATGGTGCCCGGGGGGATCTTCAGGAGACCGGAGACGAACGGCAGGAGCGTCTGCCCGGTCTGGGTGCGGGCAAAGACCAGGGAGCTCGGCAGGTCCGCGGGGAGATCAGCATTGCGGAGTTCGTTGATCTCAAAGCCGTAGCGGATGAGTTCACTGGCCATGGCGCGGGCAAGGCCGCTCCTGGCTCCGGCGTTCAGGACGTCCACCGTGGGGTGCTGCAGGTAGAACTGACGGTTCTTCAGGAGCAGATCCACGTACGTGCGGATGGCAGTGTAGGGATCCGCGCCGCGCACGGGCACCGGCAGCAGTACATACGCACCGCCAAAGCCCTCGCGCGGGGGGTTGTAGAGGAAGCCGCCAGCCTCACTGGGCCCGCCGGCGATCCCGCTCACGTTGTTGAGCTGGGCGGTGATGATGCGGTCGCGCTGGATGTCATGCGCAAAGCCCGCCAGGCCGATCAGCTCGCGCAGGCTCATGGTGGTCTCCGTATGCTCGTTTACGGTCTTATAGAGGCGCGTCAGCGTGGAGGGGCTTTGCAAGATGCCTTTCTCCTGCGCGCGCTGGGCCAGCGCCACCAGGAGCTGCTGCTGGCGGGCGGAGCGGCTGAAATCACTGGTGGAGTGGCGGGAGCGCGCGTACTTCAGCGCTGTTTCCCCGTCCAAGTGCTGCGGGCCGGCTTGGATGCGGAACGTCACGTAGGAGTAGTTGGGACCCGGGTAGGTGGTGTCCACGATCGTCTGCGGCACCGTCAGGTCTACGCCGCCCAGGGCGTCCACGGCTTGCTGGAAGCCGATGAAGTCCGCCTTCACCACCCGGTGCACGGCCACCCCCGTGATCCGGCCCACCTCCCTGGCCAGTTCCTCCATGGCCTCCCGGGATGCCAGCACTTCATCCACGCCCTGGCGCTTCAGCCGCCACTTGTAGTCCCGGTAGAGCCCGTTGATGCGGCCCGTCCCCATCCGTTCCGTCCGGGTCATGTACAGGTCGCGCGGGATGGAGACCATTACCGCGCTCCGCGTGTCCCGGGGATCCAGGCTTGCCAGGATCATGGTGTCCGTGAGGTCCGCCGCTTGGTGGCTGTCATCCCCCTGTCCCAGGACCAGGATATTGGTGAAGCCGTTCTCATCCCGCGGCAGCGGCGAACCCACCACGCCCGCAATCCCGCTCAGGCTCACGATGTTCAGGGCAAAGAGCGCCCGGATCAGGAGCGCGATCATGGCCACGACCAAGGCCAGGGAGAAGCAGATTGCCAGGAGCCGCCGCAGGAGGGAGATCTGCCCCGCCCGCGCCAGGCGCTCGGCTCTCACCTGTCTGTGCCGCCGGAACCAGGCGATCACGGGCACAAGGACGCTCAAGACCGTCACGAGCGGCCGACCAAGCGAGCGGTCTTCGCGGCGGGGCTCGCCGCTCAGTCTCCGACTGGTGAAACTCATCGCCGCGAGTGTAGGGGAAGCGCGGGGTCAGGGAAAGACACATGAAGGCCTTTTTGGCGTCCATAAGCCTAAAATGTCAACGATTCCCCCGCCGGTTCCACGGTCGCCGTTAGCAGGAGCGGGCATCTGTGCCCGCGATGCGGATGCAGCGCATTACCGCATGATCAGCCACAGTGTCAGCAGGATGATCGGCTGATGGATGAGGTAGAGAAGGAGCGAATGTCGACCGGCCAGGCTCAGCGCCTTCAGCCAGGCGGGCGGATTCTGCGGCGGAGGCGTGCGATGGTAGAGGACGGAGGCCAGGGCCAGTCCCAGGAACGGCACGCCGCCCCAGGGGAGGAGCGGGTAGTAGTCCAGCGTCTGGAATCCGATCGGCTTCACGCCGAAGGGCAGGAGGAGAGAGGTCTGCGCGCGCAGGGGAGCGATCAGGATTCCTGTGGCGATCATGAGAAGGCCAAGCATGGCCGCCCAGCGGGGTCGGCCGGACAGGAAAGGCAGGAGCAGCATGCTGACGCCGATCAGGTGCAGGATGCCGAAGCGGACGTACTGCTCCGGCATGAGGACATACGTGACGATGGTGATCGCCAGGCCCCACGCAAGCACCGTGAGGCCGCGTCTGAGCGGCCGGCGGTAGGCGGACCGAAGGGACGGCTCTTCCGTGCGGTGACGCTCCCAGGAGACATGGGCGCTCATGCCCACGAGCGTCAGGAACAGGAGGGCCGCTGCGCGCTGCGGAATGCGCCAGGCGAGCGTGGTGAGGTTGAGCGGCACGCCCCAGAACGCCCAGAGATCGAACCCGACGTGGTAGACGATCATCAGAAAGATGGCCATCGTACGGAGGAGATCGAGTTCGATGTGGCGCGCCTTCGGCATGAGAGAATTATGAGCTATGAATCATGAATTATGCATGGTGATCTCCCATAATTCATGATTCAAGATTCATCCTTCATTTCACAAAAACCCCCTTGCGGGGGTTCTGGTTCGTGTACGTGCGTCGGCGCTTACGCGGCCCGCTGGGCGGCGAAGCAGTCGCGGCAGAGGACCGGGCGGCCGCCATCCGCCACATCGCGCGGCTTGAAGGGCACCTGGCACTGAGCGCCGCAGTTGGCGCACACGGCGTCGTGCATCTGGCGGTCCCCCATGCGCTGGGTCTTCCGGTTATTGCGGCAGTCCTTGCACCGCTGCGGCGCGGAGAGCTGCTTGGAAGCGTAGAACTCCTGCTCACCCTCGGTGAACGTGAACGATGTGCCGCAGTCGCGGCACGTAAGCTGCTGATCAGCCATACGAGAAGAAAAAAGAAGGGATAAACGCTGTGCCTCCTTTCCGATGTTCTCGTGTGACCGATGAGACCGTTCCGAAGGACAAGCGGGGAAATTATAGGAAAAAGGCGGGATTTGTCAATCAGAAGTGGAAATATGCGAGCTTTTCTTGTTTTGGAGCATTCGATGGGGCGCAAGCGATGTCTTTTTAGGTCGCGGTCGTTCCTGGTCCATGAACTGATCGGGTGCCGCCCTCTCCCCGGTCCGCCCAAGGCGGACCACCCCTCTCCCCTCCTTCGACAAGCTCAGGACAGGCTTAGGAGAGGGGTTGGGGGTGAGGGCAAAAAATCCGAGTGCCCTCTTCGGACTCCTCGGATTCCTTGGTCTCTTCGGCCCTTCGTCGGGCTCAGGATGACAATCTCGAATTACTTGAGCGTGACCTTGGCGCCGGCCTCCTCCAGCTTCTTCTTCATCTCCTCCGCCTCCGCCTTGGGCACGTTCTCCTTCACGGGCTTGGGCGCGCCGTCCACGAGCGCCTTGGCGTCTCCCAGCGGCAGGCTCGTGAGCTCGCGCACCACCTTGATCACGCCGATCTTCTGGGCCCCGGAGTCCGTCAGTTCCACGGTGTAGGCGTTCTTCTCCTCGGCGGCGGCACCGGCACCACCACCGGCGGCGGGGGCGGCGGCCATGGCCACCGGGGCGGCGGCGGAGATCCCGTAGGTCTCCTCCATGTACTTGACCACGTTGTTCAGCTGGATGACATTCAGCTTCTCCAGGGCGTCAATGACGGCCTGTTCGTCCTTGGCGAGCGTGATGGTTGCGTCGGCCATAGTGATGATAGGGAAATAGGAAGTAAGGGGATGGAATTACACGGTCGGAGAGGACTCAGAAGACTCAGGGGATTCAGAGGAGCCTTCCGGGGCGGCTTCGGTGGGGGTTTCGACTACGGCAGCCGAAGCGCCGGAGAGATCCTCCGCCAGCGTGACCTCCGTGCGGCCGCCGGTCTCAGGGTCGATCGGATCGCCGGTGGCGTCGGTCTTCGCGGGGGCCGGTTCGACTGTCGTAGCACCGGAAGCGCTCACGCCGCCCTTCTCCGCCAGTTGTTTGAGGCCGCGGGCAAAGCCGCTGAGCGGTGACTGCAGCATGGAGGCAAACGAGCGGAGCGGTGACTGGAGCATGCCGGCGAACGTGGCCAGCAGGACCTCGCGGGACGGGATGGTGGCCATGGCAGCCGCTTCCTGCTGGGTGAGGATCCGGCCCTCAAAGATGCCGCCCAGGAAGGCCACCTGCGGGTGGTCCTTGCTGAACGTGAGCGCCACCTGGGCGCCGGAGAGGGGGTCCGTATAGCTGAAGATGCAGGCGACCGGGCCGGGGAGCACGTCATCCGGGATCTCCGGCAGGTCCGTCTCCTTGGCGGCGATCTTCATGAGCGTCTTCTTGGCCACCTTCATCTCCGCGCCGCCCTCCTTGAGCTTCCGGCGGAAATCGCTCACTTCCGCCACGTTCATGCCGATGTACTGGGCAAAGATCACGGACTGCGCCTTCTGCAGACTCGCCTTGATCTCCTGGAGCTGCTCGGCCTTCTGCTCACGGGTGAGTGCCATGGGCGGGGTGGGGGAGGGGGGGTTAGTGGGAGTGGGGGGACGATCGAACGTGCCGGTTCTCCCTGCTCCGTTCGCTCGCTTCAACCGGACACGAAAATCGCTGGTTCCCGAACGTCCGGGAGACCAGCGAGGAACACGGCACGAACCACCAAGCCGGAGCCGAGTGACCGATGCTGTATTCCTCGGAGGGGCTTACGTTCGGTCTGCGACCTAGTGCCCTCGGTCTTCGGACTTGGCGGCATTGTACTGGCTCTGAGAGGTGGGTCAAGAGAAACTGGAAAGAAACGGGCGCATGTCCGTCACTTCCTATCCCAAAGCCAAGAAACGCGTGCACAACGTTTGCGCAGAGCGGAGCATCCTCGCGTGAAAAACGCTCTTCTGCCCTGGCGTCTGCGGTGATCGGCGCGCTTGGGCCGTAAGGGACGGTCTGCTATGGTCAGAGCTTGTGCTCCTGCCGGTATGCGCGTCCTGCTCCAGCGAGTCTCAGAAGCCACCGTCTCCGTGGACGGCCGTGAGATCGGCCGGATCGGACACGGCTACGTCCTTTTCCTGGGCGTGATGCGGGGAGATACGGAGCGGGAGGCGGAGTGGCTGGCGCGGAAAGTGGTCAGCCTGCGCCTGTTTGCCGGAACGGACGGTCGGATCAATGACCGGTCGCTCCTGGAGACGGCAGGTGAGGTGCTGGTGGTGAGCCAGTTCACGCTGGCGGCGGACACCCGGAAGGGCAACCGGCCGGACTACACGGCGGCGGAGGTGCCGGAGCAGGCGGAGCGGCTCTACCGCGTGTTCGCCGACCAGTTGCGCGCACTGGGGGTGCCACAGGTGGCCACCGGGGAATTCGGCGCACATATGGCGGTTGCTCTGGTCAATGACGGACCGGTGACCATTCTGCTCGAGCGGACGCAGGGAGCGCGGTAAACTGGCGGCATGGAGCATGGTTTTCCCCTGCTTGCACCAGAGGCGGTCCTACGGGAGATAGCGGAGGAGGCCGCCCGTCCGGGCAGCCGGCTAGACCGGGCGCTGGCGCTCAGCCGGGAGATCCACGGCCAAGACCGCCACTGGACGGGGCTCACAATCCTGGAGCACCTGGCGGACGTGCTCCGGGAGCTCGCCACGTTCCGTCCGGATGAGGACGCGCTCATTGCCGGTTTGCTCCACCACGCGCTGGACACCAAGCGCGTGACGCTGCCGGAGCTGGAGACAGAGTTTGGTCCGGCTGTGCGGGAGCTGGTATCCGGCGTGCACCTCTTGTCCCAGGTCCAGGTGCAGCGGCGGCGCAGCTCCATAGACCACCTGCGCCTCATGCTTCCCAGCGTGGCCGGTGACGTGCGAGTGATTCTGTTGCTCCTGTGCGATCGGCTATCTGTCCTTGGGCGCCTGGAGACGCTTGCTGCGGCAGACCGGCGCTGGATTGCCCAGAACGCGCTGCAGCTCTTTGCGCCGGTGGCGGCCCGGCTGGGGATCCATGCGGTGAAGCAGCGGATGGAAGCTTTGGCCTTCCCCGTGCTCTATCCCGTGGACGCGCAGCGGATCACCGAGCAGCTCCGGGAAGCCAAGGAGCAGAGCGGCGCGTTCCTGCCGCAGGCAGCCTCTGAACTCTCCCGGGCGCTCCGGGAAGCGGGCATTGCCGCGCGCGTGGAGGGGCGGGAGAAGCAGCCGTACAGCGTGTTCCTGAAGATGAAGGACAAGAGCCTCAGCCACGTGCAGGGCCTCTACGATCTCTACGCCGTCCGGATCATCACGTGGTCGGATGAGGACTGCTACCGGGCGCTGGGGATTACCCACCGCCTGGCCCGTGCGGTGCAGAACCGGTTCAAAGACTACATCGCGTTCCCAAAGCCCAACGGCTACCGCAGCCTCCACACCACGGTGGTGGGACTGCCGGGCGCGCCCGGCGGCGCTTTTGTAGAGGTGCAGGTGCGGACGGAGCAGATGCAGCTGGAGGCGGAGTACGGCATTGCGGCCCACTGGGGATACAAGGAGTGGGGTTCTGCGCACAGAGTGGCGGAATCCGTCCAGCTCTCCCGCATGCTGGCGCTGCAGGAACCGGTGGAGGCATTCAAGCCGGCGCATCCGACCGGCACGCGGCTGGTGGACCACATCTACGTGCTGACGCCCAAGGGAGACATCCTAGAGCTGCCGGAGGGGGCAACTCCGTTGGACTTTGCCTTCCAGATCCACACGGATCTGGGGCTGGCGTTCAAATCCGCCAGCGTGAACGGGGTAGCCGTGCCCATCACGCATCCGCTGGAGAACGGCGACGTGGTGGAAGTGACGCGGCACCGGGTACCCAGGCCCGTACCCGAGTGGCTGAACGTGGTGCGGATGGCGTCTTCTCGGTCGCGCCTGAAGCGCCATCTGTACGCGCAGAACCGTGATGCGCTGGTGGCCCGCGGACGGGAGCTCCTCAATGCGGAGCTGGAGAAGCGCCGGCTGCCGCCCTTGGACGCGGACCTGAGCTTGCTGCGCCACGTGGGCGACCGGGCGCTTACGGCTGCCGATCGGGAGGACCTGCTCCTGAAGGTCGGCCAAGGCTCCGAACGGCCGGCTGCCATCCTGCAGTCCGTCCTGCCCGCGCCCGCAGAGCCCGCTCGCGCCAAGCGTCCGCGGCATGCCGTACCCGCAGCGCCGCTCGGCGTGCTGGTGGAAGGCGGCATTCCGCTCCCCGTGCGGTTTGCCCGCTGCTGCCGTCCGGACGACGGGAACCGCCCCTCCATTGACGGGCTCATCGCCCGCACCGGCCGGGTGATGGTGCACCGCCGGGGTTGCCGCATGCTCCGCGGGGCCAACCGGGAGCGGCGGGTGAAGGTGCAGTGGGCGTGAGGAAGTGACGAGGTTACAACGTTATAAGTTACGAGTTACAGGTTACGAGTTACAGGTTACGAGTTACAGGTTACGAGTTACAGGTTACGAGTTACAGGTTACGAGTTACGAGGTTGCAACGTTGTACCAGCATGACCTTGCAACCTGATCAGCACCTCACCGCCGCACTCTGGCCTTCTCTTCCCGCCGCTCCATGACATCCAGGAGCTGCTCTAAGAGCCCCGTTGAGGCCGCAGCCGGCAGCGCGGGCGGCAGGCGGATGAGCGCGCAGCGCACGGGTAGCCCTTGAGCGCGAGCCGCATGCAGCAGGGTGTAGAGGCTGAAGTTGGCGGTAGTGACATCCGCATCCTCGGAGTACCGCATCCGTTCCAGGGCGGGCAGCGTAAGCGTTGCGGCCAGAGACCGCGGCGCGCCGTCAATGATCGGGCGGAGTCCCACGCCCGCTTCCGCCATGGCGTTCCGTGCCCGCCGCTCAATGTGCACGGTCGCATCCAGCGCATGGAATCCAATGCCCAGGACTGCAAAGGGATCCGCCTGCAGAACGGTCAGGCAGGCTGCGGCATCCGCGCCCTCCGGCAGGAGGGAGCGGGTCAGGGCCGGGCGGGGGATGAGGGCGCGGAGGATAGCCTCCGCCGTGCCGGACCCGTCATCCACCGCGTAGAGCGCGAGTGACACTCCGTGCATCCTACGGCAAGAAAAAGCTTGCCATAGGCAAAAATTCCACTTTCTCCGTTCCGGCGAACATGGCGGCGGGCTCGCTGTCTTTTGCCTCACTGCAGCGTCTGCTCCAGGAACTTGGTCACCTGTGTGCGCCACTTGAGTTCGTCATAGGCGCGGGATCCCTCCCGGTAGTCGGCTCGAGCGGTCTCCCGTTCGGCCTCCGGCACGTTCTGGAGCAACTCCTCCACGGCTTGCACCATCTCTGCTGGATTCACCGTGATCTCCCGTTGTCTGATGATCTCCTCCAGCCCGTAGCGCAGCTTCAAGCGGCGGGTCGCTTCCGTGCGGAGCTCCGCGTCTAACGCCTCCCGCGTCCGGCCGGTTTCCTTCAGCCACTGGTCCAGCGTGATCTGCTGGTCCGCCAGCTGCCTTAAAAACTCCTGCCCAATCTGGCCGGCTTCGCGATCGATCAGCTCATCCGGCAGGTCCGCCTCCGTAGCGTCCACGATCATCTGCAGCAGCTTCTCCTCCTGTTTCTGGCGGTTCAGGCGCTCCTCCTGCGCCCGCATGGACTCAGAGACGCGCGACCGGAACGCTTCCGCGCTCTCTGCCCGTAACTCCTTGGTCGCAAACTCATCCGTGAGCGTTGGGACCGCCACTTCCGCCACCCGGGTCATCTTCACGCTGAAGGTGGCCGGCTTTCCGCGCAGGTGCTCCGCGTGATAGTTCGCCGGGAACGTGACCGTGAACTTCTTCTCCCCATCCGGCGCCAGGCCTATCAGCTGCTCCTCAAATCCCGGAATGAGCGTCTTGCTCCCAATCCGAACCGTATAGCCGGTGGACTCCGTTCCCGGGATCACATTGCCCGCCTGGTCCGTTCCGGAGAAGTCCAGGGTCACCTCATCTCCCTCCTTGGCCGCGCGCGCAACTTCCGTCACCGTCCGGTGCTGTTCTAAGACGTAATCCACCATCCGCTGCACGTCTTTCTCATCCACCTTGACCGCTTCCTTGGGAATGGCGATGGATTTAGCGCCCTTCACCTTCACCGCCGGCTTTTCCACAAAGATGACCGTCAGAGCCAGGGGATGGGCCGAGTCCACCTGCACGTGCGGCGGCATGACCGGGTTGAGCGTGTGCTTGGCCGTGATCTCCCTCACCGCGTCCGGGATCACCAACCGGATCACCTCTTCCACGATCGCCTCCGGCTTGAGCTTGCTTCTCACCATGTCTGCCGGCGCCTTGCCCGGCCGGAAGCCGGGAAGATTAACCGAACGACCGAGTGTCTCCACGGCCTTGTCCTCCAGCTTCCTCTGCTCCTCGGTGGTCAGTGTCACGGTGAAGC